>PHCH01000014.1 GCA_002840785.1 Betaproteobacteria bacterium HGW-Betaproteobacteria-4 | reverse complement strand
TGAGCACCACTTCTGCAGTGATGACTTCGCCTTGACGCATTTCCTGGCGAGCCAGGGATTCTTCAAATAGTTGAGCAAAAGATTCCATTGACGGAGAGAGCTTTCATGCTGCCGCGAACTGTTAGATCCACAGCGGGTTAGGGTTAAAACAAGCTACCGGCCAGGGTGACCGGCAACACCTTACCGCAACGCTTCCCTGCTCCAGACCAGCACCTGATTCACCGCCTGTTCGATGGTGAGATGCGTGGTGTCGAGCAGCTTGGCATCAGCCTCTTGTCGAAGTGGTGCAACGCTGCGCTGCGAATCGCGCTCGTCACGTTGCCTCAAGTCCGACAGGAGGTCCGCGAGATTAGCAGAGAATCCTTTTTCGATCAACTGCTTATAACGTCGTTCAGCGCGCGCTTCGGCACTCGCTGTCAGGAACACTTTGAGCGCTGCACGGGGGAAGACAACCGAGCCCATATCCCGCCCGTCGCCTATCAGGCCGGGGACCTTGTTGAAGGTCCGCTGGCGGAAAAGCAGCGCCTCCCGAACAGCAGGCAGGGCCGCGACTTTCGAGGCCCCCACCGAGATATCCTCTGTACGAATGGCATCACCGACAAGGTCACCATTGAGGTAGATATCGCTCCCGGAAAATTCCACATCCAGTTCCGCGGCAATGGCCGCCACAGAAACGTCGTCCGCCCAATCGACAGCAGCTTGTTGAGCGGCCAGAGCAGTCAACCGGTAGAGGGCGCCGGAATCGAGATAGGCGTAACCGAGTGCCGCCGCCACACTAGCCGCTACCGTTCCCTTGCCTGAAGCTGAGGGACCATCAATGGCGATGACAGGTGCAGCCTTGGTAACCGCCGCGAAGCGTTCAAAATAATCCGGGAACGTCTTGGCCACGCACTTCGGATCATTGATGCGCAACGGCGTACCGAAAGCAGCCAGGGAGAAACACATCGCCATGCGATGGTCGTCGTAAGTATCAATGGCGGCCGGTTTGAGATTAGCCGGTGTGACGCAGATGAAGTCCTCGCCCTCTTCAACCACGGCACCCAATTTCCGCAATTCAGTCGCCATCGCCGCAATGCGGTCGGTTTCCTTGACCCGCCAACTGGCGATGTTACGCAGCGTGGTCGAGCCCTTGGCGAATAGCGCGGTCGTCGCCAGCGTCATCGCCGCATCAGGAATGTGGTTGCAATCGAGGTCGACCGCAACCAGGCCGGTTTGCGGTGCCCGTGCTTCCATCCAGTTGGGGCCCATCTCGATCTGGGCACCCATTTTAGCCAGCGCCTCGGCAAACTTGACGTCGCCCTGGATCGAATCACGACCAACCCCCTCAACCCTCACCGACCCACCACCGATGGCACCCAGAGCGAGAAAATACGAGGCCGACGAAGCGTCACCTTCAACATAAACCGTTCCCGGCGAAACATATCGGCTGCCCGCAGGCACCGTAAACCGCTGCCAGCCATCACGCTGCACCTGGACGCCAAAACGCGCCATGGTCGCCAGCGTAATCTCGATATAGGGCTTGGAAATCAGCTCGCCAACGACGTCGACCGTAGCAGTCTGCCCAGTAAGAGGAAGGGCCATCAACAAACCAGTCAAAAATTGGCTTGAGACGTCACCACGCACCTTGACCGAACTCCCCAGAACGATGCTCGCCGGCTTCACATGCAGCGGGGGATAGCCTTCATTTTCAAGATAAGTCACATCGGCACCCAACTGACGCAGGCCGTCGACCAAATCGCCGATCGGGCGCTCATGCATACGAGCCACGCCCTTCAGTACAAAATCACCACCAGACAGCGCCAAGGCTGCCGTGAGCGGACGGAAGGCGGTGCCGGCATTCCCCAAAAACAACTCAGCCTGCGCAACAGGAAACTTCCCGGCACAGCCCTTGATCAACCAGTTTTCGCCCCCCAGATTACTGACACCGACCCCCAAGGCTTTTAGCGCATCGAGCATGCGTTCGGTATCATCCGAAGCGAGCAGGTCACGGACCTCGGTCTCGCCTTCGGCCAGCGCTGCTAGTAGGAGCACACGGTTAGAGATACTTTTTGAACCGGGAAGGCGAACAGTCCCGCCCGCCGAGAGAATTTGGGGAAGATCGAGAAAATCGTGAGTCACTGCATCACCGTATGTGTAGTCACGCGACAAAAGTCCGCGAAGGTATTCAGGAATTCAAGAGATATTATTGGTTGCCGGCTGATATTCAGGAACGCGTGCCTTTAGTTGCTCGCGCACTTGCTCGTCACTCTGGCAGGCATTCGCCAACCATGATCGCAAATTAGCAAGAAATTCACTTTCGACCTGGCGCCCCTGAGCAATTCTCAGCTTTGGATGCGGTGTTTCACGTGTTTGCTCCGTATCAGCAAGCAATTCCTCGTAGAGCTTTTCACCTGGCCGCAAACCGGAAAACTCGATACGTATTTCTTGCTCGGAATAGCCCGACAAATGAATCATCTTGCGAGCCAAATCAACAATCCGGACTGGCTCGCCCATGTCCAGCACAAAAATCTCGCCACCGTGCCCCATAGTCGCCGCCTGCAAGACTAGTTGAGCAGCTTCAGGAATGGACATGAAATAACGCGTGATTTCCGGATGTGTCACCGTAACCGGACCACCGCGCGCGATCTGCTCCTGAAACTTCGGGATCACACTACCGGTACTACCGAGCACATTGCCAAATCTGACCATCTCGAACTGAGTGCCGCTTTCCTGGCTATGCAAGGATTCGCAGACCATTTCGGCCAATCGCTTCGTTGCCCCCATGACATTCGTCGGGTTAACCGCCTTATCAGTGGAAATCAAGACAAAACGCTCAGCCTTGAAGCGCATCGCACACTCAGCGACCGTCAGGGTACCAAGAGCATTATTACGAACCGCCTGCCAGGCATTGCCAACCTCCATCAATGGTACGTGCTTGTACGCTGCGGCATGGAAAACAGCCTGTGGCCTGAACTGTGCAAACACCTCGTCTAAACGAGAATCGTCCTTTACATCACCTGCGAGCGGGACCAGGTCAATATCAGGCGCATTTACCGAAAACCACTGCTCGATAGAGTAAAGCGCGAATTCGTTCAGCTCGAGCAATACGAGCTTTTTCGGATGGAAACGAGCGAGTTGTCGGCATAACTCGCTACCTATCGAACCGCCAGCCCCTGTCACCAGAACAACCTTATCGGCAACCATATCCGCAACATGTGCCGTATCGATCCAAACCGGATCGCGCCCCAGCAAATCCTCGATCTCGACCGGTCTGATCGATGAAATCGCGACCCGACCGGACATCACATCATCCAACCCAGGCACTGTAAATACATGCCCCCCCGCCTCCACCACCAAATCCGCAGCTCTACGGCAAGCCTCTACTGCTGCCGACGGCATCGCCAAAATAACGTGTTTAGCTTTGACCGAGGCCAGCACTTCCGGCAAGGTATCTATCCCGCCCAGAACCGGATTCCCGGACAACTCACGACCCCACTTGGTCTGATCGTCATCGACAAGTGCCACGACCCGCCAATCCGGGCTCCGCTCCAATTCACGAGCCAGCATGGCGCCACCACGGCCTGCACCAACAATCACAACAGGCTTACCTTGTGCAATCAAGCCACCATAAAGCCGATGCTCTTTCCACATGCGATAAGCCGCACGCCCTCCGCCCATGTAGAGCACCAGCAGCATCGGATACAGTAGCAACAGTGATCGCGGCACCAACTGCTGACCACTGCGAAAGAAGACAAAAAACACGAAAACCGCCACGCTCGACAACGCCACAGCACGAAGCACACGCTTCAAGTCAGGCAGGCTCGCAAACAGCCAGATACCGCGATACAAGCCGGCAATGTGGCATCCTAAAGCATGCACCGGCAACAGGATCGCCAACCCCCACCACATCACGTATGCAAAATTAGCGGGGACATCAAAATTAAAGCGCAACAGAAACCCTCCCACCCAGGCAAATGCCAATGCGGAAAGGTCGAATAGAAAAACGAAAATGGAAAGAATTACTTTGGGCAAGCTCAATTGGGCGCTTAAACACGCCTCCGATTTTTTTGCGGACCTCATTTTAACCACTTGGCCCAGTCAAATGCGCCGTTATGCACTTACATTAAACGGCGAATCTCCTATCAGTGCGACACTCCATCCCGCCGTAACACCTTGACTGCGGTTAGCCATAAAACCCGAAGGTCAAACATGAAAGAGCGCCGCAGCAGATATTCCTTGTCAAGTTCAACCTTCATGGGAATCGGCAATTCGTCACGGCCATTCACCTGCGCCCAGCCCGTCAAGCCCGGCACCAATTCATGCACACCACAGTCAGTGCGAAGGGCGATGAGATCCTCCTGATTGAATAACGCGGGACGGGGTCCAACAAAACTCATATCTCCAACCAGGATGCTCCAGAGCTGGGGAAGTTCATCAAGGCTAGATTTTCGTAAAAAAGAGCCGATAGGCGTCAGATAGGTATCCGGATCTGCCAGCAAATGCGTCGCTACCGCCGGGGTTCCAATGCGCATGCTACGAAATTTCGGCATGCGGAAAATGCGGTTATGGCGACCGACACGATCCGACCAATAAAGCACAGGCCCTGGCGAGGTCAGTCTAACTGCCAGCGCCACCAACGCTACGGGCAGCACCAGAACCACTGCAGCGCACAAAGCCACGAATAAATCAAACAAACGCTTCATACCCCCAACATCTCCCTCAACCCTTCAGCCAGCGGCACCCGTGCCCGCCACCCCAACTCCTTCTCGATTCTGGCTGGCGAATAGCATGCGGAATCCAATAACCGGCTCACAACTTCACTATCCAGCGGTATACGCCGCCCCGCCAAGCGCTCGACAACATCCCCTGCCCGTCCAGCAAGCCGGAAAAGCCCCTCGGGCATCGCCCAACCGCATGGTTGCAGCCCTTGTGCTGCGCGCAACGCGTCAAACAACTGCCTCCCGGAAGGGGCTTCATGCGATGCGACAATATAGGTTCGGCCATTTGCCCGATCATCCTCCACCACCAGACGCATAGCGGAAACCACATCATCTACATGCACCAAAGAACGTCGGTTTCCGGTTTCCGGCAACGGTGGGAATACCCCCTTTCGCACCAGACGGCCCATCCGTTCAAGATTGCCGCGCCCCCCGGAACCATAGACCATCGCCAAACGCAGGTTCACAACATGCATGCCGTAACGTCGCCCAGCATCTATCACCGCCTCCTCAGCGGCCAACTTGCTCCGCCCATAAGCCGTCAGCGGCTCACCGAGAAAATCCTCGTTGACACATGTATCGCCAGGCTCAGCCATTGCTTTGACGCTAGACATGAACACAAATCGGCGTACCCCTGCGCGGCCTGCAGCCTCAATCAGATTGCGCGTACCTTCGAAGTTGACCAGCCAGTGCAAGCGAACCTCATCACCTGAACAAGTTGCAAAGGAGTGGGCATAGCCCGCACAATGCACCACGCAGTCAATTCCTGCGCACGCAGCAACTAATGAAGGTGCATCAAGCAAATCTGCGCTCACGGCATGCGGAGAATGATTCTCGCATCGCGCTAGAAATCGACAGTCTCGACCACACAGGGTCTGCGTGGCAAGAACCCGGCGCCCAATAAAACCCGTACCACCAGTAATCAGATAACGATCACCCTCCACGCCTTCTGACGGCACTAAGCTTTCATTCATCTCGGGATCAGTTTTTTCGCCACACCGTCCGATTGATGTAATCGGCATAACTGAGAACAATCCGCACTACCTGTTTAGAGACAGGTCCAGACTGATAATCCCGCACCACCGGAAACACCCGTCGCGTGCGGTCATGCTGGGAAAGCACAACCTTGACCGCATCAAGTACTGGCTGGCGCCTCAGGCCGCTCATAATCAGCACGCCCTCATCCATGCCCTCCGGTCGCTCGTGGGCGTTGCGCAGGGTAACCGCTGGCAAGTTTAGTAGCGATGCCTCTTCTGTAATGGTCCCACTATCTGAGAGAACGCATATTGCCGACATCTGCAATTTTATGTAGTCGAGCAAACCAAAAGGCTTTACGAAACGGATAAGCGGGTGCTCTAGCGACTCACCAAGACTCTCCAAGCGCTTTTTTGTTCGCGGATGCGTCGAAACGATGATTGGCAGGAAATACTCGTCGGCGAGTGCTCGCAGTGTATCGAGCAGGCTGCACAAATTTTCTGGAGTATCAACATTCTCTTCACGGTGGATGCTAACAATAAAATATCGCCCGTCTTCCAGTCTTTCGCGCGCTAGAACGTTTGACTTCTCTATATGCGGCAAGTAATAGTCAAGCACCTCTTCCATATGTGAACCAGTCTTGATTATGGTTTCTGGGCGAATGCCCTCCGCCAGCAAGTAGCGCCGGGCATGTTCGGTCAAAACCATGTTGATGTCGCTTAGATGGTCGACGACCTTGCGATTCAACTCCTCCGGGACACGCTGATCGAAGCAGCGATTGCCAGCTTCCATGTGGAACACCGGTATCTTTCGCCGCTTGGCGGGGATTACTGCCAAGCAGGTATTCGTGTCGCCATAGAGCATCAGAGCATCGGGCTTTTCGCTTTCGAATACCAAGTCGACCTTGGCGATAATTTCAGCAATCGTCTGGGCCGCTGTTTCGCCAGCCGCCCCAAGGAAATAGTCAGGCTTGCGGATATCAAGGTCTTCGAAAAACACCTGATTCAGTTCGTAATCATAGTTCTGCCCCGAGTGCACTAGAACGTGATCGACCTGGCGATCGAGTTCTGCGATCACCCGGCTCATCTTGATCAGTTCGGGCCGGGTACCGACTAGCGTCATCACTTTAAGCACGCAGCACCTCTTGGATGTAGTCGAGTTTCAGCAGCAGTTCCTTGATTCCGGCCACATCGAGTCGGAAGGTATTGTGCGAGGTGTAGTCATCGAGCTCGTTGATTCGCTGCTCACCCTCGACGAAGTATTTCTTGTAATTGAGGTCGCGATTATCGGCCGGAATACGGTAGTAGTGTCCCATATCCTCCGCCTTGGCCATTTCCTCGCGCGAAACCAGCGATTCGTAAAGCTTCTCGCCATGTCGGGTGCCGATGACTCTTACTGGGCTATCCTTGCCCAGCATTTCCTTCAATGCTTGAGCCAAGTCACCCACCGTCGAGGCTGGCGCCTTCTGTATAAAAAGATCACCCTGCTCAGCATGCTTGAATGCGTACAGCACAAGATCGACGGAATCCTCCAACGACATCAAAAAACGTGTCATCTCCGGATCGGTTACCGTCAAAGGCTCGCCAGAACGCAGCTGATCGACAAATAGTGGAATCACCGAACCCCGCGAGGCCATCACGTTGCCATAGCGTGTTGCGCATAACACAGTGCCTCCCGCCGGAACAGTTCGCGACTTGGCGACCATCAACTTTTCGGCCATGGCCTTGGAAATACCCATCGCGTTGATCGGATAGACCGCCTTGTCGGTACTCAGCACCACTACCCGACTGACACCACGTGCAATAGCCGCGTTGAGCACGTTCTCAGTACCGAGGACATTTGTTCGAACCGCTTCCATCGGATAAAACTCGCATGACGGCACTTGCTTGAGGGCGGCCGCGTGAAACACGTAATCCACCCCGGTCATTGCCTGAGTCACGCTATCGTAATCTCGGACATCGCCGATGTAGAACTTGACCTTGTCGTCAGCCAAGGCGATGCGCATGTCTTCCTGCTTTTTCTCATCGCGACTGAAGACCCGTATCTCGCGCACCTCGGTGGAGAGAAAACGCTTGAGTACGGTGTTCCCGAAAGACCCCGTACCACCAGAGATCATCAATACTTTATCTTTGAACATAAAAATCCAAACCTGTCTAACCAGTCGTTCCTAAATGATCCATAAGGTCGGAAACCCAATCAGCCAAGATTGGCCCAGAGGAGCCCCCCCCTGCGAATCAAGCACCTCTACAAAGAGATGGTGATTAACAGTGATAGTTATCACCACGTGCTGAAAAAACAATTCTCCGGTTTGCCATCACACAGGCTTCATTCAAGCCAGCAGCCAAAACAAGAACCCGCAAAAAAGAACATGGCAATTCAATACTTATCTCATGAAATCGGTCGATTACAGGTCTATCGGGAGCGCCTAACTATCAATTATAAGTGCGCATCGCCTCTATTAGTTCTGACCATTCCGGTGCAACATATCCTGTCGCTTCACAGAAGCGACTTGCATCGAGCGAACGGTCGATCACCACCTGCTCACTCGGTGTAATCTCTATCGTCTTGCCGTATACCGCAGCGATCAGCTTAAGCAAGTGGTACTTCGATATAGGTTTTGCGGCGACATGATACACACCGGACAAAGCAGCGTTCGGTATTACCAAATCGCGTACGATCTGCGCTAAAACGACAGTGGGCAAACCCGAAAAGATCGCCTTCGTATAGCCGTTGCAGTTCCCATTCTGCGATAGGAACCAGCCAACCAAACCGTGAGCACTCTGCAACTCATGCCCAATAATGGAAGTGCGCAGAGTAACGGAATGTGGATAGGCGACTTCACCCAAGTATTTCGAACGCCCATACAGGTCTTTCGCATCCGACGGATCGGACTCGAGATAACTTCCCTTGTCGCCTGAAAAGACACAGTCGGTACTCATGTGCACCAAACGGGCGCCGGACAGTTCGCACATCCGGGCCAACCGGTGCGGCAGCAACGCGTTGATGGGGATGGCTTGCAATGGATCGTCCGCATCCGCCAATTGTTTGATCAACCCGACGCAATTGATCACGACTTCGGGGCGTACCTGAATAAAGGCCTGCAACAACGAATCCTGCTGCTCTGCATCCACACCTGAGATCAAGTATCTCGCGATATCTGGCTGGAAAGCCCGCTTCGCGCTTTCTGAACGGATCGTGCCATGCACCTGCCAGTCCGTCATTTCGCTCAGCACCCGAATCATCGCGCTACCGAGCATGCCGCTGGCCCCCAATACTAATACTCTCATTTGGCTCTCACTTTATGGTCGCACAATGACAGGAGGTGCATTATCAACTGGTCGACCAGCATTTCATGCACAAAATGCTGCGTGTAGTATAAACGACCGCGCGCCCCCATCGCCTCCCGTGCCTGCGGCGGCATACGGTAGAGTTCCATTACCGCTGCAGCCAATGCCTTTGCATCTTCAGCCGGCACCGCCAGTCCTGCCTCGGCTGCGCTAACTAGATCCGCCCCTTCGCCATTGAGACACGCCAGGATCGGGCGCCCCGCCGCCAGATATGCCTGCACCTTGCTGGGGATGGTCGCTTTGAATATTTCCTGGTCAGCCAAGGTCACTAACAGTGCGGAGGCTTTCTGCATAAAACCGGGCATGGTTTCAACCGGAAAGCGGCCTGGCAGATGCAGATTCTTCAAGCCAAGCTTTAGCGTTTGCTGTTGCATCCATTGCCAGCGACTGCCTTCACCCAAAACTACAAAGTGGATATCAGACTGCTCTTTCAGCAAGCGGGCCGCCTCCACTATCACCTCCACCGCCTGCCCAGTACCGATGTTGCCGGCGAACATAACAGAGAATCCTTCGTCCAGACCTTCCACCACTGGAAGCTCACCTTTGGCAGGAAGAGCAAAACTGTCGTCCACCGAGTTCGGGTAATACTTTATGGGTGTGTCCGCAGCCAGCGCACGGACAGGAGCGACGAACGCGCGTGATTGCACGAGAAGCAGATCGGAGTGTCGGTAGATAAAGCGCACAACCCATTCGACAATTTTAAGCGCCCAGCGGTTGCGCACGTAGCCCGTTGCAGACAGGCTCTCTGGCCAAAGATCCTGTACCCACAACACAACCCGGCACCCCTGCAGCCAGCCGAGAAAAATAGCCGGGATGGCTTGGAGTATTGGGGAGGGCGCATAGACAAAGATCACATCAAAACGCTTCCTACGCAGCACCCAAGGCCCGAACAACAAACCGGAGAAGATGAAGGACAAGTAATTCAGCATCAGGTGCATGCCGCCGCGGTTCCTTGGCACCACGGGGACACGGTTTATTTCGACACCCTGCCAAGTCTCCTGGTGGCATCCCGTAGCGCAATAGCCATCGAAGATCGTCCCGCGAGGATAGTTCGGTTTTCCTGTCAACACATCAACCCTGACGCCTTTATCCAATAAGGATCTGGTTACCTCGTTGATCCGGAAGCTTTCTGGCCAGAAGTATTGGCTGAAGATCAGGACACGCATGCTACCTCACTACCTTGTCAGGAGCGGTCAACAGTTGTCGCCAATACCCCATGCAGATTATGAGTACCAGCCCGATGAACAGCCAGACGGGGAAGATCTGGAGCCGCGTGACAAAACCAGTAATCAAACAATAGAGCAACAAGACTAGTGCGTAGACGCTCGCGGGAGATGGATGCGCCAAATACGCGCCAATCCCACGTACGACCAGCAGACTGCCCCCCAAAATCACTGCGCCCAGCCCGGTCCAGCCAACATCCTGATGAAGAACCAACCAGCCTGCGTCGCTGTACTCGCCGACAAAACGTCCTTCGATCGACACCGCGATCTCCTTCAACACCACGACCTCCGCCGGGATACCGATGTATTGAAATATGTAATTCACCAAATGGATAGGCGCGGCGATGAACCTCTCGCCCAACAGGGCGATCTCCTGCCAACTTGCATAGTCCAGACATGCGACTCCAGAATAGATCGACAGCATAGTCAGCAGTAGAACCAGTAGGGGCAGCCACTGCAAGCGCTCCCTAATTAGCACTGGCGGCAGGAATAGCAGGGCCATCAGCAAATACCCCGCGCTTCTAGATCCGGAAAGGTATATCGCCGTCGCGACCAGCACCATACCCAGCAGGAACATCCATTGATATTGCTTATACGCCTGCATGCCATAGGCACAGCCTAGATACACCAGTGAGGCCCAAAATGCATACAGGTTCGGATTGAACAAAACAGAAGCGGCGCGGTACACAATTGCCCCAGAACTTTCCAGAAAAGACGCCCACGCATGCCGCGTAAGCACCTCATACAAGGCGATGCCGTCTATGAAACCTAGTATGAGCAGCCCGACCAGTCCCCATGCATAGACCTTTCCTGGTTGCAAAGAAGGGACACCTGTTGCCGTCGCAAGATAGCCCAGCATAACGAGCACGAACATCGTCTCGATCGAGACGATATTCTTCAGTTGTAACAAGTCACCAGTTCTGTAGTTGAGCAGATATCCCAATAACAGCCCCCCCATCACCAGCAACGCGAACACAATATCCTTCTTCTCTCCCGCGCGACCAGAAACATACGTCTCGTAAGCGTGCCGGCCCAGCAGGCTGAACACGATAACCAGCAGAATCAAAGTTGAGAGCCGCGCCAGCAGACCACCGCCCTCATTATGCAGGTCAATCAGCAAGCTGCTGGCGTCGTTAGTCGTCAGCGCAATCACGGCAAAACTGAAATGGAACGTGCCACATACGAACAGCACAAACAACAGCGTGACGACATCCCGCTTGCGCAACAGCACCAAGCTAAGGCCAAGTACGATCAGTACATTGACCAATTCGATAACATTGAATTTCAAAATTCCCACTCACATTGTTCTGAGAGTCGTTCGAGGAAGCCCTTGGCATCCAGCAACGGCAATGCGGGTTCTTCGTTACCCATGAATCGCTTCACCGCCCTGGCGATGGAAAGCGCAGAATCAGGATCAAAGGTCTGCTCCGGATCAAGAACATCGCGCACATAGTCCATTTCCGATGCCAGCACAGGCAATCCTGCCTGCCGCGCTTCGAGTAGCGGCAACCCGAACGATTCGAAGGTCGATGGATAAATAGCGGCGTTTGCTTTCCGGAAGAGAGCCAACACATCCATGTGAGTCAGTTCGCCGAAGTTAGTGACTTTAATCCGATGGTATTGCCTCAAAGTCTCGATGTCGTCGCACAACGAGGCAAAACGAGTCGCATCCAATGTCAGGCACAGCGAGGGAAAAAGTCCATCTTCGGCTAACAGACACCAAGCCTCAAGCAAACACCGGTGGTTCTTGTGAGGTTCGCCGGTGGCGACATAGACGAAATCATGCTCCTTGTCACTGGGCGAGAGCGGTTTTACGGCGGAGCGCGCGTAACCATTGGGTTCTGCCATAAACGGCAAGACACGCACAGGAATCCTGCCACCAGACTTCCTTGTCACAAGTCTCTTCATCGTCGGAGTCTGCACAACGAAGTCATCCACGTGCGCCATCATTAAAGATAGCCACAGTCGCTCGATAGACAGACGCAGCCTGACCCATATCGGAAAACCATCTAATCCAACATCGTCAATAAGATAGCGGTTGTGCACAAAGACCAGTGTGCGTGCACGCAATTTGAACAATGGAGGCAGGTTGCCGAAGCACAAGACAGTGTCTTCAGGCGTGGCATTTCGGGCCAGCCATCCTTCGGCGCTCATTCGTTGGAAAATCGACGGTTGCACCCATTTTATTGCCCCCCTTTCCGGCACATCCTCGGGTAACGTCATGCGGCTATCGAGCAAATAGACCGCCAAGTTTGATCCGGCCATAGCCCGGATGATCGACCAGAGCAGGGATTTACCGCCACCCTGGTGGACGTTTACTGCATGAACAATCAGCTTTCCTGGACCCATGAGTTTCGAGAGTCTCATCTAACCCAGAAGAACGCGGTGCAGCGCTTCCAGATAAGCCAGACCCCAGCGCGTGTCAGGCTCCATATAGTTGCCCTCGGCCCATTCGTTCCAAGACTTAAGAAAGACAATGCGGTGCTCGTCATCGCGATCACTGACTGCAGCGACCGCATCGCGCATATGCTTTTCAAATAACGCTGGCGTAGACTCAGTTAACACAAGTCCTTTACGCCCAGAGCGCGGCGTGTGGTCCCAATTGGGATACGCGCAAGGGTAGGCATCGAAACAGAACTTCGACAAATCCGGGATCAGGTGCTCAATCGCTTCCTTATATTCGACGGTGCGAGGACCGCCAAGGTCTAGTTTCTTGCTGACCCCCCAGTACAGCCATTTCGCCTTGTTCATCACTGCGCTTTTCGTTGTGATAACGCCCAAGGTCGTAACCACAGCACCATCCAAACCAAGAGCAGCAGCGTCCTCAAAATCCAACAGGTTGTTGCCGAGGATGTACAACCCCTTTAAACCTGCCTGAAGCGCCCACTCGCGCCAGCGATCAAGGCGCCGCTTAGCATCAGGCAGCTTCAGGGGCTTATAGATGAACAACAGTGGTTTGCCGTCCACGGTGATGTAGCGGCGGTCGGCAAACGCGCTCAACAGATAATCGAAATGCGCCCGGTCATCTTCTGCTCCAGGATATGTCTGCTCCATGAGCATACGGCGCGGTTCGTTATTCCAGACACCGGTCCATGACTCATTGGCCCAACCAAGACAAAACGGAAAATCGGGCTGCCCCGAAGCGAGAACTTCGGCCAGCGGTCTTTCCAGCAAGCGACGGCCACCAAACCAGTAATGCCAGTAGCAGAAACCCTCAACGCCATAAGCTGCGGCCATCTCGGCCTGAGCAACACGAACCTCGGGTAACCGCAGGTCGTAAAAACCCAGATCAGCGGGAAGATGTGGCTGCTCATGCCCCTTGAACAGCGGCCGAGCCCTAGCTACATTGGTCCACTCCGTAAAGCCCCTTCCCCACCATTCGTCATTTTCCGGGATGGGGTGAAATTGCGGCAAATAGAAGGCAATTACGCGAGCTTTTTTCAACGCAGCTTTTTCGTTCATTTTCAGTAAACCGTTGCTAATTGATCGTCACTACCTCGACTTCAGGCAATGGGAAAACCAACTTCATGCCAGAAAGCTTTTTATTCGAGATAAAGAATTTCCGGAAATGCCACGGCAGCACAATCATGTAATCCGGCTTCTTCGCGAGCAGTTGCTGTTCTTCGATGATGGGTATCCAGGTTCCCGGCGTGTAGCAGCCGAATTTCTCCGGATTGACTTCACCCACACAGCAGACCTCCCTGGTGGAGAGGCCGCAGTACTGCAGTAGCACATTACCCTTGGTCGATGCACCCAAGACCGCCACGGTCTTTGCCTCGGCATGCGCCTTTTCAATAAATGCGAGCAGGTTGCGCTTTGTTCGTACAACGCGCTCCGCAAATGCATGATATGGCTCCAAAGTATCCAGCCCCTTTGCGCACTCGTCGTCGAGTATCTTCTGTACCGCAGGCACAGTAGACGTGTCACCATGCGACTTCGCCACGGTAACGGAGAAGCTGCCACCGTTGATGTCGTTAAATTCGACATCAACAATACGGAAGCCAACACGGTCGGCCATCCACTTCATCTGGCGCAACGCATAAAACTCGAGATGCTCATGGCATACAGTGTCATAAGAATTCGTGTCCAACATGGTAGGCATATAGCTCTGCTCAAACACCCAGATACCATCATCAGCGAGCACATCAAACACCTGACGCATGAAATCCATCGGGTCTTCCAAGTCGTAGAACATGGAGAACGAAGTGACGACTTTTGCTTTTTGTCCAGGGAATCGCTGTTGCACCAAACTTGCCGAGAAGAAATCCGGGATCAACTGAATGTGCGATGGGTAGTAACTGTGGAATTTGATGCCAGTCGGATCAACCCCCACCAGTACCGGACCGTTTACGGGATATGCCTGCAGCGTGGTGCTGTCGTTGCTGCCGATATCGATAACGAGGTCGCCCATCTGCAATTTCACAAGTCCCAGGATGTTAATTACCTTTTTATTGAGGTGTGCGACCATGCTGGCGTTCAGACCAGAACGGTAACCATAGTTCTCACCATACATCTCACCTAGATCGTAAGAGTGCTCCATCTGAAGCAGGCCACAGGCATCGTCCTTACCTGTGCACTTCACCAGATGTAGCGGGCCAGTCGTGACTTTCGCCCCCTTCTCGCGCGGAAAGACACCGGTCAGCATTTGGTTGCCCAAGTCCAGCACACGTTCCAGATGCGTATTGCCACAAATTCTGCATTTCTCGACTTTTTTGTACATTGCGTTAGCTCCGCTTAGTTATAGTCATTCGCGTATGGTGCACGCCGCTATTTCTTCTTCCAGCTTTCCTTCAAATTGAATAGTACGTAGGTGCTATCAGATAGCATCGTGCGTATGTATATCCGGGCGGGTATATACAGCACAACCCTAGGCACCATCGCGATAAGTCGCGAAAGCAATTTTTTTGCTGAACTAGCCGGATGCCCATCGATAAAAAGCTGATACTCGCGCCAGGAATACATCCCCAGCGCGCGGTTGAACAGCAATGTTGTCAGATTCCTCCATGGCTCGCGCGGACAAATACCTAACTTTGCAGTATCCGGTAGACTCGCAAAGGACCATATCAGGCTTGGCCAGTTGATCATCCATATCTGGAATGCCCTGCTAGTCCATTGCGCGTTTCCGAAGCGAATGGACACCAGAGGGTCTGCCGTCACCAACATCCTTCCTGCAATTGGCTCGTCAAAGATCACGCCAACGTGGATGAATCCGGATCCGTAATATTTTTCTCTGTTCCTACTCAGCCACAGATGTCGCTTGATAATCACTGCACCGACAAAAGTCAGATGACTGCCAACTGTGCAGGCAAACTCACTCCACTCGCTCCGCTCAAATATGCGGTCCCGCAATATGGCCGGCCGCTTGCTTACTAGCAACTCTGTGAAGTCACTGTTCATCACTTCTGCATTCGCAACAACTACGGCGTAATCGCTTTCCACCGACGACAATATCTTTCTCAACGCACCAGGCTTCAACAGGTCATCATCTGTCATCAACCAGCAATACTCTCCGTCCGCCAACACGACAGATTGATCGCAATCCCGATCAAATCCCTCATTGGAAGGCTTCATCCCAGACGAATCTTTCTTCACATACCGGATGTCCGGAAATCTCTTTTGATAAGAATTCACGACCTCCTCAGTGTTATCAGTCGAACCGCCATCGACGATCACAACCTCAACTCCATCTTCCCACTGTGAGACGATGCTCTCCAGCGTTTCGCCTATGTAGTAGCCCCGGTTGAGGGTGGGGATACATATAGAAAGTCTGTATTTCATCGCGTCACTCTGTTCCTAAATCCTTGAACCCCACCAATAAATCAACCTGATGGGGGTCTTCCTCAAATACGTAACCTAGACCCTTATACAGTTTCAGTGCTTTATCATTGGTCGAATTCACGCGTAACCTTACCTTCTCAGCCCCTCTGCGAAAGGCCTGCAGATGAAGGAAACCCATTAGCATCTTTCCCAGCCCCTGCCCCCTCACCGATGGATGGATCGCCAGACCCAGGCTGGGTATCTGATAGCCCTCGTCCCAGCCGCGCAGCATCCCATAGCCAACGGTCTTTCCCTGTTCAATCAGCAGGTAATAGATATCTTTGCCGTCGTGGGCAGCGACCCGACGAATCGACTCCACATCTGTCGGGTGCGGGGAAAAGAAAACATCATCCCCGCTCTCATTTAGGTCCTTAAAGAACTGTTGCAAGCCTCCTCGCCATTCCGGGGCAAGCCTGACCACCTCCAGAGACGGATATGCAAGATCCGTTGAAAATCTATTTTTTGCAGGATTTGAAGCTAGCGCAGACATATTCGATTTCTTCTTCGGTCAATGTTGGACCAGAAGGGAGGCTGATCACCTGTTCGCTCAAGTGCTCGCAAACTGGCAGCTGCATGTTTCCATATATATGGTGCATAGTATTTGCAGAGCAGAATCCCGGACGCGTTTCGATACCCATCTGCTTGAGCTGCTCGATTACCGCATCCCGTCCTTGAGGGAAGGCAAAGGCATCAAGAACTATGGCGACAGCCCAAACCACTGGATCGACCTTGTTGGAATAGTATTGAAACCTCACACCTAGCGTGTTCTGCAGAAGTTTTGTGTAGGTTTTGTAGACTCGGTCGCGCTCCTTCGAAATCGCATCTATCTGCTCAAGCTGTGCACAACCGATCGCAGCCTGTATGTTGGTGAGCCTGAAATTGTGTCCAGCGACCTCATGCCAATAGCGTCGAGCGGCCATTCCATGGCTTCTGAACAGGCGCATCCGATCACTCAACTCGAGACTGCTGGTCACGACTGCTCCACCTTCTCCTGTTGTAATCGTTTTGGTGGCATGGAAACTAAAGACTCCCAGCGGGGCAATCGTGCCGGCCATTCGCCCCATGTACTTCGAGCCAATCGCCTCTGCTGCATCTTCCACTACCCGAAGACCTCTGCTATCGGCAAGCTCCATGATTGGCACCATGTCACAGACGTTCCCGTAGGTATGGATCGGCACGATCGCTTTCGTCTTCGGCGTGATGCATCGCTCAATGTCGTGCGCCGTCATGCACCAGCTATCCGCGTCGACTTCGGAGAACACTGGTTTGGCTCCAACATGCAGCGCAATATTCGCAGCTGCCATGAATCCGAAACCAGGCACTATAACCTCGTCCCCCGGACGTATATCAAGTGCAAGGTAAGCCATATGCAATGCTGTGGTGCCATTTGAGGCCGCTATCGCATAAGGAACATCGCAATACCGAGCGAAGTCTTCCTCAAGTCGCTCAACATATGCCCCGCCTGATATCCAACTGGATTGCAGAGCATCAACAACGTAGCGCTCTTCATTCCCCCAATAGTGCGGACTAGCCCATGGGATGTTCTTCATTTTCATAGAGAGTATCCTTTGTTATTTTAGCGAGCTACTTTTCTGATCCGGCTTCACGAATTCCATCGCCATGACACCCATCCCTGGCAGATCAACCAGCCGATCCATGAATTCGTATTGCATACCCATCATCAGCGGCTCTTGCCAATAGGGATAATATGGATTCGACCTCTTCTGGATGACGTTCCTGTTGTAGCTGCCTGCTTTCTTCTCTGCGTATATCTGGCTTCGACGCGGCAGGCCTGTGATGTTAAAAATCTTTTCTTGAATCAACTCTTCGTCGTAGTAACGCTGCCAGAAGACAAAACCTTTCTCATCAGTATCGATCAATTGGTAGTCGTTCAGGTTTGTGTATTCTTCCGACGCCTTTGCAGCGCAAGGAATCGATATTATAAGAACGCCCCCAGGCTTCAGAAGATCCCACATCTTCTGGATCGCACCTTTATCGTCTGGAATGTGTTCGATCACCGACATGCTCGTGATCAAATCGAACGATTCTTGCCGCAACTGCGCCTCCTCAATGAGACTGCCATGAAAGCGGCATCGGTCCGCAACACCGAACGAATTTGCCAACGAGATTGTCGTAGGCAGGTCCTTCTTGTCCGGATTGATAAGATCTGCAATCAGGCCCTTTTCCCGATCAGTGATCATCAGCGGCAGCATTCGCGGCGAGGACACATCCAGATACGACTGGATCCGTATCTTCTTTACCGCGCTCCACATGAAGTCGAATTCAAAATACCGCACCGAGTCTAGTGGAGCCACGAGCAGGCCATACGCACGCACAAAGTCGCGCTCTCGCAACAGCAACCTCATTCCCTTCAAGGCGCATAGCCCACGGAAGGCCAGGCCCGGCGTATGCACGACATATGCCATGCCCCAGTAGACAGGAAACAACACAAGGCCCACCAATGTGTGAGCAATTCTCATCAACCTCGGCACTCTCTTGTACGGTTCTGGGAACCTCAAATATTCTTTAGGCAAATCAATATTTTCTTGCACAGCAGACTCACTCCTTTCTTGCTGTCTTCCGAAGGCAATCATCAATAGATGACATTCTGCTTCCTACATCTTTATTGCGAATTTCTTCCGTCTCGCACAGCCCCAGAAAATATTGCGCAATTGCCGTGACATCAACAATGTCAACGTTGCAGTAAATAATGCCAAGCCGGCGGCACACATCACTCGTTCAAAATGCGAGAACCCACCCGACAAGATTGCGCGATGTCCGGCTACTCCTATCAGGACTGATAACAACAGAGGAACGCACACATCCTGCAAGAGCCATTTTGGAGCCAGTCCTTGCAGTATGTAGCGATGGGTTAGCCATGGCCCCAGAAGCACATACATCACTTCTGCGATCATCCAGGCCGTTGCTCCGCCCTGCGCGCCATATTCCCGTGCCAAGTAGATAATAGTCGGCACCAAGAAACACATAAGGACCACGTTTATTGTCAACGGTATCCATGCCATGCCGTAAGCCAATTGCAGGGCATACGGAAAGTACATCATGCCATTTAGCGCAGAACCGACCACCAACATGGAGATAACCGGAGCCACGCTTGCCGCGATGACCGGATCACCCGTCCATACGTGCACCAGATCTTCGGCAAAGAGCGCCAATGCCATCGCGACCGGAAAAAGCACCATTGCTAACATGCGCGTTCCCAAGCGGTATAACTCAACCAGTTTTTCGGTGTCGCCAGTCACTACAAGCGCTGAGAAACGTGGGTAGATCACGTTGAATAGCGGCGAGATGAGCACGTACAGGCCGCTCACCACTACCGTAGCGAGCATGTAATGCCCGAACTCTCCCAACTCCAACATCTTGCTCAGTATCACCTTGTCTAGTTGAGTGAATACCAGCGCAGTCAAACCAATGCCGCTCATCCCGGCAGTAAACCTCCACACACGTTTCAAAACGCCTAGATCGAATTTATATTGACTCTTGCCGCCAACTATTCGCCAAGCAGCCATGCGTATTGCAATCGCATAACCAAAACCGACACAGGCTTGCCAAGTAAAGAAGGCCTCAATCGTTGGTGAAAAAAATGCCAGCACCGCAATCGCCCCCACGCTGCCGATCGTCACCATGGTCATATTTATTGCGCTCGATATTGTCAGCCGCTGCGCTCCGATCAGCGCCCCCTGGTAGAGGCCTATCGGCCAGCGACAAGCCACCACTAGCCCCATTAACATCACGGCATGTGACACGGTCTCCGGCGAAAGCTGCCTAGACTGTAACCAATATTCAGCAATGAGCGGTGCAAGAGCAAGGATCAGCACCGCGATCAACGCAGCCATACCCCAATAGACAATGGCAAGGGTGTGCAACAACTTGCCTGCTTCATTCAAATCCCCAGCAGCAGAACAGCGTGCGACCTCACGGTTGATGGTCGGCGCCATCCCCATGTCAAGCAACTGAAGTAGCGCCTGAGTCGTTATGAAAAGACCGATCAGTCCATAAGCTTCTATCCCCAGGTATTTGAGGTAGAACGGAACCACTGCCAAACCGATCAGCGCTGACCAGACAGAATTGGCTAAACCTGCAATCAGATTGCGACCAAGCGTCACACGCGATCACTCATGATAGGAGTTCGCGTAATAGCCGTGTTGCTTAACCAACTCGTCGCGCTCAGCGGTCTTGAGATCTTCGCGCACCATCTCCTTAACCAGTTCCTCAAAAGAGGTCTTGGGCTGCCAGCCTAATTTTTCTCTGGCCTTGGAAGCATCCCCCAACAGTGTTTCCACCTCAGTAGGGCGGAAATAACGAGGATCAACCGATACGATGCAATTGCCATCAGCGTCATAGCCCTTCTCGTCAACGCCGCTACCCTCCCAACGCACCTTAATGCCCAGCTCTGTAGCAGCGGCATTCACGAAATCTCGCACGCTGTATTGGACCCCTGTTGCAATCACGAAGTCTTCCGGCTTCTCTTGTTGCAGCATCAGCCACTGGACTTCCACGTAGTCGCGGGCGTGCCCCCAATCCCGCTTTGCATCCAGATTGCCAAGATATATCTGCTTCTGAAGACCCAGTTTTATCCGTGCCAATGCACGCGTAATTTTGCGCGTCACGAAGTTTTCGCCTCGGACCGGGGATTCATGGTTGAACAGGATGCCATTGCATGCATACATCCCGTAAGCTTCGCGGTAGTTCACGGTTATCCAGTAGGCGTATAGCTTTGCCACTGCATAAGGGCTACGCGGATAGAACGGCGTCGTTTCTTTCTGCGGAATCTCTTGAACTAGCCCATACAACTCGGATGTAGAGGCCTGGTAGAAGCGTGTCTTTTTCTGCAAACCCAGAATGCGAATTGCCTCCAGTACTCGCAGAGCTCCCAAAGCATCGGAATTGGCGGTGTATTCAGGCTCTTCAAATGAAACCGCTACATGGCTTTGCGCTGCCAGGTTGTAGATTTCATCTGGCTGCACCTGCTGGATGATTCGGATCAGGCTACTTGAGTCGGTCAGGTCGCCGTGATGCAGAAAGAAGCGCACACCATCCTCGTGAGGATCTCGATAAAGGTGATCGACTCTAGCTGTATTGAATGAGGATGCGCGCCTTTTTATGCCATGAACAATGTAGTTTTTATTTAAAAGAAATTCAGCCAGATAGGCACCATCTTGCCCCGTCACTCCGGTAATCAATGCAATCTTATTTGCCATTTCAATTCTCTCCCATCTCTGGATATCTACGTATCAAACGCAGATATCCGTTCAATTATTCCTCACCCCATCAAGTAGAGGCTCTTTATCGAGCTGAATTCCCGCCTGAGCAAAAATGCCCAAGCATATTTCGAGGACTCGTCGATTCATTTGCTCAACACAAAGAAGATTCTTAATTCAGCCAGAGCAACGAATCCATGTCCTCAGATCTTTAGCAGAATACTGAAGCGTGTCGGTGAATAGACAGGACCACCAAATTACCGAAAACCATTTGGATTTTTGCTTTGCCAGCGCCAGGCGTCGACACACATGGCATCCATATTCCGTTCAGCGCACCAGTTGAGCAGTTCGGCAGCGAAGGCTGGATTGGCATAGCAGGAGGCCACGTCGCCAGTCCGGCGCGATGCCAGTTCGTAGGGTATCGGGCGGCCGCTGGCTTTTTCGAATGCTTTGACCACGTCGAGTACGCTGTAACCAGTGCCGGTGCCCAGATTTACTTCAAAGCATTGGGCGTCGCTCAGTCGCTCCAGAGCCTTGAGATGCCCGAGCGCCAAGTCGACGACGTGGATGTAGTCACGCACGCCAGTACCGTCGGGGGTCGGGTAGTCATTACCCCAGACCTTCAGTTGCTCGCGCCGGCCGACGGCAACCTGGGCGACGAAGGGCATCAGGTTGTTCGGGATGCCTTGCGGGTCTTCACCGATCAGGCCACTTTCGTGCGCGCCGACCGGGTTGAAGTAGCGCAGGATGCCGATTCGCCAGGTTGGATCGGAGCGGTATAGGTCGCGCAGCATGTCTTCGATGACCAGCTTGGTCCGGCCGTAGGGGTTGGTTGCCGAGAGCGGGTGATCTTCGGTCAGTGGCAGGAACTGCGGTTCACCGTAGACGGTGGCTGAGGAACTGAAAACGAGGGTCTTGACACCGCACTCGCCCATGGCGCTGAGCAGGCGATGCGTGCCGATGACGTTGTTGTCATAGTATTCAAGCGGTTTTTCGACGGATTCGCCAACTGCCTTGAGTCCGGCAAAATGGATGACCGCCTGGCAATCAAACTGGCGCAAGGCGGTAGCCACCGAGGCCTGGTCGCGAATGTCGCCTTCGACGCAGTGAATTTTCTTGCCGGTGATGGTTTCGACGCGGTTTAGCGATTCCCGATGGCTATTGGAAAAGTTGTCGAAAACAACCACATCCTGACCGGACTGGAGCAGTTCGACGCAGGTGTGCGAGCCGATATAACCAGCCCCGCCAGTCACGAAAATCATCGCTGTTCGCCGTGGAAAAATAAAGGGGGCATTTTACCCGCTCGTGCCCCGCGGCGCATTAAAACCGAGGTAAAGAATTTGCGTTGCCCGGGCGCTGAATTACTCGTCCCGAATACGCAGGAAACTGGCAAATCGCGGCTGGCCCTTACTCGTCAGATCGCGGTAGCGGTAGGTCACCGTCGCCCCCAAGGCTGGCGGCTCGCGTCTTTGTGCCGCCGAGAAACCTGTGCCTAAGAGAAATTCTTTCCCTTCCGGCGTACGCACTTTCAGAGCGCCCAACATGCCCGCAAAGCGCCCCTTGCCCGGCAGATGACCGATGACCACGGCTTCAGCGTCTTGCCATGGTTTGACCTTGAGCATTACATCGCTGCGTCCGGTTTCGTAGGGTGCATCGGCCAGATGCAGCATCAAGCCTTCGCCACCGGCCCGAACGACCTCGTCGAGGCGCTTTTTGAGATTGCTACGGTCAACCGGGAAAAACTGCTTAATTTCAAATAGCCATGGGACGTTGGCCATGCGCACTATCCGCCGTATCTGCTCGGCCCGCTCGCTGAAAGTACCGGATGCGCCCGGCAGTTCGAAAATCATGTAACGCACCTCGCGCCAGGCGACATCGTCGGGAATGTCGCGTCGGACAATGCCGGAAACCCGCTCGAACTGGCCGCGGGCAATCCACAGTTCGCCGTCGAGCGGCTGTTTCGGCAGGCCGGCGAGAAACCAGCCCGGTGCGTTGATGGTTTTTCCGCTGCGGAAACGCAGCATCTGTCCGTCCCAGACTGCCCGCACGCCGTCGAGTTTTTCGCTGGCCAGATAGCGGGAGACGTCGATCTGATCGCGATAGACATTGGCCAGCAGAATGGCCGGCGCTTCGGCTACAGCGAGAATCGGCAGCGTCAGCGCCAACCCGATGAGCAGCGCCTGAAGCAGCCGGGACATCAGCCCTCGCCGGCCCAATCGCGACGGGCGCGACGCGCGATGCCGAAAACTTCCTCAAGACGCTCGCCATCGTTGCGGGCCAGCGCCGTGCGCAGTTCGTCGAGTTGGGCGCGGTAGCAGTCGAGTTCGCCGAGCAGCGCTTCGCGGTTGGCGAGGCAGATATCGCGCCACATTTCCGGGTGGCTGGCGGCGATGCGCGTGAAGTCGCGGAAACCGGAGGCAGCGAAGGTGAAGAACAGGTCGGCGTCGTCGCGCACGGCCAGTTGATGCACGAGCGCGTAGGACAGCAGATGCGGCAGATGGCTGACCGCGGCAAAGACGCGATCGTGCATTTCCGGCGTCAGCTCGTAGATGTCGGCGCCACAGAGCGACCAGGCGCGCTTGATGTGGTCGAGGGCGTCGTCGCTGTTTTCCGCCAAGGGCGTGACGACGACCTTCTTGCCCTGGTAAAGATCCCAGCGCGCCGCTGCCGGGCCGCTGTTCTCGGCACCGGCAATCGGGTGAGCCGGGACGAACTGGCCGATACGGTCACCGAGTGCCGCCCGCGCCGCAGCAACCACGTCGCCCTTGGTCGAGCCGCCGTCGGTGACGATGGTATTCGGGCCAAGATACGGACCGATACGTTCGAAAATATCCGCCATCTGGGCTACCGGCGTGGCCACCAGCACGATGTCGGCATCCTCGATTTCGTGGGTTGGGTTGATGCCTGCACGGTCGATGACGCCGAGTTCCTGCGCCTTGCGCAAAGTAGCCGGGGTGCGGCCGAAACCGACGACTTCCTCGACGGCATCCGCTTCCTTGAGGGCCAGCGAGAACGAGCCGCCGATCAGGCCGGTACCAAAGACGACGACTTTGCCGAATTCGGCCATGGCCTTAGAGCGCCTTCTCCAGCGCTTCGAGGAAGCGGGCGTTTTCCGGCTCGGTACCGATGGTGACGCGCAGCCACTCGGGCATGCCATAGCCGCCGATCGGCCGGACGATGACGCCTTGCTTGAGGAGCTTCTGATTGACCCCGGCTCCATCACCCACCTTGAACGTGACGAAGTTACCGTGCGGCTTGATGTATTCGAGGCCCAATTTCTCGAGGCCGGCAACGATCTGCGCCACCCCGAGCCGGTTCAGCTCGTAGCTCGCTTGCAGGAATTCGTCGTCATCGAGTGCCGCCAGTGCGCCGGCCAACGCCAGATTGTTGACGTTGAACGGCTGGCGAACACGGTTCATGAGGTCGGCCACCTCGGCCGAAGCCAGCGCGTAACCGATGCGCAGCCCGGCCAGGCCGTAAATCTTCGACATCGTGCGACAGACGACCAGATTGGGGAAATCCTTGATCCATCCAGCGACGTCGACACGTTCAGCCGGCGGCAGGTATTCGTTATAGGCCTCGTCGAGGACGACGACGACATCCTTCGGCACGGCTTCGAGGAAGGCGCGCACTTCCGGATAGGGCACGAAATTGCCTGTCGGATTGTTCGGGTTGGCGATCCACACGATGCGGGTATCGGGTCGGATGGCGGCGCGCATGGCGTCGAGATCGTGGCCGTAGTTCTTGGCCGGCGTCGCGATCAGTTCGCCACCAATCGATAGCGTGGCCAGCGGATAAACGGCGAAGGCATGTTGCGCGAAAACGGCCGAGCGGCCTGGCGCGAGGAAAACGCGGGCGATCAGATCGAGCACGTCGTTCGAGCCGTTGCCGAGGACCACCTGGTTTTGCCCCAGACCACAACGCTCGGCCACCTTGGCGATCAGATCAAATTGATCAGGATAGCGCTCGACGCCGCTGATCGCCGCTTCGACGGCCTTTTTCGCCTTCGGGCTCATGCCCAGCGGATTTTCGTTGGAAGCCAGCTTGACGATCTGGGCGACCGGAATGCCCGTTTCACGGGCCAGTTCAGTGATCGGCTTGCCCGGCTGGTAGGGCGAAATGGCGCGGACGTAAGGCAGCGCCTGGTCGGCAAGGCTCATCGAGCTTTCCTTAATAAACGGCTACCGGGTAGGACCCGAGAATTTTCAGATAGGCGGCGTAGGCAGCCAGTTCTTCCAAGGCAGCCTTGATCGCCGGGTCATCATGATGACCTTCGATATCGACGTAGAAGACGTATTCCCACAAGGCATTCTTGGCCGGCCGCGATTCCAGCCGACACATCGAGACACCGGCCTGCGACAGCGGTCGAAGTAGCTCGTGAAGCGCGCCCGTGCGGTTCGGTGCCGACATGATCAGCGAAGTCTTGTCGCGACCGGAAACCGCCGCATCGTGCTTGCCGAGGATCAGGAAGCGCGTGGTGTTGTTCGGCTCGTCCTCGATGTTCTCGGCCAGCTTGGGCAGCTGGTAGCGGGCCGCCGCCGCTTCGCCGGCGATCGCTGCGGCACCGGCTTCGGCCGCGGCAAATTGGGCCGCCTGGGCATTGCTACCGACCGAGATGCGTTGCACCCCGGGCAGCATGCGGTTGAGCCATTCGTGGCACTGCGCCAGCGATTGGGCGTGCGAATAGACCTTGGTAATGGTGCCCAGGCTGGACTCATTGGACATCAGGTTCTGGTGCACGCGGACGACGACCTCGCCGCAGATTTTCAGCGGCGTCGTCAGCAGCAGATCCATCGTCCGGCCGATGGCGCCTTCGGTCGAATTCTCGACCGGGACCACGGCGTAGTGGGCGTGCCCGGCTTCGACTTCGCGGAAGACATCGTCAATCGAAGCCTGCGGCAGCAGATGCGCCGCATGGCCGAAATGCTTGGTTGCTGCCGATTCGGAAAAGGTGCCGAGCGGCCCGAGGAAGGCGATGCCGAGCGGCTCTTCGAGCGACAGACAGGCCGACATCACCTCCCGGAAGAAGAAAGTGATGTTTTCGTTGGGCAGCGGACCGGGATTGGCATCCTGCAGACGGCGCAAAACCTGCGCTTCGCGCTCGGGACGGTAGATATGCCCGGCTTCGCCGTGCTCGGCCTTGATCTCGCCAACCTTCTGGGCGCAACGGGCGCGCTGGTTGAGCAGGCGTAACAACTCGCTGTCAATTCCGTCGATTTCGGCGCGCACGCCGGCCAGGGCTTTCTGCAAGTCGGTTTGCTGCGGGTCGCTCATAAACTCAACCGTTACGTTTGGCGAAATCGTTCATGAATGCCACCAGAGCCTGAACGGCCTCGAGCGACACGGCGTTGTAGATCGAGGCGCGCATGCCGCCAACCGACTTGTGCCCCTTCAGGCCCAGCACGCCGGCCGCATCCGGATCGACCGGGTTGGTGTAGAAGCCCTCGGAATCATCGATGGCGGAATACAAAATTCGTGCTTTTTCGGCGTTGACCGTAGCAATGCCCGACAAACCGCCCTGCCGCTTGAGCCACTGGAAAACCAGGCCGGCGACGTAGATGCCGAAGGTCGGCGGCGTATTGAGCATCGAACCGTTTTCGGCCATCACGGCGTAATCCATGACCGTCGGAATATTCAGCGGCGCCATGCCGAGCAGATCGCGATGAACGACGACCAGCGTCAAACCGGACGGACCGATGTTCTTCTGCGCACCAGCGTAGATCAGGCCGAATTTCTCGACATTGACCGGCCGCGACAGGATATGCGACGACATGTCGGCAACCAGCGGCACGCCGGTATCGGCAATGCGCTCGGCCGGAATCTCGACGCCGTGGATCGTTTCGTTGGTGCACACATGCAGGTAGGCAGCGAACGGGTCGAGCTTGATTTCCTCGGCCACCGGCAGGCGGGTGAAACCGCTGCTCTCGGTCGTCGCGGCGCAACGAACATTGCCGATGCGCTGCGCTTCCTTGAAAGCCTTCTTCGACCACGAGCCAGTCACGATGTAATCCGCCGAACGACCGGCCAGCAGATTCATCGGGATCTGCGCGAACTGCTGCGTCGCCCCGCCCTGCAGGAAAAGCACTTTGTACTGCTCAGGAATGCCCATCAGCTCGCGCAGGTCGGCTTCGGCCTGGCCGAGAATGCTGCCGAACTCCTTGCCGCGATGGCTCATTTCCATGACGCTGCAACCAGCGCCATGCCAGTCGAGCAGTTCCTCCTGCGCCTGACGCAGGACTTCCTCGGGAAGAGCAGCCGGACCGGCGCTGAAATTCCAGATGCGGCTCATTTATGCCTCTCCACCTTCATTGGGTTCGGACGATTCCGGATTTTGCTCATTTTCCGGGTTGACCGTGGGATTCGCGATTTCAGCATCGGATTCGGCCTCAGCATCGACCTCGGCCACCGATTCAGCGACCTTCTCGAGACCAGCCAGCTTCTCGCCATCATCCAGCGAGATCAGCGTGACGCCCTGCGTCGCCCGACCCATGCCACGGATTTCCGCGACGCGGGTCCGGATTAGCACGCCACCGGTGGTGATCAGCATGATTTCGTCTTCGTCATTGACCAGCTTGGCGCCAACGACGATGCCGTTGCGCTCGCTGTCGGCAATGGCGCGCACGCCCTGCGTGCCGCGACCGGAGTGGCGGAAATCGGCCAGCACGGTGCGCTTGCCGAAACCGTTTTCGGTGGCGACCAGTACCGTCTGTTGATCGCTCTCGGCAACCAGCAGCGAAATCACCGACTGATTTTCCATCAGACGCATGCCACGCACACCGCGAGCGCCACGGCCCATCGGACGGACGTCTTCTTCGTCGAACCAGACGGCCTTGCCGGCATTGGACACGAGCACGATATCGCTCGTCCCGCTGGTCAGCTCGACGCCGATCAGGTAATCGCCTTCGTCCAGCGCCACGGCAATGATGCCGGCCTTGCGCGGGTTCGAGTAATCGGACAGCGGCGTCTTCTTGACGGTGCCCATGACGGTCGCCATGAACACGTACTGGTCGTCGGAGAATTCCTTGACCGGCAACACGGCGTTGATCCGTTCGCCCTCTTCGAGCGGGAAGAGATTGACGATCGGCTTGCCGCGGCTGACCCGGCTGCCCTGCGGCGCTTCATAAACCTTGAGCCAGTAGCAGCGGCCGCGGTTCGAGAAGCACAGGATGTAATCGTGGGTGTTGGCAACAAACAGGTGATCGACGAAATCCTCGTCCTTGATCGCCGCCGCCTGCTTGCCGCGCCCGCCGCGCTTCTGGGCGCGGTAATCAGCCAGCGGCTGGGCCTTGATGTAGCCGCCGTGCGACAGCGTGACGACCATGTCCTGCGGCGTGATCAGGTCTTCGAGGCTCAGCTCGTGCGTCTGCAGAATGATTTCCGAGCGACGCTCGTCGCCGAACTGTTCGCGGATCGCCACCAGTTCGGTGACGATGATTTCGGTAATACGTTCCGGCTTGGCCAGGATGTCGAGCAGATCGAGGATCTTGGCCATGACGTCCTTGTACTCGCCAACAATTTTGTCCTGTTCGAGGCCGGTCAGGCGCTGCAATTGCATTTCAAGAATGCGCTGCGCCTGGGCTTCCGAGAGCAGATAACCTTGACTCGACAGACCGAACTCCGGCGCCAGACCATCCGGACGCGAAGCGTCGGAAGCCGCACGCACCAGCATTTCCTCGACCACCGGACTGCGCCAGTGACGATCCATCAAGCCACGCTTGGCGTCGGCCGGCGTCGGCGCCGCCTTGATCAGCGCGATGATTTCATCGACGTTGGACAACGCAACAGCCAGACCTTCGAGGATGTGACCGCGTTCGCGCGCCTTGCGCAGTTCGTAAACCGTGCGCCGCGTAATGACTTCACGACGGTGCGACAGGAAGCATTCGAGCATCTGCTTCAGGTTGAGCAAGCGCGGCTGGCCATCGACCAGCGCCACCATGTTCATGCCGAAGGTGTCCTGCAACTGCGTCTGCTTGTACAGGTTGTTGAGTATGACCTCGCCAACTTCGCCGCGCTTCAGCTCGATGACGATACGCATGCCCGACTTGTCGGACTCGTCGCGGATGTCGGAAATACCATCGATCTTCTTCTCGTTAACCAGCTCGGCGATCTTCTCGATCAGCGACTTCTTGTTAACTTGATAAGGAATTTCGTCGACGATCAAGGCCTGACGGCCATTGCTCTTTTCGATGTCCTCGAAGTGCGTGCGAGCGCGCATGATGACGCGGCCACGGCCAGTCTGGTAACCCTCGCGGACACCGGTCATGCCGTAGATCAAGCCGGCCGTCGGGAAGTCCGGTGCGGGGATGTAGGCAATCAATTCCTCAATGGTGATCGCCGGGTTTTCCAGCATGGCCAGACAACCAGCGATGACTTCGTTGAGGTTGTGCGGCGGAATATTGGTCGCCATGCCCACCGCGATACCGGACGAGCCGTTGATCAGCAGGTTGGGGATGCGCGCCGGCATAACCAGCGGCTCGTTTTCCGAACCGTCGTAATTCGGCCCGAAATCAACCGTTTCCTTGTCGAGATCCTCGAGCAACTGGTGGCCGATCTTGGCCATGCGGACTTCGGTGTAACGCATTGCTGCCGCGTTGTCGCCGTCGACCGAACCGAAGTTACCCTGGCCATCGACCAGCATGTAGCGCAAGGAGAAATCCTGCGCCATGCGGACGATCGTGTCATAGACTGCCGTGTCACCGTGCGGGTGGTATTTACCGATCACGTCACCGACGATACGCGCCGATTTCTTGACGCTCATGGCGTAATCGAGATAAGAACGCCGCATCTCGTCTTCGAGGCTGATCGGCAATGTTTCTTTGGCGAATTGGTCCATGTCTCACATTCGCACCGCTTGCGCGATGCCTTATTAGTTGATTCAAGCGTAATTTGCTATTTTAACACGCCAACTTAACCGTACAGACCCCGTTTTACATGACGACAACACCCCAAGTTATCGACCTTCTGATCGACGCCCGCTGGATTGCGACGGTCGAATCCGATCTCGTTCTAACCAACCATGCCGTCGCGGTCGACAACGGCCGCATTCAGGCTGTTTTGCCGAGTGGCGAAGCCCACGCCCGCTTTGCGCCGGGCAAGCATGTCAGCTTGCCGGATCACATCCTGATCCCCGGCCTGATCAATCTGCACACTCACGCCGCGATGACACTGATGCGCGGACTGGCCGACGACTTGCCGCTCATGGACTGGCTGCAAAAACACATCTGGCCGGCCGAAGCGGCCCACATGTCAGCCCAGTTCGTTTATGACGGCACCCGGCTCGCCTGCGCCGAAATGCTCAAGGGCGGCATCACCTGCTTCAACGACATGTATTTTTACCCGGAAGCTTCTGCAGCGGCCGCTTCCGAAGCCGGCATGCGGGCCATGCTCGGCATCATCGCCCTCGAATTCCCCACGCCCTACGCCAGTGACGCCGACGATTACCTGGACAAGGGACTCACTGTTCGCGAAGCCTGGCTGAATGACCCGCTGATCGGCTTCTGCCTCGCCCCGCACGCGCCCTACACCGTCTCCGACCGCACCTTCGAGCGGATCCTGACACTTTCCGAGCAATTGAACCTGCCTGTGCACTGCCACATCCACGAGACGCGACAGGAGATCGAAGACAGCCTCAAACAACACCAGCACCGTCCGCTCGAGCGCCTGCACCAGCTTGGCCAACTCGGCCCCAACTTCATCGGTGTCCATGCCGTCCACCTGAACGAAGAGGACTTGCAGCTACTCGCCTCCACCGGCAGCAGCGTCGCCCACTGCCCGACCTCCAATCTCAAATTAGCCAGCGGTTTTGCGCCTGTGGCGCGGATGCGACAACTTGGCGTCAATGTCGGTCTCGGCACGGATGGCGCAGCCAGCAACAACCGCCTCGACCTGTTCGGCGAAATGCGCCTGACTTCGCTCCTCGCCAAAGGCCTGACCGGCGATGCCAGCGCCCTGCCGGCCCACGAAATCCTGCGCATGGCAACCCTCAATGCAGCCAATGCATTGGGCCTGGGCAAGGAAATCGGCTCGATTTCTCCCGGCAAGTCTGCGGACCTTTGCGCCATCGACCTTGCCGCACCGGAAATGCGCCCGTGTTTCGACCCGGTGTCACATCTCGTCAATGTTGCCGGGCGGGAATGCGTCAGTCATGTCTGGGTGGCCGGAAAGTGTTGCGTGGAACACAAAACTTTACTCAATAAGGACCAAAACAACTTGGATTCAGCGATAGCGCTATGGCAGAATGCTTTGGAAGTCTGCCGGCTGCCTTGAGCTTGGCCATGGTGCAGATTAAAGATTTTTAAAGATTTTCAAATTTTCTTCAACGAGGGAAAAAAATGATCAAGAATATTGCCAAGAAGTCTCTGGTTCTGGCCCTGCTGGCCGGTGTTGGTTTTACCGCTGTGGCGCAAGAGCGCGTTTACCTGATCGACGGTCGTGACGTTGTTGCCAAGTCCGGCACCGGCCTGTGCTGGCGTGACGGCTACTGGACCCCGGCCGCTGCCGCTGCCGACAAGGCCGGTTGCGAATGCGACAAGGACCTGCTGCCGGCCGAAGCCTGCGCCCCGAAGATGGCCACC
>PHCH01000138.1 GCA_002840785.1 Betaproteobacteria bacterium HGW-Betaproteobacteria-4 | reverse complement strand
GGTTTACGCCAAGGGCTTCGACGGTTTCATCTACACCATCAGCTTCTTCGTCGGCTGGCCGATCATCCTTTTCCTGATGGCCGAACGCCTGCGCAATCTTGGCAAATTCACCTTTGCCGACATCGCCTCCTACCGCCTCGACCAGAACCGCATCCGCACCTTTGCCGCCTTCGGTTCGCTGACCGTGGTCTGCTTCTACCTCATCGTCCAGATGGTCGGTGCCGGCCAGCTCATCCAGCTCCTCTTCGGTCTGGAATACACCTACGCCGTGATCGCCGTCGGCCTGCTCATGATGGTTTACGTCACCTTCGGCGGCATGACCGCGACGACCTGGGTGCAGATCATCAAGGCCTGCCTGCTGCTCGGCGGCGGCACGACGCTGATGCTGCTCGCCTTCAGCCGTTTCGATTTCTCCTTCACCAACCTGTTCACCCAGGCCGTTGCCGCCCACAAGTCGGGCATCGCCATCATGGCGCCGGGCAAGTTGATGGCCGATCCGGTCTCCGCCGTGTCGCTGTCGCTGGCCCTGCTCTTCGGCACCGCCGGCCTGCCGCACATCATGATGCGCTTCTTCACCGTGCCGAATGCCAAGGAAGCCCGCAAATCGGTGTTCTTCGCCACCGGCTTCATCGGTTTCTTCTTCCTCGTCGTGATCATCCTCGGCATTTCGTCCATCGTCATCGTCGGCCAGGATCCGCAGTTCTTCGAAGGCGGCGTCATCGGCGGCAAGCTGATCGGCGGTGGCAACATGCCGGTCATGCACCTGGCCAAGGCCGTTGGCGGCGACGTTTTCCTCGGCTTCCTGTCGGCGGTCGCCTTTGCCACCATCCTCGCCGTCGTTTCCGGCCTGGCCCTGGCTGGCGCTTCGGCCATCGCCCATGACCTCTACGCCCGCGTCATCAAGAAGAATCAGGCGACCAGCGCCGAGGAAATGCGCGTCACCAAGATCGCCTCGGTCGGCATCGGCATTGTCGCCATCCTGCTCGGCCTGCTCTTCCGCGATCAGAACATCGCCTTCCTCGTCGCCCTGACCTTCGGCGTCGCCGCTTCGGTCAATTTCCCCATCCTCATCCTGTCCATGTACTGGAAAGGCCTGACCACCCGTGGCGCCTTGTGGGGCGGCATTGCCGGCCTGCTTTCCGCCGTTGGTCTGGTCATCCTGTCGCCGGCCGTCTGGGTCAAGGTGCTGGGCAATGCCCAGGCCATCTTCCCCTACGACCACCCGGCCATCATCTCGATGACCACGGCTTTCCTGGTCACCTGGCTGGGTTCGGTCACCGACAAGAGCGCCCGTGCCAGCAGCGAAGCCGACGCCTTCGAAGAGCAGTACATCCGCGCCCAGACCGGGCTCGGCGCTGCCGGCGCCCACGCGCACTAAGTCACTCTGCGGACGAGATACGGGACAACAGCGCCCGTCGTCTCATCGCTTTCGGGGCCTTCGGGCCCCTTTTTTTTCCGGCCGGATGGATCACCACCCAGCCTGAACGAAGGATTAGAATCACCCCCATAGCCCCCATGAGTCCTCAGATGGCGTTGCCTCCTACTCCCCCGATGTCCGCCCCGATCAATTCAATCGATATCTTCCCCTGGGATGACAACTTCAATACGGGACTGCGCACGGTCGATGAGCAACATCGCAATCTGGTCCGCCTGCTCAATGAGCTGGCCGGCCACGTCGCCTTCAAGGCCGACGAACTCATGCTCGACCGCCTGTTCGACGAACTGGCCGAATACGCCGTCTACCATTTCGAGTCGGAAGAGGCGATCTGGCGCCAGTATCTGCACGACGACCCGGGCGAGGCGGCGCACCGCAAGACCCATGTCGCCTTTGTCCAGGAAGTCGGGCGCATGCGCGAGGGCCTGGCGACGCGTCCGCTGATGGACGTTGCCGAAGAGACCCTGAGCTTCCTTGCCCGCTGGCTGGCCTCGCACATTCTCGAGACGGACCGCTACATGGCCTACACCGTTCTCGCCATGCAGGACGGCTTGCCGGTCGAGGCCGCGAAACGCCGCGCCAAGGAGGAAATGGGTGGCACAACGCGGACCCTGATCGACATCATCCTGGCCATCTACAGCACCTTGTCGGGGAATACCCTGCGCCTCATGCGCGAGCTGGCCGAACACCGGGTCGCCGAGACGGCGCTGATCGAGGCCAAGGCCGCGCTCGAACAGTCGGAAAGCCTGTTGCAGACGGTGGTGAGTGCCGTTCCGGTGCGCATCTTCTGGAAAGATCGCGACCTCAACTACCTGGGCTGCAATCCCGTTTTCGCCAGCGATGCCGGCAAGGCGTCGCCGCAGGAACTGATCGGGCGCAGCGATTATGAAATGGGCTGGGCGCCCGAAGCCGATCTCTATCGCGCCGATGATCGCAAGGTCATCGAAGCCGGCGTCGCCAAGCTCAACTACGAAGAGCCGCAGACGACGCCGGACGGCAAAACCATCTGGCTGCGCTCGTCCAAGGTGCCGCTGCGCGGCGCCAACAACCAGATGATTGGTGTTCTCGGGATGTACGAAGACATCACCGAGCGCAAGGAGAGCGTCGAGGCGCTCAGGGAGAGCGAGAGGAAGTTTCATTCGCTCTACGAGACGATGACCGAGGGGGTCGCGCTGCATGAACTGATACTCGATGCTGGCGGGCGCCCGGTCGACTACCGGCTGATCGATGTTAACCCGGCCTACGAGTCGATTCTCGGGATCAGCCGGCAGAGCGTCGTCGGCCGACTGGCCAGCGAGGCGTATGGTGAGGTGCCTTTTCTCGAACAATATGCCGAAGTTGCGCTATCCGGAAAGCCGCAGCACTTTCAACCGAATTTCGCGCCGATGGGGAAAACGTTTTCCATCTCGGTTTTTTCGCCGGCCAGAAACCAGTTTGCAACAGTCTTCGAGGACGTGACGGAAAGGAGTAGGGCCGAAGCTAACCTGCGCGAAAGCGAGGAGCGGCTGCGCCTGGCCCTGCACGCAGCCAACCAGGCCTGGTTCGACCTCGATCTGACAACCGGCGCCGTGGTCGTCAGCCCGAACTATCCACGCATGCTGGGCGAGGAGCCCGGCGAATTCAAATCCAGCCTGGCCAACTGGCTGGATCACATTCACCCCGACGACATCGCGGCGCTCAAGCTCCAATTCGACCGCTGCCTCACGCACCCCGGGGCGCAGCACATGGAGTACCGGCGCCAGACCCGTTCCGGCGGCTGGATCTGGATCCAGTCGGTCGGCGAGGTGGTCGAGCGGGATGCCGAGAATCGGCCGCTGCGCATGATCGGCATCCACACCGACATTTCCGAGCGCAAGAAGTCGCTGCACGAACAAAACCGCCTCCATCGGGCCTTGCGCCTGCTCAGCGAGTGCAACCTGGCGCTGGCCAGAAACGACAGGGAAAAGTCGCTGCTCAATGATGTTTGCCAATTGATCGTCAAGGCCGGCGGCTACATGAGCGCCTGGGTCGGCTATGCCGAGCACGATGCGGCCAAAACGGTTCGCCCGGTCGCCGAGTCGGGCTGCGCCGAGGGCTATCTGGAGAAGGCAAGAATTTCCTGGGATGGCTTCAGCAAATACGCCGAGGGGCCGGTGGCGCGGCAACCAGGCCCTGAATGCCAACAATCGGCAGGAACCCTGGCGTCTCGCCGCGATCCGCCAAGGCTACCAGGCCGCCATCGCCCTGCCTTTGAAGCAGGGCGATGGCGTCATCGGCGGCCTCTGCGTTTATGCCGCCGAATCCCATGCCTTCGGGCCCGACGAGGTCGGCTTGCTCGAGGAACTGGCGTCCAACCTGAGTTTCGGCATCACCGGCCTGCGCGCCCGGGCCGAGCGCGCCAAAGCGGAGGCGGCCAACAAGGCCAAAAGCACTTTCATCGCCAACATGTCGCACGAGATACGGACGCCGCTCAACGCCATCAGCGGGATGGTGCACCTGCTGCGTCGCTCGAATGTCACGGCGGAGCAGGACGGCCGTCTGGAAAAAATCGATGCGGCCGGTCAGCATCTGCTCGAAATCATCAATTCAGTGCTCGATCTGTCGAAAATCGACGCCGACAAGCTCGAACTCGAAGACAGCACCATCGATATCAACGCCATCCTCGACAATGCCGTGGCCATGGTGCTCGACAAGGCCCGGGCCAAGAATGTCGCCGTGCTGGTCGGCCATGTCCCGCCGCTGCCATTGCGTGGCGATCAGACCCGGCTGCAGCAGGCGGTGCTGAACTACCTGTCGAATGCCGTGAAATTCACCGATGCCGGCCGGATCGAGATCGGCTGCCGGGTCGTCGAGACGACGCCGGCCGACGCGCTGATCCGCTTCGAGGTCCGCGACAGCGGTATCGGCATTCCGTCCGATGTCTTGCCCAGACTGTTTTCGGCTTTCGAGCAGGCCGATAATTCGACCACCCGCAAATACGGCGGGACCGGGCTGGGCCTGGCCATCACAAAGAAAATCGCCCAGCTCATGGGCGGCGACGCCGGCGCCGAAAGTCATCCCGGGCAAGGCAGCACCTTCTGGTTCACCGCCCGGCTCAAGCTCTCCGGCCCGGTCGGCCAGCCACCGGCAGAAGCCTCGACGGAGGATGCCGAGGCGATGCTCAGGCGCCATTTCGCCGGGCGCCGCATCCTGGTTGTCGAGGACGAACCGATCAATCGGGAAATCGCCCACATGCTGCTCGAGGACGTTGCCCTCATCGTCGATCTGGCCAATGACGGCGTCGAAGCCGTCGCCGCCGCTGCCGGGCAGTCCTACGACATCGTGCTCATGGATATGCAGATGCCGCGGATGGATGGTCTGGAGGCGACGCGGAAAATTCGCCAGCTGGCCGACTACGGCCAGACGCCGATCATCGCCATGACCGCCAATGCCTTCGTCGATGATCGTCAGCGCTGCCTGGCCGCCGGGATGAGTGATTTCATCGCCAAGCCGGTCAATCCGGATGTGCTGTTCGCGACCCTGCTCAGGAGCTTCGTGGCGCTACGCGAAAGCTGAGGCGGCCCGATTTCGTTTTTCAGCCTTTTTCCGGGTTGACCGTAGCAATCTCGGCGCGCTCGAACAGCGAGCGGATGACGACCCGGCGGATGCCCGGATTGTCCGGCACGGCGTACATCACGTCGGTCATCATCTCTTCGAAGATGCCGCGCAGGCTGCGCGCCCCGGCCTTGTACTCGATGGCCAGCTCGGCCATCTGGCGGAAGACGTCGGGGGCGATCAGGAGGTCCACGCCGTCGGCCGCCAGCATGGCGCGGAACTGACGGTAGATGGCGTTCTTTGGCTCGGTCAGGATGCGCACCAGCATGTCCTGCGAAAGATCATGCAGGCGGGTGACGATGGGCAGGCGGCCGGCGAATTCGGGGATCAGGCCGAATTCGAGCAGGTCGGTCGGTTTGACGCGGGCGTTCAGACGTTCGAGGATTTTCTGGTCTTCGCCGTCGGCGGTCGAAATGAAGCCGAAAGTGTGCGTCCGGGTCAGGATGTGATCGAGGCCGACAAAGGCGCCGCCGCAGATGAACAGGACGTTGGTGGTGTCGATGTGGCGCCCGTCCTTGAGCCGCACCGGCGCGCCTTCCATGATCTTGAGCAGGGCGTGCTGGACGCTTTCGCCCGAGGTGGCGCGGGCCTGGCCGCCGATGGCCTTGAGCTTGTCGACTTCATCGACGAAAACGATGCCGCGCTGGGCCCGTTCGATGTCGCCGTTGGCGCGGTCGAGCAGGCGATGCAGGATGGCTTCGATCTCGTCGCCGACAAACTGCGTCTGGGCC
>PHCH01000013.1:90287-100029 GCA_002840785.1 Betaproteobacteria bacterium HGW-Betaproteobacteria-4 | reverse complement strand
CCTTGGCCAGCGCTTCCTCGCCGTCGTTGGCAACGGCGACGGCAAAGCCTTCTTTCTTCATGAGGAACTCGAGGGAGATGACGATGTTGGGTTCGTCATCAACGATCAGGACTTTCTTGCTCATTTGGTTTGTCTCCCATTGTTATCTTCCGACGCCGGCAAAGGCACCGTGAAAATGAAATTTGCACCGGCTCCGGGCGCGCTTTCCACCCACAGATTACCACCAAAGTATTCCACTATCTGGCGGCTGATTGGCAGGCCCAGACCGGTTCCCTGCGGTTTGTCCGTCATCGTGTTGCCACCCTGGCGGAACTTTTCAAAAATGACGCTGCACTCCTCCGTCGTCAGTCCCGGCCCGTTGTCGCGGACTTCGACGCGAACCAGCCCGGCCGCCGCGCCGAGGTTGACGTGAACCTGCCCGGTGCCGCCCGCCACGAACTTCACGGCGTTCGACAACAGGTTGATCATGACCTGCATCAGGCGGTCGCGATCGGCCAGCACGACGAGGCCCGAGGCCGGAATATCGCCGTCCAGCGCCACCCCCTTGTCACGGAACAACTGCTCGACCGTGGCCATCGACTCGCGCGCCACCTCGCCGAGATCGACCTCGCCGGTCGTCCATTCGGCGCGCCCGGACTCCATCCGGGCCAGGTCGAGGATCTGGTTGATAAGCCGGGTCAGACGCTCCGCCTCATTGACGATGATGCCGAGGAAGCGCCGGCGGTCAGCCAGCTCGAGCCGCGGATCCTCGTGGAGCATTTCGGAGAGCGCGCGGATCGAGGTCAGCGGCGTGCGCAACTCGTGCGTCACGGTCGAAATGAAATCGTCCTTCATGCGGTCCAGTTCGCGCAGGCGCTCGTTGGCCTCGCGCAGTTCGGCGGTGGCCGCTTCAAGTTCATGCTGCTTGGCTTCCAGCTCGCGGCTGTGGGCGCGGACCTGCGTCGCCTCGTCGAGAATGTCGAGCACCTCTTCGAGGCCGAGGTCTTCTTCCTGTGCGACCGAGGCGACCATGACGCGGGCGCTGGCCGAACCGATCGCGCCGGCCAGTTCGGCTTCGGCGAACTGGACGAACTCGGCGTCGGCCGGCAGATTGCGCCAGTTGCCGGCCTTTCGCGCCGCGGCGTAAGCGGCCAGTTGCTGGCCGGCCCGCGCCGCCCCGAGAAAGCGCTCGAGCAGCCCGACCAGCGCATCGGGCGACGCCTTGCCGCGCCACAGGCGAGCCTCGGTGTTGCGCGAATCGAAGCGGAAGACATCGACGAAACGCTCGGCCTGACTGGCCTCGACGGCATCGGGCCGGGAATTGAGCGAAACGACGACATAGGCGCCGATATTGGCCAGCATGCTCCACCACAAGCTGTGCGAAATCTCGTCCAGGCCGGCCAGCCCGAACAGCGCCTGCGCCTTGAGCCAGCCGATGCCGAACAGGCCCTGCTCGACAAAGCCGCTCGGGATCCAGCCCGACTTGGCAAAGGACGGCAGCAGGAGGGTGTACAGCCAGACGACGAAACCGGCCAGCAAGCCGGCCACCGCCCCGGCCCGCGTCCCCTGCTTCCAGTACATGCCGCCGAACATGGCCGGCGCGAACTGGGCCACGGCGGCAAAGGAAATCAGGCCGATGGCGACCAGGGCATAGGCCTCGCCGGCGGCCCGGAAATAGATGTAGCCAAGGAGCAGGATGAGGGCGATGGCGGCACGCCGGATGCCGAGCAGCAAGCCGGAAAGATCACTTCGTTTTTCGACGAAATTTCCGGTTGACCGTAGCAATATGGGCATGACGAGGTCGTTGCAGACCATGGTGGACAGCGCGATGGTTTCAACGATGACCATGCCGGTCGCCGCCGACAGGCCGCCGATGAAGGCGAGCAAGGCCAGCGCCTCGGCCCCGTGAACGAGCGGCAGGGTCAGCACGAAGGTATCCGGATTGACGCTCTGCCCGTCGAAATGCAGCAGCCCGCCAAGGGCCAGCGGCAACACGAAGATATTGATGAGCAGCAGGTAGAGCGGAAAGAGCCAGACGGCCCGCTTGAGGTGCGACTCATCGACGTTCTCGACAACGATGATCTGGAACTGGCGCGGCAGGAAAATGATCGCCAGGCCGGAAAGAATGATCAATGCGCTCCACGTTCCCGCCCGCCCGGAATCGAGCTCCAGCAATCGCCCGAGATCGGCGCTGGCGGAAGCGCGTTGAAACAGGTCGCCCAGCCCGCCGAACAGGCCGTAGGTGACGAACAGACCGACCGCCATGAAGGCGACGAGCTTGACCACCGACTCGAAAGCGACGGCGGCGACCATGCCCTCGTGGCGCTCGGTCGCATCGAGATGGCGCGTCCCGAAAAGAATCGAGAAGAAGGCGAGCACGACAGCCATGAGAAAAGTCGAGTCGAGCCCCCAGACCTCGACACCGTTGCCGGCGTGTGCGAGCAGGACATCGACGCTGGCCGCCATCGCCTTCAACTGCAGGGCAATGTACGGGACCACGCCGATCACCGCGATGACCGTTACCATGCCGGCCAGCAACTGGCTCTTGCCGTAGCGCGAAGCGATGAAGTCGGCAATCGAAGTGATGCGCTGCGCCTTGCTGATGCGGATCATCTTGATGATGACGCCAACGCAGAGCAGCATCAGCGTCGGCCCAAGATAAATGGTCAGGAAAGACAACCCGCCGGACGTCGCCCGGCCGACGCTGCCGTAGAACGTCCACGAGGTGCAATAAACAGCCAGCGACAGCGCGTAGACGTTGGCCGAGATGATCGATTTGCCGGCGTCGGCCCGCGCATCGCCAAAACGCGCGACGGCGAACAGCAACCCGAGATAGGCCGTGGCAAGAAGCGCGACGAACCAGCCGGAAAGCATCTAGGGGCCTCGCCGCTCGGCCACCCAGGCGGCCAGCGCAATCAATCCGGCCCAGACCCCGAACAGGTACAGATAGGTCGCCGGAATACCCGACCACTCCCCGCCGGGCAGGCTTGGCATATAGTCTGATGCGACTACACGGGAGGCCACCTTGTGGGCGACCATTGTCTCCTCCTTGCCTTTTAGTCTTTGGAGGCAGCGTGGCAAGTTCGCTGCCTCCTGGCTCATGCTGGAACGAGCTTTTTTAGCCCTTCAGTTGTTCCAGGATAGCCGGGTTCTCCAGCGTCGAGGTGTCTTGCGTCAGTTCCTCGCCCTTGGCCAGACCGCGCAGCAGACGACGCATGATCTTGCCCGAACGGGTCTTCGGCAGGTTGTCACCGAAACGGATGTCCTTCGGCTTGGCAATCGGACCGATTTCCTTGCCCACCCAGTCAGACAGTTCCTTGATGATGCGCTTGGCGTCGTCACCGGTCGGGCGGGAGCCCTTGAGGACAACGAAGGCCACGATGGCTTCACCGGTCAGGTCGTCCGGACGGCCGACCACGGCCGCTTCGGCAACCAGCGGATTGGCGACCAGGGCAGATTCGATTTCCATGGTGCCCATGCGGTGACCGGAAACGTTCAGCACGTCGTCGATACGGCCGGTGATGGTGAAGTAGCCGGTGTCCTTGTCGCGGATGGCACCGTCGCCAGCCAGGTAATACTTGCCCTGGAAATCCTGCGGATAGTAGGACTTCACGAAGCGATCGTCGTCGTTCCAGATCGTGCGGATCATCGACGGCCACGGCTTCTTGCAGACCAGGATACCGCCCTGGCCCCACGGCAGATCGGCGCCGGTCTCATCGACCACGGCGAACTGGATGCCCGGGAACGGCAGGGTGCAGGAGCCCGGAACCAGCGGCGTGGCACCCGGCAACGGGGTGATCATGTGACCACCGGTTTCGGTCTGCCAGAAGGTATCGACGATCGGGCAGCGGCCACCGCCGACGTTTTCGTAGTACCACGTCCAGGCTGCCGGGTTGATCGGCTCGCCGACCGAACCGAGAATGCGCAGCGAAGACAGGTCGTAAGCCTTCGGATGGACAGCCGGATTGGTGTCGGACGACTTGATCAGCGAACGGATGGCGGTCGGGGCGGTGTAGAAGATCGAGACTTTGTGATCCTGGATCATCTTCCAGAAACGACCGGCATCCGGGTAGGTCGGGACGCCTTCGAAGACCACTTCGGTGGCGCCGCAGGCCAGCGGGCCGTAGGTGATGTAGGTGTGACCCGTGACCCAGCCGATGTCGGCCGTGCACCAGAAGACATCGTTCGGCTTGATGTCGAAGGTCCACTTCATGGTCATGATGGCGTGCAGCAGGTAACCGCCGGTGGAGTGCTGGACACCCTTCGGCTTGCCGGTGGAACCCGAGGTGTAGAGCAGGAACAGCGGGTGTTCGGCTTCGACCCATTCCGGTTCGCAAACATCGGACTGGTTGGCGACAACGTCGTGCAGCCAGGAGTCACGGCCGGCAACCATATTGACTTCGGCGCCGGTGCGCTTGAAGACGATGACGTTCTTGACCGACTCGCAACCACCCATGGCGAAGGCTTCGTCAGCGATCGGCTTGAGCGGGATGGCCTTGCCGCCACGGAACTGGCCATCGGAGGTGATCAGGGCGACAGCGCCGGCGTCGTTGATACGATCGCGCAGGGACTGGGCCGAGAAACCACCGAAAACGATGGAGTGGATGGCGCCGAGACGGGCACAGGCCTGCATGGCGCAGATGCCTTCGACAGTCATCGGCATGTAGATGACGACGCGATCGCCCTTCTTGACGCCCATGCCGCGCAGGGCATTGGCGAACTTGGCGACCTTGGTGAGCATTTCCTTGTAAGTAACCTTGGTTACTTCGCCGTTGTCGGCTTCAAAGATGATGGCGACTTTTTCGCCCAGACCGGCTTCAACCTGACGGTCCAGACAGTTGTAGGAAACGTTGAGCTTGCCGTCGGCAAACCATTTGAAAAACGGCGCGTTGGATTCGGGTAGTCAGCATCCGCTTCCGCGCACAGCGCCCGGTAGGCGTCCATCCCCGAAACCGCCGCGTTCTTGACCATTTCGTCAGACGGATAAATTAGCTGCACGGACTCATTCGACATATTCTTCTCCTCTGCGGTACTTCGCGATTTATGTTGAAACAACCGATTGGACCTCGGGTATGCCCCGGGGCTTATTAAAGCCGTCCACGCTGGAAAATCCGCTTTCCCCATCACCAGCGTTGATGCGGCATTAGACGTCGATATTCTTACAAAGGCCTTACGAAATCACGCTGCGCCGCAGCATTTCAGGTGGTTCCGGAAGCAGCCGGGTCGCGTGATAAAATCCGGCTCCCCAATTTACGATTCCCAAAATGAGTTCGCCCATCAAATCCCTTGAGACCTTCATCTTCGCCAGTCGCTGGATTCAGGCCCCGCTCTACCTTGGCCTGATCATTGCCCAAGTGGTCTATTGCTGGCTGTTCATGGTCGAGCTGAGTCATCTGGTGACCAGCGTCTTCGACGCCGCCCATTTCAGCGAAGCCGACGTCATGCTCGTCGTCCTCGGCCTGATTGACGTGGTGATGATTGCCAACCTGCTGGTCATGGTCATCATCGGCGGCTATGAAACCTTCGTCTCCCGGCTTGATCTCGATGAGCATCCCGATCAACCGGAATGGCTCTCCCACGTCAATGCCGGCGTTCTCAAGATCAAACTGTCGACCGCCATCATCGGCATCTCGTCGATCCACCTGCTGAAGAGCTTCATCAATGCCAACAACCTGTCCGAGCACACGCTATGGCGATGGTAGACAAGACCATGACCCAGACCCTCGCTCTTCAACACCAGAAAAACCACTGACCCGGAGTTGCGCATGACCGCCATCAAACAAGAAGATCTGATCCAGTCCGTTGCCGATGCTTTCCAGTACATCAGCTACTACCACCCGCTCGACTACATCAAGGCCCTCGGTGAAGCCTACGAGCGCGAGGAAAGCCCCGCCGCCAAGGACGCCATCGCCCAGATCCTGACCAATTCGCGCATGTCGGCCGAAGGCCACCGCCCGATCTGTCAGGACACCGGGATCGGCATGGTCTTCATCAAGGTCGGCATGCAGGTCACCTGGCCGGATGCCACCATGAGCATCCAGCAGATGATCGACGAAGGCGTCCGCCGCGCCTACGGCAATCCGGACAATCCGCTGCGCGCCTCGGTGCTGGCCGACCCGGCCGGTGCCCGCAAGAACACCAAGGACAACACCCCGGCTGTCGTCCATTTCGAAATCGTCCCCGGCCATCACGTTGAAGTGATCTGTGCCGCCAAGGGCGGCGGTTCGGAAGCCAAGTCCAAGTTCGCCATGCTCAACCCATCCGACGACCTCGTCGACTGGGTCCTCAAGAAGATTCCGGAAATGGGTGCCGGCTGGTGTCCGCCCGGCATCATCGGCATCGGCATCGGCGGCACGCCGGAAAAGGCCATGCTGCTGGCCAAGGAATCGATCATGGCACCGGTTGATATCCATGAACTGAAGGCCAAGGCTGCCACCGGCGCCAAGCTGACCCGCCCGGAAGAACTCCGTCTCGAACTGATGGAAAGAATCAATGCGCTGGGCGTCGGCGCCCAGGGCCTCGGTGGCCTGACCACCGTGCTCGACGTCAAGGTGCTCGACTACCCCTGCCACGCAGCCAACCTGCCGGTCGCTCTGGTCCCGAACTGCGCCGCCACCCGCCACTGCCATTTCCATCTCGATGGCTCCGGCCCGGCCAAGCTCGAAGTGCCGAAGCTGGAAGACTGGCCGGCCGTCACCTGGACGCCGGACCTCAAGGCCGCGACGCAGGTCAATCTCAACACCCTGACCAAGGAAGAAGTTGCGTCCTGGAAGCCGGGCCAGAAATTGCTGCTCAACGGCAAGATGCTGACCGGTCGTGACGCCGCCCACAAGCGTATTTCCGACATGCTGGCCAAGGGCGAAAAGCTGCCGGTCGACTTCACCAACCGCGTCATTTACTACGTCGGCCCGGTCGATCCGGTGCGCGACGAAGTCGTCGGCCCGGCCGGCCCGACCACCGGCACGCGGATGGACAAGTTCACCCGGATGATGCTCGAGCAGACCGGCCTGATCTCGATGATCGGCAAGTCGGAACGCGGCCCGGTCGCCATCGAGGCGATCAAGGACAACAAGTCGGCCTACCTGATGGCCGTCGGCGGCGCCGCCTACCTGGTCGCCAAGGCGATCAAGTCGGCCAAGGTCGTCGGTTTCGCCGATCTCGGCATGGAAGCCATCTACGAGTTCGATGTCGAGAACATGCCGGTGACCGTGGCCGTCGATTCATCCGGCGTCAGCGTCCACGAAACCGGGCCGAAGGAATGGCAGGTCAAGATCGGCAAGATTCCGCTCAAGGCCTGATCGTTCCAAGCCAAACAAAAACCGGCCGCGGCCGGTTTTTTTTGCGCCTGAAAACGCTGGCTCAGCAGTTCTCTTCAACGTCTCCGATGGCGCACAGCGGCGCTTCGCCGGCCGCGCGCAAGGTACGGCATTTCTTGCAGACGGCGGTCAACCAGCCCTTGCACGACATCAGGGTGGTTGGCGATTCGTCGGCCAGCATTTCCTTGAGGCGTTCAAAGAACACTTCCTGATTGATGCTCGTCCCGCCGCAACCGGTCATGCTGATGACCCGATTGCCACCGGCCTGATGCGCGGCATCGTGGCGGCTGATCGCCAGATGCAGGAGTTCGTCGGTGGTCGTTGCCGCCTGGTCATCCGGCAAGGCGGCAATGCCGACGCTGACGGTGACCGGCACGCGGGTACCACAGATTGAAATATTGGCCGCCGACAAGGCCCGGCAAACGCTGCGGGCAAATTGTTCGCACTGCTCGCGTCCGGCCAGGGCCGAAATGATCGCGATGCGACCGCCGACCAGCGGCAACATCGCTTCGTCCGAGTGAATCTTGCTGGCCAGCAGGCCGAGTATTTTCTGGACGATCTTGTCCGCCAGGTCCCAGCCGTAGTTGAGTCTGAAGCCTTCGTAGCCATCTAGCCCGAAAACCAGTACGCCACGCTGCCGGTCTTGGCTGACGGAGGAAAGCGAATCGGCCAGACAAAGATCGGCGCCCTCCGGCGACTGAGGGGTCGGTTCGCCCACGCTTGCTTCGCCGCTCAGATCGGGAAGGCTATCGACACGCACCTTTAGATCGTTGATGCCAACCTCGCTCTGCTCGCCAAACTCCGACGAGCCGCCGGGAGAAGCCAGGTCCGGCTTGATCAGGCGAAGCAGCAGTTTCTGGAATTCCGGGCCGGCGGTCTTTTTCGGGATGAACTCGGAGACGCCGAGTTGCAAGGCGGGCTGTCGCCCGCTTTCGGCAAAACTGTCGGAAATCAGCAGGAAAAGGGGAAGCCGATTGAGGCGGGCCAGTTTGCTCGCCCTGAGCCGCTCGACCAGGCCGGCGCCTTCGAGCGTAAAAATATCCAGCCCGGAAAAGACGGCAATGATGGACGAATCAAGGACCAGGGTTTGCCAGGCGGACTCGCCGTCGCGCTCCTCGCAAACGTCAAAATGACCGCGCAAAAGCTTGCTCAGGGATGCCCGAACCAGCCGCGAAGCGTCCACGATCAGGACTTTCTGCAACGTCGTCATATCTCTTCCGTGCAATGTCGCTTTGATAGCGCAATTATCAAAATGCTACGACCAACGGCGTAGTTTAATTGATTCGATGCGACGCCGCTCACTTTACTGAACGGATGTTCATTTACCATGCGGACAAGGTTGCTATATTCCCCGCTTTCAATTTCCTTCGCGCCGCCCCATGTTCCGCAAATTCCGCATCCTGATCCTGCTCCTCGTTCTTGCCACCGTCGGCCTCGGCGCCTGGCGCGCCAACACTCGCCTGACGGCCTGGGAGCACACCATTCATGTTGCGATCTATCCGATTGCCGGCGACAGCTCTCCAGCCACTGCCAGTTTCATTAGCGGCCTGAACAACGAAAGCTTTATCGACATCGCCCAATGGATGCAGCAACAGACGGAAAAACAGGGCCTGTCCATCCTGCAGCCGGTGGCGTTGCGCGTTGCGGCGCCGCTGGCGGAAATGCCGCCAGCGCGGCCGAACCAGCCGAGCCCGCTGGATGCCATGCTGTGGAGTCTGAAACTGCGCTGGTGGGCGTCGCAGCACGACAAGATCGACGGGCCGAAGCCGCATATCCGGCTTTTCGTGCTCTTTCACGACCCCGCGCTTAACGCCTCGGTGCCGCACTCGACCGGCTTGAGCAAGGGGCAGATCGGCGTCATCCACGCCTACGCCTCGCGCCGGCAGCGGCGACAGAACGCCGTGGTCATCGCTCACGAAATGCTGCACACCTTCGGCGCCAGCGACAAATACGACCTGGCGACACAGCAGCCGATCTACCCTCAGGGCTATGCCGAGCCGGGGCGCGAGCCGCGCCTGCCTCAGGACATGGCGGAAATCATGGGCGGGCGCGTCCCGATTGACGAGCAGACCGCCGAAATCCCGTTCAGCCTTGCCGAAACGCTGATCGGGCCGGAAACCGCCGGGGAAATCGGATTCCTACGGTCAACCGGGAAAAATGGGCAAAAATGAAATCGCCACCAGGGCGCTGAATCAACGTTCGGTCTTGCCGACCACGCCCCATAGCGCGCGGAACTTGCCGGCCAGGGTCAGTCTTTCGTCGGACAGCGCTTCGAGGAAATCGGACAGCCGTTTCGACTTGGCCACGGCAAAAAGCACCAGCCCGATAAACACCGAGGTGGCGATCAGCCCGTGCAGGCTGCGTTCGAGCATCGAACCCTGGCCGAAGGCGATGATGTTCATGCCGAAATAGCCGGTCGTCACCGTCGCGATCAGGCCGAGAATGGT
>PHCH01000013.1:70902-90245 GCA_002840785.1 Betaproteobacteria bacterium HGW-Betaproteobacteria-4 | reverse complement strand
GCTCATCTCGCGGATTTCGTCGCGGACGTCGTCGTACAGCGCATCGTTGTGCAGATGGTTGGAACACAGCCGGTACATGGCCTGGACGTGCGGCCGTTCAGAAAGTTCGTGGAACCAGTAGCGGTGCGTGAAGCGCAGGAAGGTTTCAAAGTTCGCCCGGATCCGCCGCTTGAAGCGACGCACGGAATTGTCGTTGCGGATATCGAGATCGTTGACCGCGTCGACCAGCACCTCGGAAAACGCCAGCAGCGAGGCGCGGTGGAGGTGAGCGATGAGGAAGACGAGGAAATACTGGTGACGAAACTGGGCCAGAACGCCGCGTTCGCCATCGACAAAAAACGGGAAGGCCGTATCGCCGACCACCGTGAAGGCGTTGCCGGTGCACATGAAGCGCGTGTTCGGCCCGGCCTCGCTGTCGGTCCAGAAACGGTCGTGACAGAAGCGGCTCTCGAATTCGATGACGCCCGGCTCGTTGATCGGCAGCGTTTCGTTCGGGTGCAGCATGGTGGCCAGCCCGATGCGCACCCATTCCTCGCGGCTTAGCGTGCGCGGCTGGTCGACGGCGAGAAAGGCCATGACCGGCATGCGCTGGTATTCGATCAGCCGGTAACGCAGGTCTCCTTCTTCGTCGGAATGCGCCAGCACCATGGGCCGCAGCAGGCTGGCCCAATGCTCGGAGATGCAGGGGCTGCGATGCTGGCAAACGTAACTCAGGTATTTCTCGCGCTTTTCGGCATCGGAGCGGGCGATGACCTGGCCATCGACACCAATCCATTCGGCGAGGTAAACGTTGTGCAAGCCCTCACCACCCTCTTCCCAGCCCGATGGATAGGCCCGCCCGAAGCGGAACAGGATGTCGCGGACGGTATCCAGCGACAGATCGTTGCCGCGCACTTCGAGATTGAGTTGCACGACATCGAGGTCATGAAAAAAGTAGAGATCGAGGTGAACGATGTTCAGTTCGATCGGTGCCTGCCCCTTGCGCAGGGTCAGCCGCAACCGGTCGATGTCCTTGCGCCGGAAAACGTGCATCGGCGAATTGCCCGGCGGGTCGTCCCGCAACGAATTGGGCGAGCGCCCTTCGCCATACAGAAAGCGCTGCACGTAGGGCAAAAACGACACGAATTCGCGGTAGTGGCGCTCCTTGAACTGGCCGGCGTCCTCCATGAATTCGTCGTCGATCCGGCGCCAAGGATGTGTCTCGGTGCGCGACTCGAAGATTTCCCAGTGCCGCCCAGCACTACCGGAAATCGCCATCGGTTCGAGCTGCAGCGGCCAGACCAGGCTGGCGTGAAAGAGCCGAACGCGACCATTCTGCGGATCGCCAAGTGTCTCGGTCATACGATTTTCCCCGTGTGAAAGCTATCGACCCCGCCCATAGCCTCGAAGTATGCAGCAACTCCGCCGGCCTGCAAGCCTGGCTGCATCAGGGTTGCCGCTCAAGGCATCATGCGTTCGGCCCGGGCGCGATCCCACAGACGACGGTTCATATCCTCGATCGGCAGCCCGAAATGGAAGTGTCGGTCGAGCTCCCTGAGGATGGGCATCAATTGCATGCCAACCGTGCCCAGACAAGGCCTCAAGGCAGCGGGATCGATCGTCGCCAGCAGTTCCTTGAGTTGGGGCACGAAGGATTCGCAGCCGGCAAGCCCGGAATCCGGACGGCCGGATGTCGCCACCACGCGGTTGCCGCCGGCATTGCCGGCCGATTCCAGGCGCTCGTAGGCGAGGTCAAGCAAGGCCTGCTCCGACAAATCGACACCATCGTCGGGGGCAACGGCAACCCCGACACTCACCGTCAGATGGATGCGCTGCCCCTCTACCGAGATGTTGGCGCTGGCCATTGCCTTGCAGATCCGCTGGGCAAATCCGGCACACAGCAAGGCCGAGGATGATCGCGTCACAATGACCACCCGGCCATCGGCGAGCTGCCCGATAAAGTCGTCGGGGCGGATTTTCCTGGACAGGAGAAAACAGAATCGTTGGGCCGAACTGAAGGCCAGTTCCGGCCCGTAGCGAACAACCAGCTCGCCATAACCATCGAGGCCGAAGGCCAGAACACCGACGTTACGGCCCTCGCGCGCCTCGGGCAGACTTTTCGCCAGGTACTCTTCGAGCATCTCTTCGGCGAGCACGGTATCGCCGCTACGGTAGTCCTCCTCGTCCGATTCCTCGCCCTCGGACGACTCCAGCCCGGCGACCTGCCCCATGATATTGCTGATGCCGATATCGGACTCGTTGCCATACTCCTCGAAAGCCTCTTCGGACTCCGGCGCGGTGGCTGGCTCTCTGTCCTCAGTGGCATCTTCGCGCCATGCCATCTGGTCGGCCACGAGGCCGGCAATCGACGGACCGCTGGCACCTTTGACAATAAACTCGGTAACGCCAAGCGTCCGTGCCTCCTGTCGCTCTGCCTCGGAAAAGCTGTTCGACACCATGAGCAGAAAGGGAACATCTTTCAAACGCGGCAACTTGCTGTCGCGCAGGCGCTCGAGCAGGCCACGACCATCGTCCCTGGCCACCGCCAGCCCGGATATGACAGCCGTAATGGCGCTATCGAGGACCATGGTTTGCCAGGCTGACTCGTCGTTGTCCTCATCGCGCACCTCAAAGCGCTCGGCCAGTTGCTTGGCGAGTGTTGCCCTGACGACCCTCGATGCATCGACAATCAGAACCTTCCGCTTATTTGTCATTTATATTCCAAATATTCCAACTATTTCAAATAGTTGTCGGTCTTATCCACTGGCTATCGAGTTTAAGCGACGACCTACCACTCGCGTCAAGAATTGCCGGCCCCCCAGGCCTATCGAATGAGCGCGCCGATGGCGAAAGGCTTGATTTTGTCGGGCCGCTAATCCATAGTTCGCCAACTGTTTAGCCCATTATCCGGATAACCCGCATGAACGCACTCCGCCGCCTCCGCTCTGCCGCTGCCTTCGCAGTGGAACCGGTCGTCGTGCGCGTAGTCGTAGTAGGCGTCATTACGCACGCGCCGTCACGGATCGGGTAAGCAGGAACAGCACAGAACCCCAAACCCCGCCGGCGCAAACCGGCGGGGTTTTGTTTTTGGAGCCCACCGGTTGTGCCACCAACCGAAAGGAAATCTCCATGACAGAAACTCTCACCGGCGCCCAGATCACCGTGCGCCTGCTCGAACGCCAGGGCATCCGCACCGTCGCCGGCATCCCCGGCGGCGCGATCCTGCCCATCTACGACGCGCTCGGCCAGTCGACCGCCATCCACCACGTCCTCGCCCGCCATGAGCAGGGCGCCGGCTTCATGGCCCAGGGCATGGCCCGCGCCACCGGACTGCCGGCCGTCTGTCTCGCCTCCTCGGGCCCCGGCGCGACCAACCTGCTGACTGCCATCGCCGACGCCAAGCTCGACTCGATCCCGCTCGTCGCCATCACCGGCCAGGTGCCGAAAGCGATGATCGGCACCGACGCCTTCCAGGAAGTCGACACCTACGGCCTGAGCATTCCGATCACCAAGCACAACTTTCTCGTCTCTTCGGCCGAGGAACTGCTTGAAGTCATCCCGCGTGCCTTCCGGATCGCCGCCTCCGGCCGCCCCGGCCCGGTGCTCGTCGATATTCCCAAGGACGTGCAGACACAGGCCATCGAGATCAGTGAATGGCCGGAACCAGGTCGCGCCGAGCCGGCTCCGGCGGCCGATCCGGCATTGATCGAACAGGCCGCGGCGATGATCAACGCGGCCGAACGGCCGATCCTTTACCTCGGCGGCGGCGTCATTCATTCCGGCGCATCAGTCGCCGCCATCGAGCTGGCCGAAAAGGCCAGCCTGCCGACCGTCATGACGCTCATGGCGCTCGGCGCTATGCCGGTCGATCACCCGCTGGCGCTGGGCATGCTCGGCATGCACGCCGCCCGCTACACCAATCTGGCGCTCGATGAATGCGACCTGCTGATCGCCGTCGGCGCCCGCTTCGACGACCGCGCCACCGGCAAGGTGGCAGCCTTCTGCCCGCAAGCGAAGATCATCCACATCGATATCGATCCGGCCGAACTCGACAAGATTAAGACGGCGCACATCGGCATCACGGCCGACATCGGCGAAGCACTTGGCCAGTTGCTGCCGGCCGTATTTCAAAATTCGCGAAAAATCTGGGGCACAGCACCGACAACCCGCGTTCGCATTTCGGCCTGATCCAGAGCGTCGCCGCCTGTCTCGACGACGATGCCATCATCGCCACCGACGTCGGCCAGCACCAGATGTGGGTCGCCCAGGCCTACCCGCTGCGCCGTCCGCGCCAGTGGCTGACTTCCGGCGGATTGGGCACCATGGGATTCGGCGTCCCTGCCGCCATCGGCGCCGCGCTGGCTGAGCGCGAGCGCACCGTCGTCTGCTTCACCGGCGACGGTTCGATCATGATGAACATCCAGGAACTGGTCACCGCCGCCGAGGAAAACGTGAACATCAAGATCGTGCTCATGGACAACGCCACGCTCGGCCTCGTCCATCAGCAGCAGACGCTGTTCTACGGCGAGCGGCTGTTCGCCTCGCAATTCAGGTCGTCGCCGGATTTCGTCAAGATCGCCGAGGGCTTCGGCATTGCCGCGGTCGACCTCGACACCTCGGCCAATCCGTGCGCGACACTCATGGAAGCCATTGCCCGCCCCGGCCCCTGCCTGATCCACGCCAGCATCGATGCCGAGCAGAAGGTCTATCCCATGGTGCCGCCGGGCGCCGCCAACCGCGACATGATTGGAGCCTGAGATGAACGCGATCAACCGTAACGAACAAAACGCCCTGGCCCGTGCCGTGCTGGAAATCGACGTCAATAATCACGCCGGCGTCATGTCGCACGTCGTCGGCCTGTTTTCACGGCGCTCCTACAACGTCGAAGGCATCCTCTGCCTGCCTGTTGGCGACGGGCAGCAGAGCCGCATCTGGCTACTGGTCAATGAAGATCAGCGCCTGGCGCAGATGATGAAACAGGTGGAAAAGCTCGAGGATGTCATCGCGATCCGCCGGCACAACGCCGACCACGCGGTGTTTCAGGATCTGGAAAGCTTCTTCCGGCCGTAAGCCGGTAGCGATCAGGAAGCTGCCGGGGTTTCCCGGCACTTCCGCTTGTATTCGCGGATCAGTTCGAGTTCGTCGTCGCTGATCGACTCGAAGCGCAAACCGACCAGCCGGCGTTCACCAAGCCGGCGGATGCGCATAATGCTGACGTAGGCTTCGACCCGCCCGCCGAGTTCGGGCGAATCGATCCGGCAGACACCGACTTCACCACTCGGCTTGGCGCCGAGCACGGCCGCGTCGATGAGCACGCCGATGCCGGAAACCGAAATGTCGGCCGCCGGCAAATCCAGGTGCATGCCGCCCAGACTCAGGGAGACATGACCATTCAGGAAAACACGGGGGGAGCGGCGACGTTCTTTCACGATGGATTTCCAGCACAACACTAGACAGACATTTTTGCACGCGACGCGTTCAAACGCACGACAAAACATCTACTCACCATAGCCCCTATGCGCGGCAAAAACCAGTGCCCCGCTATACTCTCCCCTCCAAGCAACCGACCCGCCCGACCATGACCGAACCCATCCGCTGGCAAAGCGCCCACGCCTACACCGACATCCTTTACGACACCGCCGAAGGCATCGCCAAGATCACCATCAACCGCCCGGAACGCCGCAACGCCTTCCGCCCGGAAACGGTCAATGAACTGATCGACGCCTTCCACCGCGCCCACCGCGACAACGCCATCGGCGCCATCATCCTGACCGGCGCGGGCCACGAGGCTTTCTGCTCCGGCGGCGACCAGAAGGTACGCGGCGCGGAAGGCTACATCGACGAAGGCGGCACGCCGCACCTCAACGTGCTTGATTTGCAGATGCAGATCCGCCGGCTGCCCAAGCCGGTCGTCGCCATGGTCGCCGGCTTTGCCATCGGCGGCGGCCACGTCCTGCACCTCGTCTGCGACCTGACCCTTGCCGCCGACAACGCCCGTTTCGGCCAGACCGGGCCGCGCGTCGGCAGCTTCGATGCCGGCCTCGGCGCCGGGCTCATGGCGCGGACCATCGGGTTAAAACGCGCCAAGGAAATCTGGCTGCTTTGCCGCCAGTACGATGCTGCCACGGCGCTCGATTGGGGCTTAGTCAACGCCGTCGTGCCGGTCGACAAGCTCGAAGAAGAAACCGTGAACTGGTGCCGCGACATGCTCAAACTATCGCCGATGGCGCTGCGCATGATCAAGGCCGGCTTCAATGCCGACACCGACGGTCTGGCCGGCATCCAGGAACTGGCCGGCAACGCCACCGGCCTGTTCTACATGAGCGAGGAAGGCCAGGAAGGCCGCAACGCCTGGCTCGAACGCCGCCCGCCCGACTTCGGCAAGTATCGCAAACGGCCGTGAAACTCGTTGCCGCCGACTGGCTGCCCTACGCCCTGCCGCTCAAACACCCATGGCGAACCAGCCACGGCGAGTTTGATCAGCGTGAAGGCCGCCTGCTCCGCCTGCAATCGGCCGACGGCCTGACCGGCTGGGGCGACTGCGCGCCGCTGCCCGAATTCGGCATCGACGAGACATCGGCCACAGCCTTCGCCGAAGAATGCGCCCACCTCGACCTCATCGCCCAGCAAGCCGGGCTGCCGCTCAATGCCTGGCTCAGCGGCGAGCCGCCGGTGAGCAATCTCACGGTCAACCGGAATTTTGGGCCAATTTTGAAATGTTCTTCCGAGGCGCTGCTTGAGGCTGGCGAGGCCGGTTTCAGCGTCCTCAAGCTAAAAGTCGGCATCGCCCCGGTCAACGATGAAATCGCCGCCCTGCACCAACTCGCCAAGTCGCTGCCGGCCGGACTGCGCCTGCGCCTCGACGCCAACCGCGCCTGGAACTTCGCCGAGGCGCAAAGCTTCATCGCTGCCTGCGCCGGCCTGCCCATCGAAGGTCTCGAAGAACCACTAGCCGAACCGACACCGGTTTTACTGCAAAAACTGCAGTCGACCGCAGCCTTCCCGCTGGCCATCGACGAATCGATCCATCTGCTCGACACCCATTTTTTCCGCCATCCGCCGGTCCGCCGCATCGTCATCAAACCGGCCCGCCACAGCGGCTTGCTGGCCAGCGTCGAACTGGCCCTGCGCGCCCGCGCTTCGGGCCTCGAGGTGATCGTCACCTCCAGCCTGGAAAGCGCCTGCGGCCTGCTCGCCTGTGCCCATCTCGCCGCGGCCGTGGCACCGGATGCCGTGCACGGCCTGGCCACGGCCGACTGGTTTGCCGAAGACACCAGCAGCACGCCGGCCACCGTCGGCGGCCGGTTGCAATTGCCGTCGAGCCCCGGACTCGGCTTCCAACCCCGCCAGCCTTAAGCCCCTCCGGCAGCCAGCGCCTGGCGCCAATCTTTACGACATTTTTACGCCGGGGTGGCGAGAATATTCATCGTTTTTAGACGCCACGACGTAGGCTGGAAATGTCGGATTGCCGAAAGAAAATCATGAACAGCAAAAAACCCGTGACCACCCCACTGCCCGAGCGTTTCAAGCCCTGGCAGCGCACGTTGCTCACGGTCCTCGCCTGCGCCGCGACAACGCTGCTGGCGACGCCGCTGCTCGGCTATCTCGACCTGGCCAATATCGTCATGCTCTTTCTGCTCACGGTATTGCTCGTCGCCATCACGTTCGGGCGCGGCAGCGCGGTGCTCGCGTCAATTCTCGGCGTCCTGCTCTTCGACATCTTTTTCGTTCCGCCGCGCTTTTCGCTGGCCGTCGAAAACATCCAGTATCTGGTGACCTTCGCCGTGATGCTCATCACCGGCCTGATCACCGGCCAACTGGCGGCCGGCCTCAAACAAAAGGCGCGTGAAGCGCAGACTCGCGAGCGACGCACGCAGGCGCTCTACGACGCCGCCCGGCAACTGGCCGGCGCGCTAACCCAGGCCCAGGTCGTCGACATCGCGCGCAATTTCACGCTGGCGCAGCTTGAAGCGGAATCGCTCATTCTGCTGCCCGACGAGCACGGCCAGCCAACGCAGGCGACATCGACCACATCGGCCTGCAAGGTCAATCCACTGCTCGCCAACATCGCCGAAGACAGCGGCAAAACGGTGCGCAACCATGACATGTCGGGCAGCGGTTTTGCAGCGCTCTACCTGCCCTTGCGCGCTTCGATGCGCACCCGCGGCGTGCTCGCCATCGCCTTCCCGGCCGACGTCGTCAGCGTGCCCGACGAACACGTTGCCTTGCTTGAAGCCTTGGCATCGCTGATCGGCATCGCCCTCGAACGGCTGCATTACGTCGACGTCGCCCAGTCGACGCAGCTCAAGATGGTTTCCGAGCGGCTGCGCAGTTCGATTCTGTCGGCGCTCTCGCACGACTTGCGGACGCCGCTGACGGCCCTGGTCGGGCTGGCCGACTCGCTGTTCCTGATCAAGCCGGCGCTGCCCGACTCTGCCCTGGAAACCGCTCAGGCCATGCACGAACAGGCCGCCCGCCTGGCCAACCTGGTCGGCAATCTGCTCGACATGGCGCGCCTCAATGCCGGCGAAATCAATCTGCGCCGCGAGTGGCAACCGCTCGAGGAAGTCATCGGCGCCAGCATCAAGCTCATCGAAAGCGCCCTCATTTCGCACCCGGTCAAGGTCAGCCTGCCGCCCGACCTGCCGCTGCTCGAATTCGATGCCGTGCTGCTCGAACGCGTCTTCTGCAATCTGCTTGAAAACGCGGCCAAGTACGCGCCGCCGAACACCCACCTCGAGATCACGGCACGGCCAGCCGGCGAGTTTGTCGAAGTCGCCATCAGCGACCGCGGCCCCGGCTTTGCGGAAACCGACAACGACCGGCTGTTCGACATGTTCGTGCGCGGCGACAGCGTTGCCGGCAAACCGGGCACCGGCCTCGGCCTGGCCATCTGCCGGGCCATTGTCGAAGCCCATGGCGGCACCATTCGCGCCAGCAATCGGCCGGAAGGCGGCGCCTGCGTCAGCTTCACCCTGCCGCGCGGCACGCCGCCCGTCCTTGAGGAGGAAAGCGTATGAACACGCCGAAACCCAAGGTGCTGCTCATCGAGGATGAAAAGACCATCCGCCGCTTCGTCCGCGCGGCCGTCGAGGAGGAAGGCTGTGCCGTCATCGAAGCCGAAACGATGGCCGGCGGCCTGATCGAGGCCGGCGTCCAGAAGCCCGATCTGCTCATCCTCGACCTCGGCCTGCCCGACGGCAACGGCATCGACCTGATCCGCGACCTGCGCGGCTGGTCGGAAGTGCCGGTGCTGATCCTCTCGGCCCGCACCCAGGAAAACGACAAGATTGACGCCCTCGACGCCGGCGCCGACGATTACCTGACCAAGCCGTTCAGCGTCGGCGAACTGCGCGCCCGCGTCCGCGCCCTGCTGCGGCGGCGCCTGCGCAGCGGCGAGGGGGCGACGCCGGTCGTCGAATTCGGCGATGTCACGGTCGACCTGTCCCGCCGCCTGGTTTTGCGGGACGGCGAAGCGGTGCACCTGACCCCGATCGAATACCGCCTGCTCTCCACCCTGCTCGGCCACCCCGGCAAGGTGCTCACCCAGCGCAACCTGCTACGCGAAATCTGGGGACCATCCTACGTCGAGAGCAGCCATTACCTGCGCGTTTACGTCGGCCATCTGCGCCAGAAACTAGAGAACGACCCAACCCAGCCCCGCCACTTTTTGACCGAAACCGGCGTCGGCTACCGCTTCCAGCCGTAAGGAAAACTCATGCAAGTTAACGACAACAAGCGTCTGGCGACGCTGACCCTGGCCGCCCTCGGCATCGTCTATGGCGACATCGGCACCAGCCCGCTCTACGCCATCAAGGAAGTTTTCGGCGGCAGCCACCACCCGGTCCCTATCACCCCGGACAACGTGCTCGGCGTGCTCTCGCTCTTCCTCTGGTCGCTGCTCACCGTCGTCACGCTCAAGTACGTGTCCTTCATCATGCGCGCCAACAACAAGGGCGAAGGCGGCATCATCGCACTCATGACGCTGGCCCTGCACAACGGCAACCCGGCGTCGCGCCGGCACAAGTTGCTGATCGCCCTCGGCCTGTTCGGCGCCGCGCTGTTCTACGGCGACGGCGTGATCACCCCGGCGATTTCGGTGCTCTCCGCCGTCGAGGGCCTGGAGATCATCACGCCGGCCTTCAACCCCTATGTGCTGCCGATCACGTTGAGCATCCTGATCGGCCTGTTCTTCTTCCAGCGCCGCGGGACGGCCAGCGTCGGCGCCCTGTTCGGCCCGATCATGGTGCTCTGGTTCGCCGTGCTGGCCAGCTTTGGCGCCATGGCCATCATCGAACACCCGGCCGTGCTGGCTGCGGTCAACCCGATTTACGGCTTCAATTTCCTGCTCGGCAATTCGGTCCTCGGCTTCTTCGCGTTGGGCGCCGTCGTCCTCTGCATCACCGGTGCCGAGGCGCTCTATGCCGACATGGGCCATTTCGGCGCCAAACCGATCCGCTACGCCTGGCTCGGCTACGTGCTGCCGGCGCTGCTCATCAACTACTTCGGCCAGGGCGCGCTGCTGCTCGACAACCCGGGCGCCGTCGAAAATCCGTTCTATCTGCTCGCCCCGGAATGGGCCCGCTACCCGCTCGTCATCCTGGCCACCGTCGCCACCATCATCGCCTCGCAGGCCGTCATCTCCGGTGCCTTCTCGATCACCCAGCAGGCCATCCAGCTAGGCTACACGCCACGCCTCGAAATCCAGCACACCTCCGACCGCGAGATCGGCCAGATCTACCTGCCGGCCATCAACTGGCTGCTGCTCATCGCCATCATCGGCCTGGTCATCGGCTTCGGCAGTTCGTCCAATCTGGCCGCGGCTTACGGCATCGCGGTGACCGGCACGATGCTGATCACCAACCTGCTCGCCATCGCCGTCGCCGTCCGCCTCTGGCAGTGGAGCCCGTGGCGGGCGGTGCTCGGCGCCCTGCCCTTCATCGTCATCGACCTCGGCTTCTTCCTTGCCAATTCGGTCAAGATTCCCGATGGCGGCTGGTTCCCGCTGGTCTTCGGCCTCGGCGTCTTCATCCTGCTCACCACCTGGAAACGCGGCCGCGAACTGCTCCATGATCGACTGGCCGCCGATGCGCTGGAACTCGCCCCGTTCGTGGCCGACATGAGCGCCAGCGGCATCGAACGGGTACCCGGCACGGCGATCTTCCTGACGCCGAATCCGGAAGCCGTTCCGCACGCCATGCTGCACAGCCTCAAGCACTTCAAGACGCTGCACGAGCAGGTAGTGGTTCTCAGCGTCTCCGTGTTTGATGTCCCCTACGTGCCGGAAATCGACCGCATCGAGGTGTGCAAACTGGCTGGCAACTTCTCGCAGGTCGTCGTCCAGTACGGCTACAAGGACGAACCCGACATTCCGGCTGCCTTGGCGCTATGCAGCAAGGCCGGGGTGAGCATCGACATGATGGAGTCGTCCTTCTTCCTCGGCCGCGAAACACTGATTCCGAAACTGAAATCGGACATGGCCTACTGGCGCGAACTGCTCTTCGTCGCCATGTTCCGCAACGCCGGCAGCGCGACGGCCTACTTCAAGATTCCGTCGAATCGCGTCGTCGAGTTGGGAGCGCAGATCGTGCTGTAAGCGTCGATTCGACGGTCAACCGGCAATTGCTACGGTCAACCGGAAAAAACAGCCAAAAATGAAATGCGCGGTGGCGGGCAGCTCAACTGCCCGCAAAGCCGTTTATTCGGGCTTGTCGCCAGGGTTGTACTGGAAGCCCGTGAACATCGTCCGCGTCTGGTTCTGCATCTGGTCCTGCATCGACTGGAACATTTTCTTCGACTGATCCATATAGGCAGTCATCATGTTCTGCATGGCCGGCTGCTGGAAATTCAGGAACTGGTTCCAGAAATCCGTCTGCATGTGGGTATTGTCGCCGCCATTCGGGCCGTACATGGTCTTCGACTGTTCCTGCAGCTTGCCCTGGAAATCCACGAAGGTCTTCATGTTGTTTTCCAGGTACTTGCCGAGCATGCCCTGCATCGTGCTGCCGTAGAAGCGGATGAAGCCGGAGAGCAGCTCACTGGAGAACAGCGGCATGCCGCCCGATTCTTCTTCAAGGATGATCTGGAGCAGGATGCTGCGCGTCAGGTCTTCGTCGGTCTTGGCGTCGAGCACCTTGAACACTTCGAACTTGAGGACCAGTTCCTTCACATATCGTAAAGACGACGATTGGGGTATTTCTTGATCAGGCGTACCGGTTCCGTCATGCTTTGATCCTTCAGGACAGGTTTGTGTGCAGCGCAACATTATAGCAATAAAAACGGGCGCTTAAGGGCGCCCGTTCTTGCTGCATTGCAGAATTCAGCTGTTTTTCACGCTGAATTTCGCACTTCGTCTTACTGGTAGTACAAACCGCCGTTGATGTTGATCGTCGCGCCGGTGGTGAAACCAGACAGATCGTTCGACAGGTAGGCACAGGCGTAGCCGATTTCTTCCGGCTTGGCCAGACGCTTCATCGGCACTGCGTCAACGATGGTCTGCAGCACTTCCGGCTTGATCGCCATGACCATCTTGGTGGCGACATAACCCGGGGCGATGGCGTTAACCGTAACGCCCTTGGTTGCCAGTTCGGCAGCCAGCGCCTTGGTGAAACCGATCACGCCGGCCTTGGCAGCGGAGTAGTTGGTCTGGCCAGCCTGACCCTTGACGCCGTTGACCGAGGAGATGTTGATGATGCGGCCCCAGCCACGCTCGGCCATCTTGGCGGAGACTTGCTTGGACATGTTGAACAGCGAAGTCAGGTTGGTGGCGATGACGGCATCCCAGCCGTCCTTTTCCATCTTGGCAAACATGCGGTCACGGGTGATACCGGCATTGTTCACGAGGATGTCGACCTGGCCGCAAGCGGCTTCGGCTTCGGCAACCATCTTCTGGCAGTCTTCGAGCGACGAAACGTCGCCGGCAACGCAGACAAAATCCGTGAAGCCAGCTTCAGCCATTTCAGCCAGCCAGGCATCCTTGTTGTCGAATTGCGGATGGTAAGACGCGACCACCTTGTTGCCAGCCTTGGCCAGTTCCTGACAGATTGCGGTTCCAAGACCACCCATAGCGCCGGTTACGAGAGCAACACGTTGAGTCATAGTTATTCCTTCCTGTTGTTAAATAGAGCGGGGTAAAAATTGCAGCGGTCAGTACATGTGCTGACCGCCGTTGATGGAAATATTGGCCCCGGTCACGAACGCCGCTTCATCGGAAGCGAGGTAGGCGACAAGGCCGGCGATTTCTTCCGGCTTGCCCAGTCGATTGACCGGGATCTGCGGCAGAATTTTTGAATCGAGAATTTCCTGCGGGATCGCCGTCACCATCTTGGTGCCGATGTAGCCCGGAGAAATGGTGTTGACCGTGACGCCCTGCTTGGCGACTTCCAGGGCCAGCGCCTTGGTAAAACCATGCATGCCAGCCTTGGCCGCCGAATAGTTGGTCTGCCCGAAGGCGCCCTTCTGGCCATTGACCGAACCGACATTGATGATGCGCCCCCACTTGCGCTCGACCATCCCCTCCATGACCTGCTTGGTCATGTTGAAAACGGAGTCGAGGTTGGTGTGAATGACAGCATCCCAGTCGCTCTTGGTCATTTTCTTGAAAGTCATGTCACGCGTGATGCCGGCATTGTTGACCAGCACATCGACCGGACCGACTTCCTTGCTCACCGCTTCGACACACGCGCGAGCCGATTCGAAATCGGTGACGTCGCAGGGGTAGGCCTTGAAACCGTACCCCATGTTGTTCATCCCCTTGAGCCAATCCTGAACCTTGGCGTTACCCGGCGAATAGGTCGTGACGACCTTGAACCCCAATGCGGCCAGCTTGATGCAAACGGCCTCGCCAAGACCACCCATTCCTCCAGTAACCAGTGCAACTCGCGACATTGTTATACCCTCTCGAGAAGTTTTTATACCGCGCGTTCCTTGACGTATCTGCCCGGCGCCGGTTCGATCGGCTTGTATTTGGCATTCCCCGGCTTACGCGGCGCCCGCTGTTCTCCTGACAACGGTTTCAGCCAGCCAGCCCAGTCGGCCCACCAGCTCCCCTTTTTCTCTTCTGCCGCGGTCAACCACCCATCGGCGTCGTTTTTCACGTCTTCATTGACCCAATAGCTGCGCTTGTTCTTGCTGACCGGGTTGATCACGCCGGCAATATGACCGGAGGCGCCCAGCACGAAGCGGCTCTTGCCGCCCAGCAGGCGCGTGCTCTGGTAGGCCGACTGCCATGGCACGATGTGGTCTTCGCGTGTCGCCAGCAGATAGACCGGCATGTCGAGCTGACCGAGATCGACCTTGGTCCCGCACATGTCGAGCTTGCCCGGCATGCGCAGGTTGTTTTCGAGGTACATGTTGCGCATGTACCAGCAGGCGAACGGCCCCGGCAGGTTGGTTGAATCGGAATTCCAGTAAAGCAGGTCGAAGGCTTGCGGCTTCTGGCCTTTCAGGTAATTGCCGGTAACGTAGTTCCAGACCAGATCGTTGGCGCGCAGGAAGGAGAAGGTGTTCGCCAGATCACGGGCGGGCAGCAGCCCCCCCTTGCCGATGGTACCCTCACGTGCGGCAACACCTTTCTCGTCGATAAACAGGCCGATTTCGCCGGTATCGGAGAAGTCGAGCAGCGTCGTCAACAAGGTCAGCGAAGCAACGGGATCTTCGCCGCGCGCCTTGAGAACGGCCAGCGCCGAAGTCAAAATAGTGCCGCCGACACAGAAGCCCAGCGCATTGACCTGCTTGACCTTGGTGATTTCGCGGACCACACGCAGCGCGGCGATCGGGCCGTTTTCGAGATAATCGTCCCAGCTGGCATGCCCCTGCTCTTCCTTCGGATTGCGCCAGGAAACCAGAAACACCGTGTTGCCCTGCTCGACCATGAAGCGGATCAGCGAATTGTCCGGCTGCAGGTCCATGATGTAGAACTTGTTGATGCACGGCGGCACGACGAGCAGCGGCCGCGTGCCAACCTTGGGCGTCAGCGGCGCGTACTGGATGAGCTGCATGAGCTCGTTTTCGTAGACGACGGCGCCTTCGGTCGTCGCGATATTCTTGCCGACTTCGAACACCGATTCGTCGGTCATCGAGATACGGCCCTTCTCGAAATCCTTGAGCAGGTTGTTGATGCCATCGGTGATGCTCTGGCCCTTGGTTTCCAGCGCCAGCTTGATGAATTCAGGATTGGTCGCGGCAAAATTGGACGGCGCCATGGCATCGGCCATCTGGCGGGCCAGGAAGCGCATGCGCTCCTTGGCTTTTGCGTCCTCGGCCGGAATCACTTCGACCACCTGCTTGAGATACTGGGTGTTGAGCAAATAGGCTTGATGCAGGTAATCGTAGATCGGACTTTCTTTCCACTCGGGCGCCGAGAAACGACGATCACCCGGTTCGGGCGCCACCTTGAAGGCCGGGTCCTGCCCGGGCTTCTTGTTCAGCACCGCCTGCCAGAGCGACATCTGCTGATCCATGAACTGCTTTTGCAACTCTGTAAGTGCCTGTGGCTCGACTTGAGGAGGGGTTGCCCTGCATGAACTGAGCGGCAGAACCCGCGAATGCGTCGTTATTGTTCGATCCCTGCGCCATGGGAAGACTCGTCTCTAGTGTTGTCGGGGTTTGAGCCTCTGGATTCTCCATACCCGATTCGGCGCTGTCAATGCATTTGCATGCATAATCAGACCCTCTTCAAGGCACCTATTATGTACATTGTTGCAATCGGCTGGCTCTACGTAACATTGTTGATTGCCGCCAACGAACCCAGCATCGTTGCCGGCATAATTTCGTTTCTGTTTTACGGGCTTATGCCCTGTTCGTTGCTGCTCTGGCTGGGCGGCAGCAAGGCCCGGCGACAGCGCCGGGCGCATCGGGAGTCACTCGCCAACCAGCGCCTGGACGATGGCGATGGAGGCGATCCCAGAGCCGATCAATAGCACCTGCAGGATCGACTCCTTGAGCTCGGAACGCTTGTGCAGACCGGGAATCAGGTCGGCCACCGCGACGTAGATCATGCTGGCTGCACCAAGGGCGAGCAACGATGGAATCCACTCGGTCAATTCGGCCAGGGCAAAGTAGGCCAGCATGGCGCCGACCATCGTAGCCAGGCTGGAGAGCAGGTTGAAGGCCAGCGCCCTGACCTTGCTGTAGCCGGAATGCAGGAGGATCAGGTAGTCGCCGACTTCCTGCGGAATTTCGTGAGCAATGATGGCCATCGCTGTAACAATGCCAAGTTCGGTACTTTGCAAAAAAGCAGCGGCAATCAGGATGCCGTCGACAAAATTGTGGAAAGTATCGCCAACCAGGATAAGCAGGCCGGAACGCCCGTGATCATGAGCCGGCGCGTGCGCATCGTGCGCCTCGCAGTGGTCGTGGTGGCAGTGGCGCCAGAGGACCAGCTTTTCGAGCACGAAAAAGGCCATGATGCCGAACAGCACGGTTGCTGTTGTCCGATGCACATCGCCATGCTCCAGCGCATGCGGCAGGATCTCCAGGAAAGCCGCGCCAAGCAGGGCACCGATCGCATAGGAAATCAGCATGCTGATGCGATGCGCGCCAAGGACGACGCTCAACGCCGCTGCGGCGCCGACACTGAGGGCGCCGCCAGCCAGCGAGACGGCAATGATCCAGGATAGGGTACTCACGAAAATTCGCTACTTGGGAAAGGCGCGGATTATACGCCCGCCGGCGTTTTTTGACGGAACGGCGGTCTATCAGCGGGTCAAGGCGCCAGCCAGATCAGGCTGGCCATGCGGCCGGTCACGCCGTCGCGGCGGTAGGAAAAGAAATCGGCCGCTTCGCTGAAAGTGCAGCGCTCGCCACCGCTGATCGAACTGACGCCGGCCGCGTTCAGGCGCTGGCGGGCGAGCTGGTAGATGTCGGCCAGCCATTTTCCCGGCCCATGTGGCACAAAGGCATCGGAGGCCTGCGCGTCGTGTGCGACAAACTCGGCGCGAACCTCGTCACCGACTTCGAAAGCCGACGGGCCGATGGCCGGCCCCAGCCAGGCGAGCAATTCGCCCGGCGGCACGGCCATCTGCGCCATGGTTTCTTCGAGTACGCCAGCTGCCAGCCCGCGCCAGCCGGCATGCGCGGCGGCCACCACCGTCCCGGCCCGGTCGCAAAAAAGAACGGGCAGGCAATCGGCAGTCATCACGGCGCAAACCACGCCGGAATCCCGCGTGAAGGCCGCATCGGCCTCTTTCAATTTTGGGCTTTTTTTCGGGTTGACCGTAGCAATGCCGTGCACCTGCCTGAGCCACGCCGGCTCTGCCGGCAGATGGTCGCGCAGGGCAGCCCGATTTGCCGCGACATGAGCCGGATCGTCGCCGACATGATCGCCGAGGTTGAAACTGTCCCACGGCGCCGGACTGCAACCGCCGCCACGCAAGGTTTGCAAGCTGCGGACCCGGGCTGGCGCCGGCCAGTCCGGAACCAGCAGATTAGCCATAGCGCAGGGAATCGAGAAGGTCACGCATATCCTCCGGCATCGGTACTTCCCACTGCATTTTCAGGCCGGTCAGCGGATGCACCAGACCGAGACGCGTTGCATGCAAGGCTTGCCGCGGGAATTCCGGCAATTTTGGGTTGTGCTTGCCATAGACCTGATCGCCGACCAGCGGATGATGGATGGCCGCCATATGCACGCGGATCTGGTGCGTCCGTCCGGTTTCCAGCGAACACTCGACGAAGGTGGTGTAGGGAAAGAGTTCGAGGATGCGGATATTGGTAATCGCCGGCTTGCCGCCCCGATTCTCGGGAACGATGGCCATCTTGATGCGCTGCGACGGATGCCGGCCGATCGGTTCATTGACCGTCCCCTCGTGCTTCATGGCACCGGCCGCCAGGGCCAGGTAGATGCGCCGCACCGTCCGCGCCTGCAACTGGCGAACCAGGTCGGTCTGTGCTTCCAGCGTCTTGGCGACGACGAGCAGGCCGCTGGTGTCCTTGTCCAGCCGATGCACGATGCCGGCGCGCGGCACCGCTTCGATACCTGGCACGTGGTGGAGCAGCGCATTCATCAAGGTGCCGCTCCAGTTGCCACTACCCGGATGGACAACCAGCCCGGCCGGCTTGTTGATGACGAGCAGGGTTTCGTCCTCGTAGACGACGTCGAGCGGAATGTCTTCAGGCAGTTCAGGCTGGTTGCGGATATCGTCCGGCTCGCTGACCAGCAGCCTCTCGCCGCCCATCATCTTGCGCTTGGGCTCGGTCTCGGCCTTGCCATCGACCAGCACGCAGGCATCGCGCACCCAGCCCTGCAGTCGGTTGCGGGAATGCTGGGGCAGCAACTCGGCCAGCACCTGATTGCATTCCAGTCATTCCCCGCGCTCTTCCGCGTGCTGATGGCTGTTTTCATTGCCGCTTTCATCGCTGGCTGCAGCTCAATGCCCGACCAGATCGACGAAACCGCCGGCTGGTCGGCCGGCAAGCTCTATGGCGAAGCCAAGGATGCCCAGATCGACGGCAACTGGGACAAGGCGGCAAAAATGCTCGAGAAGCTCGAAGCCCGCTTCCCCTACGGCCGCTACGCCCAACAGGCCCAGCTCGAGCTTGGCTACGTGTACTGGAAAGGCAACGAGGCCGGCTCCGCCCTCGCCGCCTGCGACCGTTTCATCAAGCTGCACCCGAGCCACCCGACCGTCGATTACGTTTATTACCTCAAGGGCCTGATCAACTTCAACGAAGACCTTGGTCTGACCGCACTGGTCAGCACCCAGGACCCGACCGAACGCGACCCCAAGGCCGCCCGCGAATCCTTCGAATCCTTCAAGGATCTGGTCACCCGCTTCCCGGACAGCAAATACACGCCGGATGCGACGCTGCGCATGAACTACCTGATCAATGCGATGGCCTCGCTGGAAGTCCACGTCGCCCGCTACTACCTCAAGCGTGGCGCCTACATCGCGGCAGCCAACCGCACCCAGTACGCGATCAAGACCTACCCGCAGGCCCCGGCCATCGAAGAAGCGATGTTCATCATGATTGCCGCCTACGACAAGCTGGGCATGAACGATCTGCGCGACGACGCCGACCGCGTGATGAAGAAGAATTTCCCGAACAGCAGTTTCTACACGGATGGGCTGAAGAGCAAAACGGCCTGGTGGCAGCTCTGGTAAGCGAGTCTGCCCAGGCAGAATGCAGCGTGAGGCCGCCGATCAGGGCGGCCTTCTTTTTTGGTGGATTTGGTTCCGATAATTAGCTTGGGGTTCCGCCTTGCTGGCGGGCGTACTTTCTTTTGCTTCGCCAAAAGAAAGTAGCCAAAGAAAAGGCGACCCCAAGGTCGGCGCCCTGCGGGTTCCTTGCGCTACTCGGAATGCCGGGCGGCTGGCTAAACTCGCCTGCGGCTCAGACAACGCCAGCCGACTGCCCCCGGCATC
>PHCH01000013.1:0-70880 GCA_002840785.1 Betaproteobacteria bacterium HGW-Betaproteobacteria-4 | reverse complement strand
TCTGGCGGAAAAGGGGCGAGGACTGTCTGAGGGCGCAGCCCGAGTTCCGCAGCCCCCGCCAGTCCCGAGTAGCGCAGGGAACCCGCGCAGCGGGCACCGCCCCAGGGTCGCCTTTTCTTTGGCTACTTTCTTTTGGCGAAGCAAAAGAAAGTACGCTCGCGCCTCAAGCGCGAAACCAGCGGTTGAGAAAGGGCGGAACCCCTTGCCAAATTCACGACCCCTGTTTGATGGCCAGAATGGCCTGATTACGTAGCGTCCGCAGCAACTGCAACTCCTTCTCGGGAATCGAGATCCCGCCCGGCTCGTCGCGGTCGGCGTAGATGAGCGCCACCGAATTGCCCTTGATGTTGAGCGGAAAGAGGACGAAGGAGTTGGCCGGCACGGCCTTGCGGTACCACTCGGGAATGCGGGAGGCGATTTTCGGGTCGTTGATGTCGCTGATCAGCAGATCGACGCCTTTCGAAGTCGCGGCATGGAAGATATCCGGCGTGAAACTCAGCGGAAAGCGGAAAGCCCTGGCCAGTTCGTTGGCATCCGGCCCGAAGCCGAAGCGCCCCTGCATGACGCCGGCCTTGGCGTCGCGGATGCAGAGCACAACGCGCTTGAAGCCCATGGCGCGGTACATCGTTTCGAGGATGATGCGGAGGATGTCGTTGAGCTGGAAGCCATCGATCAGCGTGTTGCTGATGTCCTGGATACCGGCCGTCAGCACCGACTGCGCATCGATGGCCGGTTCCCCGGGCCTGCCCTCGAGGCCGACGAGCGGATCGCTCTCGTGAATGACCGTGCCGTCGGCAAAGTCGCTGCCATCGGGAGCGGCGGCGCCGGTCTGGTCATCGGCTCCGGCCTTGACGAACAGGCGCATCTGCTTGCCGAAGGTCGTTTGCTGGAGGTTGAGGTGAATGATGCGGGCAAAATCGGCGACTTCCTCGACGGCGCGCTGCACGGTCTGCATCACCTCGTTCTGGCCGAGCGCCACGGCGTCGGAAAAGCGCGCCATGGCTTTTTTCAGTTCGCGATCCCGCAGTTCCGGCGTAGCCAGGGCGATGACGTCGCACAATTCGTTGGAAAAGCCGGATAGCGTGCGCAGGCGATCTTCCTGATCGACCGCCTTTCTGACCTTGCCGGACGGCAAACGCCGCATCGAGGTGACGATCAGGGGAGGAAAGCCCCAGACCTTGGCGATGGCGATGCCGATTTCTTCAAACGAGATGCCGAGCACCTGTTTTGCGGCGAGTTCCTCGCTGCAGTCCTTTTGTGCAATGACGCGGCGAATTTCTTCGGCGTCTTCGGGGAAATAATATTGCGACAGCAGACGCCCCAGGCTGTGGAACAGCGAGCAGATGAACGACTGTTCCAGATCGCGCATACGTGCCGTGGCGCCGATATCCTTGGCCAGCACGCCGGCCATGTTGGCGCGCAGGAAATCTTCCTTGAGCTGCGTCGCATTGGCCTTGTTTTGCAGGTGATCGAAGAGCAGGACGGTAATGGCGATATTGCGCACGGCCTCGAAGCCGAGCACGACGACCGCCCGCGACACGGTGCTGATGCTGCCGCCGCCGGCCTGGCGGAAATAGGCCGAATTGACCAGGCGCAACAACTTGTTGGTCAGCGCAAAGTCCTTGAGGATGGTGTTCGACAGCTTGTCGATGCTCTCCGTCTCGCTGTTGGCGATCTTGTTGATGGCGCTGACCGACTCCGAGAGCGCTGGAAAATCGCTCTTGTGGCGCATCCGGCGCAACAGGAACTCGAGCGTCGCCTGCCGGCCGCCGGCGCTGGCCGGAACGTCTTCTTCGGGATCGAGATAATTGTCCAGCGCCTCGCCAAACTGGGCTGCCGTCTGAAAACGCAGCTGCGGATCGCGCGCCAGGGCCTTGTTCAAAATCGCACTTAATTGCTCGTCGACCATAGCATCGGCCGGCAGCTTGATGTCTTCGCGGGCCAACTGCTGCATGATCGCGGCAACGCTGTCGCCAGCCACGGCCCGACGTCCGGTCAGCATTTCAAAGAGGATCAGTCCGGCCGCAAAAACATCCGAAGGGGCGCCGATCTCGCGGCGCAGGATGTATTCCGGCGCCATGTAGGCCGGCGTCCCAGTGATGCGGTCGGCCGGGTCGCTCGACGCATCGACCTGCGCGGCGATGCCGAAGTCCATGACGCGCGGCGTGCCATTGTCGTCAAGCAGGATGTTCGACGGTTTCAGATCGCGGTGGATGACGCCCTGGCCATGGGCGTAGGCGATTGCATCGAGAATCGGGCGCAGGATCGAAATGGCCTTGACCGGCGGCAAGGCGCCGCTCTGCCGCAAGAATTCGCCGAGGCTCTTGCCGGGTACGTATTCGAAGACCAGATAGAGGTCGCCATCCTGCTCGCCGGCCTCGAAAATCGGCACGATGCCAGGGTGACGCAGGCGGCTGACCGTGCGCGCCTCGTCGAGCAACAGGCCCTTGCGCTCAGCATCCGGCGCGGTGAAATGCAGGGTCTTGATGGCGATCTCGCGCTGCAACTGCGGATCGAAGCCAAGATGAACGACGCTTTGGGCGCCCCGCCCCAACTCGCCACGGACTTCGAAACGGCCGATTCTTTTACTCATTGTTCGCTATCTTCTATCCAGACGAGATGCGGCACAGCATCGGCGCCGCCGCACACCACAGCATTCTGCCCATAATCTGCCGCCAGGGCGCAGGCGTCTTCGCGGGAAATATCCGGCACGAAACAACTCTCCTCGCTCGGCCATCCTTCGCCATCGGCCTCGTGCTGCGCCATGTAAGGTTCATAGTTGCCTTCCAGCAACTCGCACTCCAGTTGCGACTGACGCTCGGCGTTGCTCGCCTCGTCTGCCAACCGGCCACCCGGATTGTGCGCCGTAATCAGCGCAAACTCGCTGCTGCCGGCCGTTTCCAGCCAGCAGCGCAGGGTCTCGCAGGGCTGACCGACGCGCAAATCACAAACGCCGCCAGGCAGGAACACCCGGTAAGTCGTCGCCTTGTAGGCGGCTTCCAGTTCACTCGTCTTCGCCATCGAAATCCGCCACCCCGATCAATTGTTCGGCCTCTGCCACCGGCAGCGCCTCGACCTCCTTCAAGCGGCGCGTCAGCTGCCGCGTCCGCGTTTCCGCCTTGCTGATGCTGTTGCTCGCCTCGTCCAGCTTCTTTTTGGTATGGGCCAGCGCCTCACCGAACTTGCTGAACTCCGTCTTCACCGCGCCGAGCACCGCCCACACTTCGGCCGAACGCTGCTCGATAGCCAGGGTGCGGAAACCCATCTGCAGGCTGTTGAGCATCGCGGCCAGTGTCGTCGGCCCGGTCAGACTGACCCGCCAGTCGCGCTGCAGCGTTTCGGCCAGCCCCGGACGGCGCAAGGCCTCGGCATAAAGCCCTTCGAGCGGCAGATAGAGCAAGGCAAAGTCGGTGGTATCCGGCGGCGAAACGTATTTCTCGTGAATGCTTTTCGCCTCGTTCTTCAGGCGCGTTTCGATGGCCCGCGAAGCCTCCTCGACCCCGGCCGAATCGCCGCGATCCTGCGCTTCGAGCAAACGCTGGTAATCCTCGATCGGGTACTTGGCGTCGATCGGCAGCCAGACGACGGCACCGTCATCCTTGCCCGGCAGGCGAATGGCGAAATCGACGCGTTCGTTGCTGCCCGGCTTGGTCGCCACGTTGCTGCCGAACTGCTCGGCCGTCAGCAACTGTTCGAGTAGCGCCGAAAGCTGCACCTCGCCCCAGGTGCCGCGCGTTTTCACATTGGTCAGCACACGCTTGAGGTCGCCGACACCGGCCGCCAGCGTCTGCATTTCGCCGAGGCCGCGATGCACCTGTTCCAGCCGGTCGCTGACCAGTTTGAACGACTCGCCGAGGCGTTGCTCCAGCGTTGCATGCAGCTTTTCATCGACCGTCCGCCGCATTTCTTCGAGCTTGTTGGCGTTGTCGGCCTGTATTGCGGTCAACCGGGATTCGACGGCAATTTTCAAACGTTCGAAACGCTCATCCAGCCCAAGCGAAAAACGGTTCAACTCGCGCGCGAAGGCCTCCAGCCGTTCGGCCTGCGCCGCGCCGAACTGGACGACCTGCGAGGACAGCGTCTGGCCCAGCAAACTTGACGATTGCGCCCGCTCCTCGCGATCGCGGAAGGCCTCTTCGGCCACCTCACGCCGACCGCGCGCCAGCTCCTCGCGCAGTTCACGCTCCAGGCGCATGAGCCCCTTTTCCTGCGCCTCCTGCTGCGCCCGGAAGCGCTCGTCATCCTGCCGCCGATTGCCACGCAGCAACAGCGCCACCTGCAAAAGAATGACCACCACCACACCGACGACCAGCGCCAGCCCCATCGTTTCGCTCATCTACGGCTTACCTTAAAGAGAAGTCGGCCCGGCTGGCCTGGTTCTTTTCGTCGCTGCGGTCCTTTGGCGGTACCAGGAACAAACGCTCGGTGGCGACGCCGCCCTGATTGACCAACCAGGCGGAGACAGCTTCGGCACGCTCCTTGCCCAACTGATCGAGATCCCCGTCGCTGGCCGAGGCGTTGGCCAGCATCAGCTTTTCCATTTCCTCGACTGGCAGATCCTTGAGCAGGCCGATCATATTGCGCGGCTTCGGGAATTTTGCCGCCCGGTATGCGCGGGTCAGGTACAGCTTGTATTCCCCCGGGGCAATGTCTATTTCGTCCAGCGACCTGCCCTCCCCGGCACTCTTTAGATCTTTCAACTTCTCGGCTTTCACGGCACGTTCGACAGCGAGCCGCTTGAAGCCTTCCCGATCAAGTTCGGGATGAATGCGACCGGTGATTTCCAGCTTCAGCGAGCTGCGTTCCTTCAAGGCCTTGGCCAGCACTTCGAGCTTCTTGCCGGCGGCCTCGTCGATGGTGGCCCGGCCGGCCGGGAATCCCACATTCGAAAGCTCCTCGCCGCTACCCAACATCGAGCCAAGCAAGGCAAAGGGCGAGGTCACGGCCTTGACGAACAGATTGACGATAACCTTGATGATCAGCCCGCCAATCGAGAACTCGGGGTCTTCGAGCGAACCGGAAATGGGCAGATTGAGGTCTATCTCGCCCCGATTGTTCTTGAGCAGTGATAGCGCCAGATTGACCGGCAGCGTCGTCGCATCGGCACTTTCAATCTTCTCGCCAAAGGTAAATTGGTCAATGAATAGCCGGTTCTCCGCCGCCAGCTGGTTGTTCTCGAGCTTGTAGGCGACGTTGAGCGACAGCTTGCCCTTTTCGATGGCGTAGCCGGCGTACTTGCCCGAATACGGCGAGAAACCGACCAGATCGACGCCCGTGATTTCAGCCTTGATATCGAGATAGGACTTGGCGGCCAGTGGATTGAGCCTGCCCAGGATCTGCACCGGTGCCGAGTTGGCATAGCGGCCGCGCAACTCCATGTCGGCCACGGTATCGGCCGCCGACGACAGATTGGTCACTCGTCCACCGAGCTTGCTCAGATTGACCGTGTAGTTCGGCTTGACGAAAAGGTCGGAAAAATTGACCGTGCCATTTTGCAGGGTGATCTTGCCGATCTTGATCGGGATCGGCTGCTTGGCCGGCCCGGACTCCTTGGTCGCCACCTTCGTTTCAGCCTTGGCCTCGACTGGCTTGGTCTCGCTCGTCTTGGCGGCAACCGCCTCGCCCTCCGGTTTCCTGACGATCTCGGCGACGTTGAGCTTGCCTTCCTTGTTGAGGATCAGCCGCGAGAAATAATCGGTCAGCGCAATTTCGCCGATATTGATGGCCATCGGCTCGAGGCGGAAATCGATGCCGCCGAAGTAGAGCGATTTCCACTTGAGGAAATCGGCGCTGTTGAGCTTGTCCACCGCAACAAAGTCGCCCAGCGTAAAGGATCCCTTGTAGCCGGCCTTGAGGCCCGCCGTATCGAGCTTGGCTGTGGCCTCGCCCTTGTTCGAGACTTGGCCACGCGTCAGCGAAATATTCAGGAACTGGCCGAAGTATGGCTCCAGCGGCACCAGCGGGATGGCCACGGTATCGACCTTGACCGCCACGTCAAGCGGATAGATCTGCAGGCTGCCATCGACATTCAGGCTGCCCTTCTTGTTGATCTTGCTCTTCAGTGCAATCGTGCCCTTCTTGTTCGGCTCGTTGGTCAGTTCCTGGCCAAGCAGATTGAACCCCTCGATTTCCTGCACGGCGACGTGCTGCAGTGAGCGATCCTCGAAGCGAAAGCCAAGGTCTTCGATAGACAACTTGTCGACCTTGCCGATCCACTCCTGCGTTCCGGTTGCCTCGGCCACCGCCTTGGCCTTGGTATCCTTCTCGGCATTGGTCGCCCGGACCACTTTGAGCACTGGCGAACTGACCCATTCGATCTTGCCGGCCTTGTTGCGCAGCATGCGGGCGCGGGTTCCGTTATTGGTCACTTCGGCGATATCGACGCGGTGGGCCGGCAGATCGACCTTGATACCCTTGATGGCCATTTTCTCAACGCGGAAACGCTCGCCGAGGTCGATCTGGTAGCTCACCTCGCCGATTTCAATCGGCTCGACCAGCTTGCTGTCGACCTTGCCAACGCTGACCAGCAAATTGCGTACTTCGCCGGCCACCGGCGTCAGATTCGATTCGTCCTGCCAGCGGATCAGGCCGTTGGTCAGGGCGAACTCGCCGAGCGACCATTCAAACGGCTTGGCCGGTGCCGGCTTGGGCTCCGGCGTTGCTGCGGCCGGCTTGGCCGACTTGGTCAGCCTATCTGCAACCCGCATGACATTGAACTCACCCTGCTTGTTGACCGCCAGAGCGACATCCAGGCCATCGAGTCCGATACGCTTGACGGCGACTTTGCTGTTGATCGGGTCGGCATTGTCGAGTTCAATATCCAGGCGCTTCCAGCCAAACAGCGGCTGGCCTTCGCTTTCGGTCAGCGCCAGCCCGGAAACATGCACTGCGCCAACGACCGAAACCGAATAAACCTGGTCCGAAACCTCCTTGAACATCGCCTTCAATTCCGAATCAAGGGTTCCCGAGGCAAGCCGGAAAGGCAGCGAATCAGGCAGGTAAGGTTGCAGGCCAGCCAGATCGAAGCGGTCCAGATCAAGATTGAGCCGGCTTTCGTGGGTCTCCGAAAACGGTTTGCTGTCGCCGGTCAAGGCCAGTTGCGAGCCGTTGATCGTGGCCGAAAACGACGGATTGACCAGAACCTCGGTGTGGTAGGACAGGCTGGAGACAAAGGGCAGCGCCAGGTTGATGTCGCTGATCGTATGCACCTTGCCCTTGGGCTGGTCGTCAAAAACGATCTGACCGTTGATGAGCTGGATGTTGTTGAGCGAGAAACGCGGCGTGCCTGACTCCGGCTCATCCTTGGGCTTCATCCACTCATCGAGCAGATCGGAGATGTCGTAGCGCCCCTCGGCCACGCGCGACACCGCGACGCGCAGTCCCTGCAGGCGGATTTCATCGACGACGGCGGCCAATTTGAAAAGGGAGGCCGACGACAGATTGACGAACAGTTCGTCAAAACCGGCTACTTCCTTGCCGCCGTCGGCCTTGATCGAAAATCCATTGATCTTTGCCGACAAGCCGTATGGATTTATATCGATGTTTTCGATACTGACTTGGCGATGCAGTTGCTGTGTCAGTTGTTTCTGCAAAACCGACTTGATCAGCGGCGGCGCGGCAAAAAAACCGAGCAGCCCGAAAACCACGAGAATGGCCGCCAGCCATTTTCCGATTCGCTGACTGCGCGGCGACTTGAGCGCCCCGGCAAGGCGCGACATTGTGGAGGAATGGCTTGAGGTCGGCGCGGCCATGCTATTCTGCCTTTATTGTTTTATATCTGCGAAATTTAGCACAACGCCACACCAGAAATATCAGCAAAAACACATGAATTGGTTCATCGAAGAAATATCCCGCCTGATCGCCCAACTCAGGCGCTGGCAGACCTGGCTGGTGATCGGTCTGATCAGCGTTTTTGTCGGGCTGGCGTTTTTTGTCGGGAGCTTTGCCTTTCGCACCGACGGCCTCCTCCTCTATCTTCACCGCACGGCCGGCGCCTGCCGCGAACTGACCAACGGCATCATCATCTTCATGTTCTGCGGCATGATTTTTTTCATGTTCACCGCCCTACTGACCCTTGGCGAATTTCAGCGCTATTTCCAGTTCAAGCAACGCGCCGCCCACTATCAGGCCAGTCGTGCCCTCTATTGGGGAATCGGCTGGGGCTGTGCCGCCGTCGGCATCGCCGTTGCCGCACTGGTTTTCTTCACCCGATATTGCCGCTAGACTGAGCAAATCGGGTCGCGTTTGCCAACATGAAAATCCTTGTCGTCGAAGACAGCCGCTCCACCTACCACCTGCCAGTCGAGCAAGTGGAAAGGCTTGGTGCAACAGCGCTTTCTGCCAGTACCGGCGACGAGGCGCTGGAGAAATTCGCGCGCACGCGGCCGGATCTGGTCCTGCTTGATCTCGCCCTGCCCGACATGGATGGCTTTTTGCTCGCCCAGCGCATCCGGGCAACGGAAACGCCGGGCGAATGGACGCCGATCATTTTCCTGGCGTCCCGCGAGGACGAAGCGAGCATCGAGAAAGGCATCGCTGCCGGCGGCGACGACTACCTGCTCAAGCCGGTCAGCGAAATCGTCCTCGGCGCAAAAGTCCGCGCCATGCAGCGTATCGTCCTCATGCGTTCGTCGCTGATCGGACTGACCCGCAAACTCGATGCCGCCAATCAGGAACTGGTGCGCATTTCATCGAGCGACGGCCTGACCGGTGTCGCCAACCGGCGCTATTTTGACGAAGCGACTACTTCAAGCTGTACAACGACACCTACGGCCATCAGGCCGGCGACGACTGCCTGCGCCGGATCGCCGGGGCCATTCGTCAACACACTGAACGTCCGTCCGACATCGTGGCGCGCTACGGCGGCGAGGAATTCGCCGTCGTCCTGCCCGAAACGACCATCGGCGGCGCGCTGATCGTGGCCGAAAAAATCCGCCAGGCGATCCGTGATCTGAACATCGAGCACGCCTCGTCGCCCGGTGGTCTGGTCACCATGAGCATCGGCCTCGCCTCGGCCGCTCCGGGCTTCGACAACCCGCCTGAAGACCTCATCCAGGCCGCCGGCAAGGCGCTGCTGCGCGCCAAACGGCAGGGCCGCGACGGTCTTTGCCGGGCTGACGACGCCTGACCATGGCCAGACGCCGCATCTCCATCGTCATTGCCGAAGACAACGACATGATGCGCAGCATTCTGCGCGCCATGTTGCGTGGCGAGGAATACGACGTGGTCGGCGAAGCCCGCAACGGGCAAGCGGCGATCGATATCGTCGATCGCCTGAAGCCGGATATCGTCTGCATGGACGTCGTCATGCCGGAAAAGAGCGGCATCGAAGCGCTGTGCGAAATCAAGGCGGCCAATCCGGCCACCGAAGTCGTCATGGTGACCGGCAATTCGGATCCGGAAACCGTTCAGGAATCGATCATGAACGGCGCCAGCGGCTTCATCATCAAGCCCTTCAACGCGGCCCGCGTGCTCGATGCGCTGGAAAAGGTCAGCAACCGCGTCCGCCAGGCCAAGCCGTAGGGCGGCGCCCTAAAACTCGTTTCGCCAGCCGCGGATTGTTTTGAAAATTGCGGCTTTTTCCCGGTTGACCGTAGGATTCCGCTTTTCGGCTGCCGCGATGACCGCCGGCTCGGTGCTACGCAGAAAGGGATTGCTCGCCTTCTCTTCGCCCAGCGTCGACGGCACGCTGGACAGCCCGGCCGCCCGCAGCGCCGCAACCCTGGCGACACGGGCCAGCAAGGCCACATTGTCGGGCTCGACGGCCAGCGCAAAACGCAGGTTCATCTCGGTGTATTCATGGGCGCAATAGACCTTCGTGTCGTCAGGTAACGCCGCGATGCTGTCGAGCGACGCCGACATCTGTTCCGGTGTGCCCTCGAACAACCTTCCGCAGCCGGCACCGAACAGCGTATCGCCACAGAACAACGCACCCGGCGCGAGGTAGGCCAGATGGCCCAGCGTATGCCCGGGAACGGCCATGACATCGAGCTTCTGGCCGAGCACTTCGATCCGTTCGCCGCCCGAAAGTGGACGCGTGCGGCCTGTGATAGACTCGTCGGCCGGTGCATAAACCTCGACTGGCCAGCGCGCTTTGAGTTCGGCGACGCCACCCTGGTGATCGGCATGATGATGCGTGATCAGGATGCCTTCCAAGGTCAGATCGTCGGCTTCGAGGCGGGCGATGACCGGGGCGGCATCGCCGGGATCGACGACGAAGGCACGCTTGCCGCGGGTCAGCAGCCAGATGTAATTATCCTTGAACGCGGGAATGAGCGAAATTTCAAACATGCCGGAACTATCGAGTGCTGCGCCCCGGATGTCAATTCCCGGGCTCGATGCCTGGCTGGCGAGCGCACCCGGCCGCTTCGTGCTCGACTGGGAGCAGCGCCAGCTCGATGCCGCCGTCGCCGACGTTTTCGGGTTCCATGCCCTGCAACTCGGCCTGCCACAAGGCGATTTCCTGCGTGCCAACCGCGTGCCGCTGCGCCTCAAGGCCGGCGAATACGGCGCGGTCGACATACTTTGCGAGTGCACGGCCCTGCCCTTTGCCTCACTCAGCACCGACCTCGTCGTCCTGCCCCACGTTCTCGAATTCAGCGACGAGCCGCACCAGATTCTGCGCGAGGTCGAGCGCATTTTGATTCCTGAAGGCCAGGTCATCATCATCGGCTTCAACCCGCTGTCGCTGTGGGGCGTCAAACGCAAACTCGACCGCAGCGGCGATTTTCCGTGGAACGGCAGCTACCTGTCGCTGAATCGCCTCAAGGACTGGCTAAAATTGCTCAGTTTCGAAGTCGACCGTGGCACGCTGGGCTGCTACATCCCCCCGGTCGAACAACTAAAATGGGTGCAAGGCTGGCAGTTCATCGAAACGGCCGGCAACCGCTGGTGGAATTTTTCCGGCGGCGTTTACGTGCTGCGCGCCATCAAGCGCGTGCACGGCATGCATCTGATCACCCCCAACTGGCGAAACAAGTCGGTGCGCGCCAAGGCGCTGCGCCCGATCGCCCAAAAGGAAGGCCATGGCCGCTGAAGAAACCGTAGAAATATTTACCGATGGCGCCTGCAAGGGCAACCCCGGCCCCGGTGGCTGGGGCGCCATCCTGCGCGTCGGACCGCACGAAAAGGAACTGTGGGGCGGCGAGAAGGAAACGACCAACAACCGCATGGAACTGACCGCCGCCATCCGCGCCATCGAAGCCCTCAAGCGCCCGGTCGGCGGCAAGATCTACACCGACTCGCAGTACGTGCTCAAGGGCATCAACGAGTGGATCCACGGCTGGAAGCGCAACGGCTGGAAAACCGCCGACAAGAAGCCGGTCAAGAATGCCGACCTGTGGCAACAGCTCGACGCCCAGGTCAAGCTGCACAAGCTCGAATGGGTCTGGGTCAAGGGCCACGCCGGCCACCCCGAAAACGAACGGGCCGATGCCCTGGCCAATCGCGGCATCGACGAATTGAAAAACAGGGAAGCCGCATGAGACAGATCGTCCTCGACACCGAAACCACCGGCCTCGACCCGCGCTCGGGCCACCGCATCCTCGAAGTCGCCTGCATCGAGATGGTGAACCGCCGCTTCACCGGCCGCCACCTGCACAAATACATCAACCCGGAACGCGAAATCGACGAAGGCGCCCAGGCGGTACATGGCATCACCCTCGAATTCCTCGCCGACAAGCCGAAGTTCGCCGACATCGTCGACGAGTTCCTGGAGTTCATCAACGGCGCCGAGCTGATCATCCACAACGCGCCCTTCGACATCGGCTTCCTCAATGCCGAGCTCGACCGCCTCGGCCGGGTGCCGGTCGGCACCATCTGCGGCAAGGTGACCGACACCCTGCGCATGGCCAAGGACCTTCACCCCGGCAAGCGCAACAGCCTCGACGCGCTGTGCGAACGCTACGAAATCGACAACTCCAGCCGCACCCTGCACGGCGCCCTGCTCGACACCGAGCTGCTGGCCGAAGTTTTCCTGGCCATGACCCGTGGCCAGAATTCGCTGATGATCGAACCCGACGCCGCGCCGCGCCCGAACATCGGCGCCGACGGCCTGGTCCGCGAACGCAAGCCGCTCGCCGTCCGCCGTGCCTCGCCCGAAGAGCTGGCCGAACACGAGCAGGTCCTCGCCGCCATCGACAAGGAATCAAAGGGCGCCTGCCTGTGGCTGCCCAAGCCTGACGCCGAAGCGGCCTGAGTCCGGCATGGTCCCTGTCTCGCTGTTCATCTGGCTCGCCCTCGAAATCAGCGGCTATCTCTACATCGGCCGCCATTTCATGCACCTCGACTGGCCGCTGGCCATCGTCGGGGCAATCAACTGCCTGCTCGGCCTGCGCTTCTGGATGAACGCGACGACCTGGTTCTTCGGCATGAAATTCGCCTCGCCGGCACCGGCGCTCGGCTTTGGCAAACGTTTCCGGATCATGGCTGGCGAATATTTCGCCTTCCTCCTTACCTTCCTCCTCGTCATCCCTTTTGAACGCCTGTGGATGCCGGGCGACCGTCTGCTCCCGGGCAAGAAGCCCATCCTGCTCGTCCATGGTTATGGCTGCAGCCGCGGTGTCTGGTGGCTGCTCCGCCGACGCCTCGAAGCGGCCGGCCACAGCGTTGCCACGGTCAGTCTGGCGCCGCCCTACACCAGCATGGGCAAGCTGGTGCCGCTGCTCAATCAGCGCATCGAGGAAGTCTGCGCCGACACAGGCAGCCAGCAGGTCACCCTCGTCGCGCACAGCATGGGCGGCCTGATCTGCCGCTCCTACCTGGCCCGCCATGGCATCGAACGGGTCGACCGCCTGTTCACGCTGGCCACGCCGCACGCCGGGAGCATGTTGAGCAAAATCGGCTTCGGCCAGAATTCCCGCGAGATGACCCCTGGCTCGCTGTGGCTGCGCGACATGGCCACCGAACCGATCAAGATTCCCGCCGTCAGCCTGCGCAACGCCTACGACAACTACGTCATGCCGCAGGACAACCAGCGCCTGCCCGGCACCCGCGATGTCGAACTGCCAGCGGTAGGTCACATCGCAATGCTTTATGATGAACGGGTTTTTAAAATCTTGCTCGAACTGCTGAAACTCAAAAAGCCATGAACATTCCCGCCGCTACCCGCGTCCAGGCCCAGGATCTGCTCGACTTCATCGACGCCAGCCCCAGCCCCTGGCATGCCGTCCAGACCAGCGAAACCCGACTGACCGCCGCCGGTTTCCAGCGTCTCGACGAAACCGAGCGGTGGTCGCTGACGGCCGGCGACCGTCGTTACGTCGTGCGCGGCGGCTCATCGATCATCGCCTTCATCGTCGGCAGCCAGCCGGCGGCAACGACCGGCCTGCGCCTGATCGGCGCCCATACCGATTCGCCGGGCCTGCGCCTCAAGCCGAAGCCGGCCGAAGACGCGGCCGGCATGGTGCGCCTCGGCGTCGAAGTCTATGGCGGCCCGATCCTCGCCACCTTCGCCGACCGCGACCTGTCGCTGGCCGGCCGCGTCAATGTCCGCGTGCCGGGCGGCTTCGCCAGCCGGCTGGTACGCTTTGGCGAACCGCTGCTGCGCCTGCCCAACCTCGCCGTTCACATGAACCGCGAGGTCAACGAGAACGGCCTGAAATTCAACAAGCAGACCGAACTCCCGCTGCTGCTCGGCGTTTCCGCAGACGGCACGAAGGCCGAAGGACGTTTCCGCCAGCCCATCGCTACCGCGCTCGGCGTCGAACCGGACGATCTTCTGACCTGGGAACTCAACGCCTACGACACGCAAAAAGGGGCTTTTTGGGGTGTCGACCGTGAGTTCGTCGCCAACAGCCAGCTCGACAATCTCGCTTCCTGCCACGCCGCACTGAGCGCCCTGCTTGCCACCAGCGAGCCCGCCGCCACCTGCCTGTGCGCCTTTTTCGACCATGAAGAAGTAGGCAGCGAAAGCGCCACCGGGGCCGGCGGCAGTTTCGTCCAGGATGTCATCGCCCGCCTCTCCGCCAGCGCCGGGCTGGACAGCGAAGACCAGCGCCGCATGCTGGCCCGGAGTTTCTTCGTCAGCGCCGACATGGCGCATGGCTGGCACCCCAATTTCCCGGCCGCCTACGAGCCCTGCCACCATGCGCTGGTCAATGCCGGCCCGGTCATCAAGAGCAATGCCAATCAGCGCTACAGCACCAGCGCCGAGACGGCCGCCCGCTTCATGGCCATCTGCGCCAAGGCCGGCGTGCCCTGCCAGCAATACGCCCACCGCACCGATCTCGGCTGCGGCAGCACCATCGGCCCGATTGTCGCCGCTCGCCTCGGCATCCCCAGCGTCGACGTCGGTTCGCCGATGTGGGCCATGCACAGCATCCGCGAAAGTGCCGGCGTCCTCGACCACGCCTACATGATCGCCGCCCTCACCACGACTTTCTCAGAGTGACATGAACGATCTGATCTTTTTCCTGGCCGGCACCGCCGTCGTCATCTGGCTTTCGCGAAAAGCCCTGCGCAAGCCCGGCAGCCATGGTTTTTACCGCTTTTTCGCCTGGGAAGCCATTCTTGGCCTGATCGTGCTCAACCATGGCGTGTGGGGCGACGACCCCTATTCGCCGCACCAGTTCACCTCGTGGATGCTCATGTTGCTGAGCATCTTCCTCGTCGTCGAAGGCACGCGCACCCTGCGCCGCGACGGTGCGGCCAGTGCCCAGCGCGACGACGGCTCCTTCTACGAATTCGAGAAAACGACGCAAGTGGTGTCGCATGGCATTTTCAGCTACATCCGCCACCCGATGTATTCCTCGCTGCTCGCCCTGGCCTGGGGGGCTTATTTTCAAGACCCCAGCCTGATCGGCACGATCGTCGTCGGCATCGCCTCGTTTTCGTTGTGGCTGACCGCCGTGACCGACGAACGCGAATGCCTGGCCTATTTCGGCGACACCTACGCCAACTACATGCAGCGCACCAAGCGCTTCATGTTGCAGGTCGCCCGGCCGAAGGTTTCGGCCTTTTTCGGGCTGGAAATCTGCGGCTCTTCGTAGATGCGCCGGATGATGTGGTTGGTGATGCGTGCGCCATCGCCGCCGTCTTCATCGAACAGCTTCATCGGCCGGCCCTTGTCGCGGTTGTAGAAAGCCTGCAGGGCGTGGTCACGGACGCGTTCGCAGAAGCGGATGCGCTGGGCATCGGGCATGCTGTCGTCGACTGGCCCGGGATGGCCGTGGGCGATGGCGCCGGAAGCGACCAACGCAGTCACCAGAGTCAGGGCAAGACGTTTCATTCCTTCGGCTCCTGGAGCGCTGTCAGGTAGGCCAGGATGTCCTGGATGTCTTGCGGCTTGAGGGCATTGAGCAGGCCGACGGTGCCTTCTTCGTCATGCGGGCGGTCGCCCTTGAGGTAGAGATCGACCTGGCGCTGCAGATAGTTGGTGTATTGCCCAACGAGCATCGGGAACATGCCGCGCCCCTTGCCCGTCTTGCCATGGCAGGCGGCGCACTGTTTTTGGTAGATTTTCCCGCCATTTTCCAAATCGCCCTCGGCGCGCGGGATGATCATGACCTTTTCAGCCATGAGCAGCCGGGTCAGCGCATCCTCCGTCCCTTTGTAGGTCGGCATTTTGGTATCCAGCTCGATGCCCGACAGGTAGGCAGCGATGTCCTTGATATCCTCGTCGGACAGCTCACGTTCCTGCGTGTAGGGGAACATCGGGATATTGATCCGCGTCCGCGCGCGAAAACTCCGCAACTGGCTTTCGATGTATTTGACCTGCTGGCCGGCAATGCGCGGGTACTCCCCCTTCTTGCCGCCCTGGCCGTTGTCGCTGTGGCAGGCGGCGCAGGTACCGTTGATTTCCTTGCCTTTTTCGAGGTCGACCGCAGCAACCGGATAGCTCACGGCAAGGACGGCAAGAAAGAGAGGGAAACGCAGGAAATTCAGCATGCAGGACAACTCCCGAAATCGATGCGGCGAATTGTCGCACCACTCAAGCAACTGAAAATTGACACAAATCACGCATAATCCGGCCCATGGCATTTACCCCGTGCACGACTGCAAATACCGACCACCTGGCCAACCTGCGCCGCCTGGTCAGCGGTCGCTGGGTCGTGCTCGCCGTGCTGGCCCTACTCATCATGGTCGGCCCCGGTCTGCTCGACATTCCCGTGCCGCAGGTGCCGCTCCTCGGCATCGTCGCCATCGCCCTGCTGTTCAATGCCATCGCCCAGTGGCGCGTCGTTCGCTCGCAAACGGCAACGGCCAACGAACTGTTCAGCCAGCTACTGTTCGACATCGGCATGCTGAGCGCCGTTGTTTTCCTCAGCGGCGGCGCCGCCAACCCGCTCGTTTCCCTGCTCCTGCCGTCGGTCGCCGTCGCCGCCCTGACCTTGCCGGCACGTTGCGTGGTCATCGTCACCGCCGTTGCCATCGCCGCCTATTCGCTGCTCATGCTCTATTACGTCCCGCTGCCGATGCCCGACGCCACACGCGCGACGCGCCTGCATCTGGGCGGCATGTGGCTGATCTTCGTTGTCTCGGCCGTCATGATCGGCTGGATCATCGTGCATACCACCCGCGTCATTCGCCAACGCGATGCCGAACTGGCCACCGCCCGCGAACAGGGTCTGCGCGATGAACGGGTCGTTGCCATGGGCACGCTGGCCGCCGGCGCCGCCCACGAACTCGGCACGCCGCTCGGCACCATGGCCCTGCTCGCCGGCGAACTGGCCAACGATCCCGGCCTGAGCGAACCAGTTCGCGACGACATCAAGCTGCTCCTGCAACAAATCGCCGTTTGTAAGGAAATCGTCACCGGCCTGTCGCGCCGGGCCGGAGCCGAACGGCTGGAAAATTCCCCACTGCAGGCCGCCAATCGCTGGCTCGACCACCTGCGCCAGAACTGGCACGCCGCCCGCCCGCAAGCGAGCAGCCGGCTGATCGTCGCCAGCGACGGAGAAGCGCCGGAAATCATCGCCGACCCGCGACTCGAGCAGGCCGTGCTCAATCTTCTCAACAACGCCGCCAACGCGACGACCACCCCGCTCGAAATTCGCCTGAGCTGGTGCACCGACAACCTGTGCATCGACATCCGCGACCGCGGCCCGGGCTTTCCCGAGCAGGTGCTCGAACTGGGCGGCCAGGAAAGTTTTCCCGCCCACGAACGCGGCAGCGGCGTCGGCCTCGTGCTGACGCGCAGCGCCGTCGAACAACTCGGCGGCACCCTGACGCTGCTCAATCCCGAAGAAGGCGGCGCCCTCGCCCGCATCGAACTGCCCCGGACAAAGACATGACCGAACCAACGCTGATCATCGACGACGACCCGAGCTTCAACGCCATCCTCGTGCGCACGCTGGAACGCCGCGGCCACCCGGCGCGGGGCACCCTCGATGCCGCATCGGCACTGGCCGCAGCAAAGGAAATGCAGGCCGGGCGCGTCGTTCTCGACCTCAACCTGAACGGCAGTTCGGGCCTGGCGCTCATCCCGCAACTGCTGGCCATCAACCCGGATTGCCGGATCGTCGTTTTGACCGGCTACGCCAGCATCGCCACCGCCGTCGACGCCGTCAAACTCGGCGCCGTCCAGTACCTCGCCAAACCGGTCGAAGTCGAAGCCATCCTCTCCGCCCTCGACGCTGACGACGGCCCGGATTTCGACGTCCCGGCCTCGGATGAACCCCTGTCGGTCGACCGCCTCGAATGGGAACACATCCAGCGCGTCCTCAACGAAAACGACGGCAACGTCTCAGCCACCGCCCGCGCCCTGAAAATGCACCGGCGCACGCTGCAGCGCAAACTGTCGAAACGGCCGGTCAAGACCTGATTTCGATTTTTGGCTTTTTTTCAGGTTGACCGTGGCGATGCGGTTGATTAACGGGCGAAATCCACCGTTGATCGGGGACACCTGGCACCCCTCCTAGACTTACCAACATGATCGCGATGTGCGTCTAGCACCTCATATTTAAAACAACGGCGTTCCTGATAGCAATGAAACTTGCAGTCGTAAACGACAAAAGGCCCGCCATCCAGCGGGCCTCCATCAGGTCTTTTGTCGAGTTATTTGCCTGATCGGCAACGACGGCGGGTGGTTCCAGCCAAAAGAGCCAAGCCTGCCAACAACATGGCATAGCTCTCTGGTTCCGGCACAGGCTGGGCAAAGGCGAGACTGGCAGCGACGGGGGTATTAATAGCGCCTCCCAGCGAGATTCCAGAAGGATCATCGAAACTGACCGCAACAGCCCCCCCATAGGCATAATTCTCAGCGGCAATATCGATCTCATACCGCACTGAAATCTTTTCATCCGGTGCGATATTGCCGAGGGCGAGGCTCGTGACGTAAGGCGTTACCAGCGCATAGCCATAACTGTAAGCAACTTTCCCATTGACAACCGAGGCAAAGCTGGTCGTCTGGCTCAGCACAAGGGGACCCGATTGCTGAATCAGGAGTGGCTGTTCATTGGCTAGGTAATTACTCAAACAAGAGCTGTCCGAACAGGAGTAATTAACAAAACCACCGAGATTGATTGAGGATTCCCATGACGCGGTTGTGCTGTTGTTGACGAATACCTTGGCAGTGAAATTTGCAGAAGTGTCGCCCATCCAGCCGGTAACAATGTTGAAACTCAGCGCGTTGACCGAAATGCCAAAACTCGCTTCCTGAGACGTAGCCGTTGAATTGACAATACTGTCACTGAAAACGAGGTGCGCACTGCCAGAAACCTTACCTGGATCGTAGTTGGGCTGATGAGTTAGCGAGGTTGCGGCACCAAAATGCCCGAGGCCATCGGCGCTTGCCGTCGACGTGCCTTGTGACGCGGGGTAGGACGGTTTAGTGAAGATCGCCGTTTCGGAAAATGCGCCGCTTGTCGGAAGCACGGATTTGCTGACCGGCGTCTGGTAATAGTCTCCTGCTGCAACGAGGGTGCTTTCGAGCGTTGATGCATTGGCGCCCAAAGGGAAGGCCAGGCAAAGAACCACGACGAGTCGCTTTTGCTTCAGGTTGGGAAACCGGTATTCCATCGATATTACCTTTCGGAAAAATATGCAATTTTGATGGAGGCGGATTCTAGCATGCAACTAGCATACGCATGCCAACAAACCAGTCGGTGCAGCCCCCCCCCATTCACCAAAACCTAGAAGCGCTCACAACCATTGCGGCCAAAGGGGGCAGAGATAGCCGGGCTTGATGGAGGACGGCGAGCGCCCAATGGCAACACGCCAGGGCAGCACACTGTTCACAGAGCAGATTGCCGCAGCGCTGGGGCGACGGGTGACACCGAAAAAGTCGGGGCGACCGCGCAAGGTGGTTGATCCGGAATCGACTGATGGGAAAAACCGGTTTAGCTCAGGCGAAAAACGAATAGGGCAGCAGCACATCAATCAGAACGAATAGAACCATGAACATGGTTTACGTTCGGTTCAGGCGGTAAAAGGCCGGCTAACCGGCTGACCGCAGACTCCCACGGTCAACCGGAAAAAACGGCCAAAATCAAAATCAGTGTTTGTGTTCCATCGCCGCCGGCATCGGGGCGGCCATCGGGCGGACGACCTTAGCGTCGACCTGCTTGGTGCTGCCGTCGTCGAAGCTCAGGGTGATCGGCACGACGTCGCCTTCTTTCATCGGTGCCTTGAGGTCGATCATCATGACGTGCAGGCTGCCCGGCTTGAGCACGGCTTCGCCCTTGGCCTTGATGTCGATGCTCGGTACCGGGCGCATTTTCATGACGCCGCCGTCGTTGATATGGGTGTGCAGTTCGGTGACTTTGGAGGCCGGGTTGTCGGCCTTGACCACTTTGATGTCCTTGTCACCGTTGTTCTTGATGACCATGAAGGCACCGGTGGCCGGGGCGTTGGGCGGGGCCAGGCGAACGTAGGGATCCTGAACCGAGACGTTGTCGGCGGCGCCGGCCAGGACGCCGGCCGAGAACATCAGACTGGCTGCAAGCAGGGACAGGTGTTTCATGGGCTTACTCTCCTTCATGGTTGGTTCAAATATTTGCGAACGGTGGCGACGACCTGATCTGGCGGCGTGGCGTGGGCCATCTTGGCAACCAGTTGGCCGTCGGCAGCGACGACGAACGTATCAGCCGAGTGATCGACGACGTAGCCGTCACCGGCCGTTTCCACCTTCTGTTCGGCGTAGAAAACGCCATAGCGCTTGGCGATTTCGGCGATGTTTTCCGGCGTGCCGGTGACGCCGACGATGGCCGGATGGAAAAACTCGACGTATTCCTTGAGGCGTTCAGGCGTATCACGTTTCGGGTCGACCGAAACGAAGATCATTGCCACCTTGGCCAGTTCCTCGGGCGTCAGTTGCTTGAGCCCTTCGGCCGTCGCCGCCAGCGAGGTCGGGCAGATGTCCGGGCAGTAGGTGTAGCCGAAATAGACGAGGACCAGTTTGCCGCGATAGTCGTGGAGCGCCACCGGGCCGCTCGCCGACTGCAAACTGAAATCGCCGCCGGCCGCGATGACCGCCTTGGGCAGGGGCAGCTCGGGCATCTCGGGCTGCCAGAACAGCGCGACGCCGACAATCGCTGCCGCCAGCAATCCGGCGACAAATATCAGTATGCGTTCAGCCATTCAGTGTGACTCCCCGGTCGAAAAGCGGTAGGGAATCGCCACCCGCTCGCTGCCTGTTTCGACCAGCACCGTCGCCTGCCAGTCCATGCTGCCGGTGATGCAGACCGGCAGCGTCACCTCGGCGCCATAGCTGCCCTCGCCGCGCGCTGCCAGTTGCGGGCGGTTGTAGCCCATGTTCATCTCGATGCCGGAAAAGTCGACCTCGACACGGGCTGGCGAAAAGCCGCTGGTCGCCACCTGGACTTCGAATGGCTTGACCAACGGTATCGGGCGCGTGCCCATCGTCAGGGTGACGTTGCCGCCCGACGGCAGCTTCACGGTGCACGCCTCGCGCTGCAGATTGCAGACGGGATCGGGCTGCACGGTGATGTCAGCTTTCGGCAACAGCATGGGCGACAGTTTGTAGCCAATGATCACAACCAGCGCGATCAACTCCAGACCAATGACGTCAATCAGTATTTTCTTGTTCACAAGTGTGCTTCTGGACCTTGATTCATGTCGATCAGCGCATTTTCTCCAAATGCGTCTGTTTGGATTTAGCAGACATCAATTCTTTCACAGTCTGCCGAGAATACAGTGTGCGGCAAATTGTCGCAGCGTCACCAAGTCACAGGCGGCAATGGGGGAAATGGAAGTTTTTTGCTTCTGGTGCTCATGGGAGAAATCGAGATGAAAAAATTTGTAGTGAAATCCACCGCGCTGCTGCTGGCAGCCGGTTTCGCAGCGACGGCGTACTCCGCCGAATCGCTGCAGGACGTGATGAAGCGGCGCAATCTGAGCCAACAGGATCTGCTCGCTGCGTCGAAGACCTACGTCCCGACCGGCAAGCGCGACGAATTCGTTGCCTTCAGCTCGGGCGGCCAGTCCGGCCAGCAGGGCAACATCGACGGCAAGGAAATCAACTGGGGCGACACGCACCACCCGGCCATCTCGGAAACCCAGGGCAAGTACGACGGCCAGTTCCTGTTCATCAACGACAAGGCCAATCCGCGCCTCGCCGTGATCGACCTGCGTGACTTCGAAACCAAGCAGATCGTGGTCAACCCGATCTTCAAGTCGGAACACGGTGGCGCTTTCGTCACGCCGAATACCGAATACGTCATCGAAGCCGCCCAGTACGCCTCGCCGCTCGAGAACAAGAAGTTCTACCCGCTCGAAGAGTTCAACGAGAAGTACCGCGGTGGCGTGACCTACTGGAAGTTCGACCGCAAGGAAGGCCGCATCAATCCGAAGGAGTCCTTCTCCCTCGAACTGCCGCCGTACTCGCAGGACTTGTCCGACGCGGGTAAAGGTCCGTCTGATGGCTGGTCGTTCACCAACTCGTTCTGTTCCGAGCGTTACGTCGGCGGCATCGAAAAGGGTCGTCCGCCGTATGAAGCTGGCTGCTCCGCCAAGGACACCGACTATCTGCACGTGATCAACTGGAAGAAGGCGGCCGAACTGGTTGCCGCCGGCAAGGCCAAGAAGATCAACGGCCACAACGTGCTGATGATGGAAACGGCAATCAAGGAAGGCATCCTCTTCCTCGTGCCGGAACCGAAGTCGCCGCACGGCGTCGACGTCACCCCGGACGGCAAGTTCCTGACCGTCGCCGGCAAGCTCGACACCCACGTCTCCGTCTATTCCTTCGAGAAGATCCAGGCTGCCATCAAGGCCGGCAAGTTCGAATCCAAGGATCCGTACGGCATTCCGGTCATCGGCATGAAGGATGCGCTGCACACCCAGGTCCAGCTCGGCCTCGGCCCTTTGCACACCCAGTATGACTCCAAGCCGTGTATCGCCTACACCTCGCTGTATGTCGATTCGCAGGTCGTCAAATGGAATCACTGCGAAGGCAAGGTGCTCGACAAGATCTCCGTGCACTACAACATCGGTCACCTGATGACCATGGAAGGCGACTCGGCTGATCCGAAGGGTCGTTACCTCGTCGCGCTGAACAAGCTGGCGATCGACCGTTTCGTGCCGGTTGGCCCGCTGCATCCGCAAAACCACCAGCTGATCGACATCTCGAACGACAAGATGCAACTGTTGTACGACATGCCGGTACCGCTCGGTGAGCCGCACTATGTGGTTGCCATCGAAGCCGCCAAGCTCAAGCCGGGCGTCCGTTACAAGGTCGGTACCGACTCCCGCACCGACAAGGCGCACCCGGGTGCAACCAAGGCCGGCGAAGAAGAAACCGTCAAGAAGGGCAACAAGATCACGGTCTACGGCACGCTGATCCGCTCCCACATCACCCCGGAAACCATCGAGGCTGAAGTCGGCGACGAAATCACCATCCACCTGACCAACCTCGAGCGTGCCCAGGACGAAACCCACGGTTTCACGGTGTCTACGTACAACACCCACGCCTCGGTCGAGCCGGGCAAGACCGTCACGGTCAAGTTCAAGGCTGACAAGGAAGGTGTCTATCCGTACTACTGCACGGAGTTCTGCTCCGCGCTGCACCTTGAAATGCAGGGTTACCTGCTGGTCAAGCCGAAGGGCTGGAAGCCGGGCAAGGTTGTAGCGGCCAAGGCCGTCTATACCGAAACCGACTACAAGGCGACGGTCAAGAAGGTGGTCGACACCCAGGTCGTCATTGACTCTGTCGTTGGTTACATCACCAGCGTCAACTTCAAGGACTTCCCGGATGTGGTCAACATGGTCGACGACGCAACCGACCAGTTGAACAAGATCAAGGATGCCAAGGCCAAGCATGAGGCCGCAGCAGCCAAGAAGGACTGGGACCAGGCCAACCTGTGGGCCGAGCAAGTCTGGCAATACCAGGTCAAGGCAGCCGACATCGGCCTGCGTGCCAAGACCTACCTTGAGCAGAACGGCGCCAAGAAGGTCAAGTAAGCAAGCCGAAAAGTCTTGATCTGACTTAAGGCATTTGGCGGGGAACAGAGCGACTCTGTTCCCCGTTTCACATTAAGGAGGGAATACCCATGAAATTTGTAATGACTTTGATCGCTGCCGCACTCGTCGCCAGCCCTGCCATGGCCGCGCTGGATGGCGCCAAGCTGTTCGCTGAAAAAACCTGCAACGCCTGTCACGGCGCCAAGGCCGACAAGCCGCTCATGCCGAACTACCCGAAACTGGCCGGGCAGAACGCCGCCTACGCCGAACAGCAAATGAAGGACATCAAGAGCGGCGCTCGCAACAACGGCCAGACCGCGGCCATGAAGGGGGTCATGCACCTCGTCAATGACGCGGAAATGAAGGCCATTGCCGAATACCTGTCCAAACTCAAATAACCCTGCGAAGCCGGCTTTCCCGGCTTCTGACCAACATCAAAGAACGCTGATATTCAAGGTGCAACAATGCCTTCAGCGTTTTGAATGACTCGCCATAAAAGGAATCCTCACATGAAAGCATCACTCCTTTTGATAAGCCTGCTAACCGCAGGCATCGCATTTGCCAGCCCCCAGGCACCGAAAACCCAGGGCATCGAAGGCAAGGATTACAAGTGGAACGCCCAGGGCGGCGAAAAGAGCGAAGCCCTGACCAAGAAGGGCGACCCGAAGGCCGGCGAAGAAGGTTACGAGACCTGCGGCGCCTGCCACCTGCCCTCCGGCGCCGGTCGTCCGGACGGTACTTTCCCGCAGCTCGCCGGCCAGCACACCACGGTGCTGATCAAGCAGATGGCCGACATCCGCGCCGGCCTGCGCGACAACCCGACGATGTACCCATTTGCCGCCACGCTGACCGATGCCCAGGAACTGGCCAACGTCGCCTCCTACATCGAGAAGCTGTGCATTCCGCTTGATCACGGCCATTACGACTCGAAGCCGGGTGACAGCGAAGATCCGAACTGGAAGCCGCCAGCCGATACCGCCAAGCGCGTTGCCGAGGGCAAGGCGCTGTACGAAAAAGAGTGCCTGGAATGCCATGGCAAGAACGGCGAAGGCAACAAGGAAAAGTTCTATCCGGTGATCGCCGGCCAGCATTACAAGTATCTGCTGCGCCAGATGACCGAGATTCGTAACGGCCATCGCCGCAACGCCAATCCGGACATGGTCAAGATCATCAAGAAATACACCGACGATCAGCTGATCTCGATCTCGGCTTACCAGTCCAGCCTGGTCATGCCGGGCAACATGTGCAAGCCCAAGGCCGCCCGGAAGTCGCGCGGTCTGTAAAGTCGTTTCTGCTGCCCGCCACCGGCGGGCAGCTTCCCACCCGGCCAGTCGCCGGGCGCAACAAGACAGAGAGCAGTACGATGGAAAAACAAAACAGGATTATCGGCGGGCTGACCTTCATCGCCCTGGTGTGTCTGGTGGCTGCCTATTTTTCGCCCATCTGGTGGGTTTCCCTGACTGCTCCGAACTACCCGCCCGATGCCTTCCCCGATGGCATCCGCATCCATTTCCATTTCGACGGTGTCTATAACGGCTGCAAGGTCGCCGGCAAGGGTTCCCGGATGGCCAACGAGATCATCCAGAAGGATCTCGAAGCCACCGACGAACGTTACAACCCGATCACCGACGCCGCCAAGAACGTCGACCAGGGCGCCGAAGGCCTCGACTGCGTCCATGAAATGAACACCATCAACCACTACGTCGGGATGTTCCCGATCGCCACCGGCGCGCCGGTCGAAAAGCCGCTGGCCAAGTTCTTCTTCGGCTTCTTTGCCGTGATGCTCGTGGCTTTCACGGTCAACCGGAAAAAACCGCGAATTTTGATATTGAGCGCCGGCTTCGCCGCCGTCGCCGCCTGGATGATCGTCGACCAGTTCGTGCTCGGCCACCTCGAAAGCCACGTTCAGGCCTACATGCAGGAATCCGGCACCTTCTTCAAGGACATGGATCGTATCAATGCCTGGGGCGACAACGTCCGCAATATTTCAAAGATCGTCATCTTCGGCCTCATCGCCGTCATGGGCATCGTCATTGCCGGCACCGCCAAAATCAAACCCTTCCAGCTCCTGCTGGCGCTGGCCCCGGCCCTGTTGCCGCTCTTCTTCGTCATCACCTACGCTGGCTGGCTGTGGTTCTTCGGCCACAACATGCACCCGTGGGGCGCCTTCACGGTCAAGCCTTTCATGCCTACCGTCTTCGGCGAAGGCAAGGTCGCCCAGTTCTCGACCTTCTCCTACCCGTACTGGGGCTATGGCCTGCTCGTCGCCATCTTCGTCTGCATGATGCTGGCCCTGCTCATCCGGCGCAAACAGTTGCGCGAGGGAACCGCCGAGTAATCGCCGTGCGCCGCCTGCCCCAGCTGGCCCGGCTCGGCCTGGCCTCCGCCCTCCTGCTCGTGCTGACCACCGGCAACACCGAGCCGCAGGGCGAAGTGCCGGCCGGCATGGGTGCCCGCGCCAATGTCGACCGGCCGAAGCCAACCTTCATGCTGTACGAGCGCGACAAGCGCGTGCATGGCCTCAAGCCTTTCCAGGACTTCGTCGACCAGGCGCCGGCCGGCTCGGTGCTCAAGCCGCCGCCCGGAAGTTACTCGGGCCCGGTGACCATCGACAAGCCGCTGACCATCGATGGCGGCGGCCAGGTGACCATCGATTCCGGCGACCGCGGCACGGTGATGGTGCTCGACGCCAGCAACGCAACGATACGCGGCATCCACCTGACCGGCTCGGGCGATTCGCACGACTCCAACAACCGCATCCGCTCCAAGGACCGCGAACTCGGCGTGCGCGGCGACGGCCTGCGCCTGTGGTACAGCAACGACAACCTGATCGAAGGCAACGAAGTCGTCGACTCGCGCGACATGGTGGCCTGGTATTCGCACCGCAACGTCTATCGCAACAACCTCGGCAAGCGCAGCCGCTACTCGATCCACTTCATGTTCGCCAACGACAACATCGTCGAAGGCAACGCCTTCTACGACAACGCGGTCGGCGTCTATTTCATGTACACCGTCGGCGGCGTCGTGCGCCACAACATCATTTCGCACGCCACGGGCGCCACCGGCATGGCCATCGGTTTCAAGGAATCGTCAGGCACGGTGATCGAAAATAACGAGCTGATTTATTGCGGCATCGGCATCGGCTCCGATCTCTCGCCTTTCGAGCCCGACAGCACCATCGAGATCCGCGCCAACCGCTTCGCCTACAACGGCGTCGGCATCCTGTTCAACAGCGAAACCGGCGGCAACAACATGGTCGACAACGTCTTCGAGGGCAACCTGACCCAGGTCGCCTACGGCGGCCATGGCGACAACAACAATAGTCCGAAGAACGTCTGGCGCGGCAATTATTGGGACGACTACCAGGGCTTCGACCGCGATGGCGACGGCGTCGGCGACAAGACCCATGAGCTTTACGCCTACGCCGACCAGATCTGGATGGAGCTGCCCATCGCCCGTTTTTTCCGTAGCTCGCCGGTCATGGAACTGCTCGATTTTCTCGAGCGCCTGGCCCCCTTCTCCTCTCCGGACCTGATCCTGCGCGACGAAAAGCCGCGCTTCGTCAAACCTGAAAGAACGGCACGATCATGAGCGAGATCGACGACGAAGTCGCTGGCGACAACAGCGACAGCAACCCGCCCCGCCAACCGGCCGGCAACGGCAAACCGGCGGTCTCGATTGCCAAGCGGCAAACCAACCGGCGCCGCGTCCTGCGCACCATCCTGCTCACCGGCGGCGTGCTCGGTGCGGCAATGTCGGGCTTCCTGCCGCTTGTTTACGCCCAGAAAAAACGCCTGCGCCCGCCCGGCGCGCTCGATGAAAAAGACTTTCTCGGCAGTTGCATCAAGTGCGGCCAATGCGTCCAGGTTTGCCCGGTTTCGGCCATCAAGCTGGCCGACCTGGTCGACGGCATGGGCGTCGGCACACCTTACATCGACCCGCGCGCCCAGGCCTGCGATTTCTCGTGCGACGCCGTCCAGTGCATCCTGGCCTGCCCGACCGGTTCGCTGACTTACCACAAGCCGGATTTCCTGCCGGTTCGCCCGGGCGCCGCGCTGGCCGCCAAGCCCATCCTGATCGCCAAGGAAAACGACCCGGAGCCGACGCTCAACATGCACGAGCGTATCGGCGTCGCCCGCCTGACCCGCCCGGAAGCCTGCCTGGCCGTCCAGGGCAAGGGCTTCAAGGGGCAAACGCGCGGCCCCGATTTCAAGGGCCAACTGCGCTACATGACGGTCGACCGCTGGAAACCGGTCAAGGTCAGCAGCCATCCCTATGATGTCGCCGAATGCGACCTGTGCGTCCGCGAATGCCCGGTCAAGGGCGCCATTTCCATCGAAACGGTGTTCGCCCCGGACGGCAGCCAGCGCAAGTCGCCGGTCGTCCATGAACCCTGTGTCGGCTGCGGCGTCTGCGAAATGGTCTGCCCGGTCGAACCCGCCGCCATCACCATCGAAGCCGGCGAGGTCTGGAAACTATGACCGAAGGAAATCCCCCGCGATGAGCGCCCTCCTCAAACGTCGTTTTGTCGATCAAATCAAGGTCCTGTTCGGTGCCGAACCGAGCAAGCCGAAGGAAATCGGCCCGGCCGCCCAGCAGATCCACTTCTACAAGAAGGGCAACCGCGACCTCATTGCCGAGAAACTGCACGCCCGCGCCCATGCCACGCCGAGCCACAAATGGCGCAACCGGCGCTGGGCGACGCTGATTTTCGCCAATCTGCTGTTCACGCTGTCCTTCTTCCTCGACATCCAGATTCTCGAAGGCGCCCTGACCGCCTCGCGCTTCGTCGGCTTCCACCTGATCGACCTGAACTCGGCGCTGCAGGTCATGCTCGCCCACAAGCACATCATCAACAACCTGCTGATCGGCACCGGGACGGTACTCGTGTTGTGGGTTTTGCTTGGCGGCCGCACCTTCTGTTCGTGGGTTTGCCCCTACCACCTGCTGGCCGAATGGGCCGAGAAAATCCACCTTTTCCTGGTCAGCAAAAAGCTGGTCACCGACCAGAACATCGACCGTCGCCTGCGCAGCGTTTTCTGGGTCATCTTCGCCCTGCTCGCAGTCGCTACCGGCTACACCGTCTTCGAAGCCATCTCGCCGACCGGCATCCTCTCCCGCGCCCTGATCTACGGCCCGGGCCTGGCCCTGCTCTGGGTGCTCGCCCTGCTCTTCTTCGAAGTTTTCTTCTCGCGCCGCGCCTGGTGCCGCTATGCCTGCCCGATCGGCCTGACCTACGGCGTCGTCGGCATCGTCTCGCCGGTGCGCATCCTCTACAAGCTCGACGGCTGTTTCCACGAAGGCGACTGCCGCAAGGTCTGCCTCGTGCCGCACGTGCTCGACACCGTGATCAAGGGCCGCGCCGTCGAACCCGAAGTCCCCATCGGCCCCGACTGCACGCGCTGCGGATTGTGCGTGGACGTCTGCCCGACCGGCTCGCTGAGTTTCGATGTCAAGGGGCTGTCCAAGCTGGCCTGAACAACCGTTTCAATTTTGACCGTTTTTTCCGGTTGACCGTAGCATTCGACAAATAGCCGGTCAGCCTCGCGCGCGCCCTCATCCGGTACGACGATAGTGATAAAGTTCAAAAAAGTAGCTGAACCCACTATCGCCAGCCAAAGGGCCGCAGATGAGCTTCACCCTCTTCCGGAAGACGTCGCTGAAGACAAAACTGACCCTCTTCACGCTGGTCGTTTTTCTGGTTGGCATCTGGTCGCTCGCCTTCTACGCCAGCCGCATGCTGCGCGAGGACATGCGGCGCCAGCTCGGGGAACAGCAGTTCGCAACGGTCTCGCTGGCCGCCGCGCAAATCAACTCCGAACTCGATGATCGTTTGAAGGCGCTGGAAAAAATTGCGTCTGAAATCACCCCTGAAACGCTGAACAACGCGGCCGACCTGCAAGCCTTTCTCGAGCAACGCCCGATTCTCGAACTGATGTTCAACGGCGGCGTCCGGGCGGCCGGTCCGGATGCCACGGGGATCGCCTCCGTTCCGTTTTCCGAGGAACGCGTCAGGGCGAATTACATGGATCGCGATTACATGCAGGGCGCCCTCAAGCAGGGCAAATCGACCATCGGCCGGCCTACCCTCGGCCGGGTGCTGAAGGCGCCGGTGATCGGCATGGCGGTGCCGATTCGCGATGCCAAGGCACAGATCATCGGCGCCCTGGTCGGCGCCATCAACCTTGGCAAGCCCAATTTTCTCGACCGGGTGACGCAAAACCGGCCCGGCAAAACGGGCGGCTACCTGGTGATTGCGCCGCAACACCAGTTGATCGTCACGGCCACCGACAAGAGCCGCATCATGCAGCCGGCCCCGCCGCCCGGGGCCAACGCCATGCACGACCGATATGTCGGGGGCTACGAGGGTTACGGCGTAGCCGTCAGTTCGCGCGGCGTCGAGGAGCTGTCGGCCGCCAAGGGCATTCCCGTCGCCGGCTGGTTCGTTGTCGCGGTGCTGCCCACCGACGAAGCTTTTGAGTCGGTTGCCGCCCTGCGCCAGCGCATCCTGCTCGCCACCGGCCTGCTCACCCTGCTCGCCGGCGCCCTGGTCTGGTGGGCGACGGCGTGGATGTTGCGGCGGCAGTTTTCACCGATGATGGCGGCGACCAGGAAACTGGCCGCGCTGTCGAATACCGGCCAGCCGCCCGAGCTGTTGCCGGTGGACCGGCACGATGAAATCGGCGAGTTGATCGGCGGCTTCAACGGTCTGCTGGAAAGCCTGATCCAGCGCGAAGCGGCCCTGCAGGAAAGCCGGGAAAGCTACCGCCTGCTGGTGGCCGACCTGCAGGTCGGCGTCGTCATCCAGTCGCCGAGCGCGGAAGTCCTCCTGTGCAACCGAATTGCCCTTGAACTGCTCGGCCTCGACGAAAGCCAGCTACTCGGCAAAACCTCCTTCGACCCGGACTGGAACGTCATTCACGAAGACGGCTCCCCCTTCCCTGGCCCGGAACATCCGGTGCCGCAGGTCATCGCTACAGGTCGGCCCGTAGACAATGTCGTGATGGGCTTTTATCGCCCGATGCGGCATGACCGCGTCTGGCTGCTGCTCAGCGCCAAGCCGGAACGGGCGGCCGATGGCAGCTTGCGCCAGATCATTTGCACCTTCATCGACATCAGCGAGACGAAGCGCGCCGAACGGCACGATCTGTTCCGCACCCATGTGCTCGAGTTGCTGGCCGGCGGCGTGCCGCTTCCCCAGGTGCTTGTCGCCCTCGTGCGCGGCGCCGAGCAGTTGTATCCGGCGATGCTGTGCAGCATCGTGCTGCTCGACAGCGAAGGAAAAAAGATCGAGGCGAGCATCGCCCCCAGCCTGCCCGATTTCTACAACCAGGCCCTCGACGGCCTGGCCATCGGCATGGGCGTCGGGTCGTGCGGCACGGCGGCGTTCACCGGCCAACGCGTCATCGTCGAGGATATTGCGACGCACCCCTATTGGGCGCCTTTCAAGGAACTGGCGGCCAGCGCCGGTCTCGGCGCCTGCTGGTCGCAACCCATCCTCGCCTCGGACGGCCGGGTGCTCGGCACCTTTGCCATCTATCACCGCGAGCCGCACCAGCCGGCCGAGTACGACATCTACCTGATCGAGCAATGCGCCCGCCTGGCCAGCATCGCCCTCGAGAAAAACCTGGCCGAGGAAAGACTGCAGCGCAGCGAGGCCCACTACCGGCTGCTCACCGAGGACGTCCAGGATGTCGTCTGGAAAACCGACAGCGACCTGCACATTACCTACATCAGCCCCTCCGACGAGCGGATTCGCGGCTTCCGGCCCGACGAAGTCATTGGCCATCATGTCCTCGATCTGTTCAACGAAGAGGGGCGGGCCCGCGTCAGCAGGATCATGGAGGAGCGCGGGGAAATGATGCGGCGGAAAATCCGGCTCGGTTCAATCACCTTCGAGGCGCAGCATGTCTGCAAGGATGGTCGCCTGGTCTGGGGCGAGGTGCAATCGAAGCCGGAGTACGACAGTGCGGGCAGGATCATCGGCTACCACGGCATCACCCGCGACATCACCGAACGCAAGAATGCCGAGGCCGAGCTGAGGCGGCACCGCGATCACCTCGAAGAACTCGTCGAGCAGCGCACCGCCGCGCTGTCGATTGCCAAGGAAGCGGCCGAAGCGGCCAGCCGCGCCAAGAGCACCTTCCTGGCCAACATGAGCCACGAACTGCGGACGCCGATGAACGCCATCATGGGCATGACCGGCCTGGCCCTCAAACAGGCGACCGACCCCAAGCTGCGCGACCAGCTTGGTAAAGTCGCCAAGGCCTCGCAGCACCTGCTGCACGTGATCAACGACATCCTCGACATTTCCAAGATCGAAGCCGAACGCCTGACCCTCGATGAAGTCGACTTCATGCTCGCCACCCCGCTCGACAATCTGAGCAACCTGGCGCTTCCGGCGGCCGCGGCAAAAGGCCTGACGCTGCGCATCGACATCGCCCCCGGGCTGGCCAGCCAGCCGCTCCGCGGCGACTTTCAGCGGCTTGGCCAGATTTTGCTCAACCTGACCAGCAACGCCATCAAGTTCACCAACCAGGGTTCGGTCAGCCTGGACATCTCGGCCAGCCAGGAAACGGCGACCGACCTGCTCCTGCGCTGCGCCATACGCGACACCGGGATCGGCATTTCGGCCGAGGACCAGGGCCGGCTGTTCCAGGCCTTCGAACAGTCCGACAACTCGATGACCCGAAAGTACGGCGGCACCGGACTCGGGCTGGCCATCAGCAAGCGTCTGGCGACGCTGATGGGCGGCAGTATCGGCGTCGACAGTCAACCCGGCTTGGGCAGTACCTTCTGGTTCACGGCCAGGCTGAAAAAAGCGGCGGCTGGCATCGCAGCAGCCGGCCAGGCCGTCGATCAGCTACCGGAAGAAAGCCTCAAAGCCCGCCATGCCGGGGCGCGCATCCTGCTTGCCGAAGACGAGCCGATCAACCAGGAAGTCTCGCGCGAACTGCTCGAGTCGGCCGGCCTCGTCGTCGACCTGGCCGAGGACGGCATCGAGGCCGTCGACCTGGCCAAGGGCAAGGATTACGACCTGATCCTGCTCGACCTGCAGATGCCCCGGATGAACGGCATCGACGCGGCGCGCATCATCCGCGCCCTGCCCGGCCGGCAGGCGGTGCCGATTCTCGCCCTGACCGCCAACGCCTTTACCGGCGACCGGCAAAAATGCATGGATGCCGGGATGAACGACCATATCGGCAAGCCGGTCGATCCCGACCAGCTGTTTGCCACCCTGCTCAAATGGCTATCGAAGCCGATTTGATTTTTGGCCTTTTTTCCCGGTTGACCGTAGCACTCGAGCCGCTCAGATCCTGAAGATCTCGGCCAGCCGCCGCAGCTCGCCGGACAGCTCATTGACATCGCTGGCCAGCGCCGCGGCCGCCTGGCTGGCGTGCGACCCCTGCTCGGTCATCTGGGCGACGCGCTCGACGTTCTGGGCGATCTCGCGGGCGGCCGTGCTTTGCTCGCGGATGGCCAGCGAAATTTCATTGACCGCTGCGGCTACCTGCCCCGAACCGACCTGTATCGTTCCAATCGACTGTTCGGCCTGACGCGCCAGATCGACACCGGACTGGACCTGCTCGACGCTGCTTTCCATTTCGGCAACGGCATGGCGGGAACTGGCCTGGACCTTGGCGATCATGTCGGCGATCTCCTTGGTCGACGAGGTGGTACGTTCGGCCAGCTTGCGCACTTCGTCGGCAACCACGGCAAAACCGCGCCCCTGCTCGCCGGCCCGGGCCGCCTCGATGGCCGCATTGAGGGCGAGCAGATTGGTCTGGTCGGCGATTTCCTTGATGACATTGACGATGGTCGAGATGTCGACGGTATAGGACTCCAGTTCGCGAATGGCCGTCGCCGAGCCGTGCACCGTATCGGCGATATGGGTCATTTCGTCGGCGGCGCGCTGGATGACGCCGCCGCCCTCGCGCGAGGCGCTGCCCGAGGCGCGGGAAAGCGTGTCGGCCTCGGTGGAAAACTCGGTGACATGGTCGATCGACACCGACAGCTCTTCGACCGATGCGGCCATGTTGGTCGCCACTTCCGCCTGGTCGGACGCGGCACTTGCCGAGGCCTGGCTGGAATCGGCCAGACGCCGCGCCATCGCGTCGAGCTTGGCCGTGCTCTGGCGGAGCATGGCGGCCATTTCCTGGAAATGATTGCGCATGATGGCCAACTGCGCCAGCAACTGGCCGACTTCGTCATCACCATGGACGGGAACCGGCTGGCTGAGGTCCATCGCCGCCATGCGGCGGGCCGCCTCGATAGCCGCCCGGACCGGCCGGTTGAATTCGCGAATGATCACCCAGGCCAGCGGCGGCCAGGCGAGCAGGGTCAAGCCGCCAATGATCAACATCGCCTGATGCAGGCCGGCAATGCGCGCGGCAATGTCGGGCCCCAGGGCAGACACCGGGACGGCCGCGACAACCTGCAAGCCGAGCCCGAGGCTGAGGCTGACAATGACGATAGAGGCCAGTGTCGACAGCCACAGCCGCTTGCTCAGATCGATGTCGTTGAGCCGCCGGAAAAGCCGTTTGAACAGGCCGCCACGGACGCTTCCCTGCTCGAGCAGCAAGTTCGGATTGCCGCGCATGTGCTCGTAGAGGGCGCTCGCAGCGCGAATCTCGGCGGCGCTCGCCGTCGTCCGTACCGACATGTAGCCACCGGAAGACAGCGGCGTCGCCATGGCTTTGACCCAGTAGAAGCCGCCGTCCTTGCGCCGGTTCTTGACGACGCCGCCCCATGGCTTGCCCCGCTCCAGGGTCGCCCACATGTCACGAAAGGCCTCGGACGGCATGTCCGGATGGCGAACGATGTTGTGGGGCTGACCGATCAGTTCCTCGCGGCAAAATCCGGAGGCCTCGACAAAATCATCATTGACGTAGGTGATCAGGCCTTTTTCGTCGGTCCGGCTGATGATGCTGCACTCCGGACGGATAGCGTACTCACGGTCAAATACTGGCTGATTATTTTTCATATTTTTAAGATTTTCAGGAGCCGCGCAACCTTAGCAGAGGCCGTAAAACCAGACAATTACGACAAAAGTAATAGCCCCATCAAACCCAAACCCTGGCCTTGGCTCTGCCTCACCCAACCCCCCGTTGCCGCCCGGCACACGTTTTTTTGATTCAGGTTCAAAGACGATTTCCGCGCCCTGCCTATAATCGCCGACATGATCCAGTTCAAGAACATCGCCAAGACTTTCCGCAAGGCCCGGGTCCTCGATGGCATCAGCCTCGACATCGGCATCGGCGAGCGCGTTGCGCTGATCGGTTCGAACGGCGCCGGCAAGACCACGCTGATCCGCTGCCTGCTCGGCGAATACACGCACGATGGCGAGGTCGCCATCAACGGCCTCGACCCGCGCAGCAACCGCACCGAGGTGCTCGGCAGCATCGGCTTCGTGCCGCAACTGCCGCCGCCGCTCAAGATGCCGGTCGGCCAGCTGATCAATTTCTCGGCCTCGCTGTGCGGCACCGATCCGCAGCGCATCCACGCCATCGCCCGGCGCCTCGGCCTCGACGTCGATGAAATCCTGTCCCGCCAGTTCGTGCGGCTATCGGGTGGCATGAAGCAGAAGCTGCTGATCGCCATCGCCCTGGGCCGCGAGGCCAGGGTGCTGGTCATGGACGAACCGGCCGCCAACCTCGATCCGGAAGCGCGCAAGATCTTCTTCGACCTGCTGGCCGAACGCCTCGACGACGCCACAATGATCATCTCCAGCCACCGCCTCGACGAAGTCTCGGCCCTGGTCAATCGGGTCATCGAAATGGACATGGGCAAGGTCGTCCTCGACGACAAGGTGGCCGACGCCGTGACGCTGACCGCCCGGCTGGCCTGCCGCATCGTCCTCAGCCGCTTCGAACCGGCCTTCGCCAAGGCACTCGATGGCTGGAACCTGAGCAGCCGCGACGACAACCGCATCTGGGAAGGCGAGATCGCCGGCCCCGACCGCCTGCGTTTCCTCGGCATCATTTCCCGCTACACGGCGCTGGTCAGCGAGCTGTCGCTGTCTGAAAGCTGAGCATGTGCGACCAGCATCGCCGTGACTTCCTCAATCGCCTCGGTACCGGCGGCCTGTTGCTGACGCCGCTTGCCGCGCTGCTCTCGGGCTGCAAGCAAGACAACTGGCCGGCAGGCATGGCCGAGATCAAGTGGGACCGCGACACCTGCGTGCGTTGCAGCATGGTCATTTCCGACCGTCGCTTTGGCGCCGAGATACGCGGTGGCCCGGACAACACCGTTTTCAAGTTCGACGACCCCGGCTGCCTCGCCTTCTGGCTCAAGGGAAAAGCCGACAAATACCCGTGGCTGGCCGACGCCGCCACCCGCATGTGGGTCGCCGACTTCAACAGCAAGAGCCGCGATGAAATGATCTGGCTCGACCCCAGGCACGCCCGGTTCATCACCAGGACCTCGCCGATGGGCTACAACTTCGCTGCCGTCTCGACCCCGATGCCGGACAGCCTCGATTTCACCGACATGAGCCAGCGCTTACTGGCCAAGGGCAAGTAAATGAAACAACTCTGGCTGACTGCCAAACTGGACATCGTCGAATCGCTGCGCGCCCGCTGGTTCCAGATCTACACCCTGGTTTTCGGCGGCATCGTCGCCCTGCTCTTCCTCTTTGGCCTGACCGAATCGCGCGTACTCGGCTTCATCGGCCTGTCGCGCCTGCTCGTCACCTACATCCAGCTGACCATGGCCATCCTGCCCATTTTCGTGCTGATCACCACGGTGCGCTCGGTGGCCGGCGACCGCGAGGCCGGCGTCTTCGAATACTTGCTCTCGCTGCCGGTGTCGCTGTCGGCGTGGTTCTGGGGCAAGATCGTCGGCCGCTACATCGTCGTCTTCGCACCGGTCTTCCTGGCCATGCTCGGCGCCGTGATCTGGGCAACCATTCAGGGCATCGAGGTGCCGTGGGACATGTTCGGCTACTACACCGCCCTGCTCGCCGTCATGGCCATGTGCTTCCTCGGCATCGGCATGCTCATCTCGGCCATCGCCCGCACCACCGACATGGCCCAGGGCGCCGCCTTCATGGTCTGGCTTTTCCTGCTGCTCTTCCTCGATTTGATCCTGCTCGGCGTCATGATCCAGGGCAAAGTGGCGCCGGAACTCGCCGTCACCCTGGCCCTGGCCAACCCGCTGCAGGTCTTCCGCACCGCCGCGCTGGCCCTCTTCGACCCGCAACTGATCGTCCTCGGCCCCTCCGCCTACGTCATCCTCGACCTGTTCGGCACGGCCGGCTACAAGGTTTTCGCCCTGGCCTACCCGGCGGCGCTCGGCGTGGTCAGTGCTACCATCGGCTACTTCATCTTCCGCCGTGGTGATCTGCCTTGAACCTGAAAAAGCTGTTTGCGCTTTTCATTTTTGGCCTTTTTTCCGGGTTGACCGTAGCAGACGAGATTTCCTCCGCCCCGCTCTTCGCCGCCACGCTCAACGATCTCGCCGACAAGCCGGTGGCCCTCGAGCGCTATCGTGGCCAGCCACTCGTCGTCAATTTCTGGGCCCGTTGGTGCGGCCCGTGCCGGGCCGAGATCCCCGAGCTGATCAAGTTCCGCGCCGCCCACAAGGGCAAGGTCGAGGTCCTCGGCATCGGCATTGAGGACAAGGCCGAAGCAGCCGGAGATTTCGCCAAGGCCTACGAAATGGATTACCCGGTCTTCATCGCCAAAGCCCAGGGCCTGCCGCTCATGCAGGCGCTCGGCAACACCCGGGGCGGCCTGCCGTATACGCTGTTCATCGACCGCAATGGCAAGGTGATCGGGACGAAAATGGGCCTGATCAGGAAAGTCGATCTCGATGCCGCGCAGGAAGCGTTGCTCAAGAAATAGGCGGCTGGGTGACCTGGGTCACAGACCGCCCGCATCCCGCCGACTATAGTCCCTCCGCTTGCAGCCCGGCCACGGCGCCGCTGCCTTCGCCATCCATCACCGAACCGGAGAGACCATGAAAATCAACCGCCTCGCATCCACCCTCCTCGTCGCCGGCCTGGCCCTCGGCGCCACGGCCAGCCATGCCGACGGCCTGACGTTCTTCCCCGGCCTGCAATCCGGCTTCAAGTTCGAGCCGAGCGTCGCGGTCAGCGTCGGCGTCATGGGCGCCCCGGCCGGCAACGACGATTCGATGTTCGTCTACGGCCTCGACTTCAACATGAACTGTGGCCTGATCCAGACGCCGGACAACCGCATCCGCACCCATGTCCAGATCAACCACATCGACGAATCGGGCATGAAATCGACCTCCTTCGAGCTGTCGCCGCGCTACACGCTGCCGGTCGGCGGCGGCTTCTCGGTCGGTGCCGGCCCGGTGCTCGGCCTTGTCCAGGCCGACAACGGCCGGGCCGACAAGAGCCTGTTCGGCTACGGCGCCGTGGTCGGTGCCAACTACCGCAAGGGCCTGTACTACTCGGGCCTCGATCTGCGCTACCTGAACACCAGCGAAAGCGACAACGTCAGCTTCGAAAACTGGGCGCTGCTGGCCAAGGTCGGCATCAATTTCTAAGCATCCCGCCTGCGGAAACAAAAATGGAAGGCCGATGCCTTCCATTTTTTTGCTTTTTTCCGGTTGACCGTAGGATTCGGCTAATCGATCGCTTTCAGGAAACGCTGGCGCGCCTGCTCCAGTTCGGCCTGCCCGGCTTCGCCGACGAGCCGGTGGCAGGTTTCGAAAAAGCTGTTGAACGCCTTGCGCACCACCGGCGCCGCCAGCCGGCCGCAGCACGGCATGGCGCGGGATGATGCGCTGCCCGCCGGCTTCCGAACTGGCCGTCAGCGGCCCAGTTTTGACATAGGTAACGCCCTCGTATTCGAAACGGGCGCCTATCGACAGATGCTGGAGTTTCATGGCTGGCTTCCGGAGATGCTTCCTGAATGAATGGCCTCGAATCTTAGCCTTAATCCCAGCTTAAGTTTCGCCTAAGCCGCGTTTAAGACTCGCTCCCTACACTCCTTTCCCATCGACACAAGAAGGAGAACCAAGATGAGAGCCATTCCCGCCGTAGCGCTGCTGCTTGCCAGCCTGGCCTGCCACGCCGAAACGCCGCAGCAGATTCGTCAGATTTACGTCGCCGAAGCGACCAGCCAGCAAGCCGGCTTCACGCCCTCGGCCAAACGCGGCGATGCCTTTTTCCGCCAGCGTTTTGCCATCAACGACAAGATGCCGGCCTGTATCAGTTGCCACACCGACAGCCCGCTCAATGCCGGCGAGCATGCCGTGACCGGCAAGAGCATCAAGCCGCTGGCCGTCGCCGCCAACCCGAATCGCCTGAGCGACCCGGCCAAGGTTGAAAAATGGTTCGGCCGCAACTGCAAGGAAGTCGTCGGTCGCGCCTGCACGCCGGCCGAGAAGGCCGATTTCGTTACTTTCCTGAGCGAGGTACGCTGAAATGAAACGTCTGCTCCTCATCGCCCTGCTCGGCAGCGCCTTCCCGGCCCTGGCCGATCGCCTGCCGATGCCGGCCAACGCACCGGCCAGCTTCACCACCGAATGCAGCAGTTGCCACATCGCCTACCAACCGGCCCTGCTCCAGGCCGCCGACTGGCGCAAGCTGATGGCCGGCCTGGGCGACCATTTCGGCAGCGATGCTACGGTCGACCAGAAAACCGGGCAGGAAATCGGCGCCTTTCTCGAGCGCCATGCCGGCAGCGCCAGCCGTGTGGGCAATGCCGGCAATCCGCCGCGCATCACCCAGACCGCCCGCTTCATCCGCAAGCATGACGAAATCCCGGCCAAATACTGGCGCGATCCGCGCGTCAAATCGGCCGCCAACTGCGAAGCCTGTCACCCCGATGCGGCCAAGGGGAGCTACAGCGAACACGACATTTCCATCCGCGAACTGCGCGAGTAAATCATGCAAAAAATTCTTGTCTGGGACTGGCCGGTGCGCCTTGGCCACTGGCTCATGGTCGGCGGCTTCATCCTCGCCTGGCTGACCTCCGAAAGCGAATCCCTGCGGCTCGTCCATGTCCTGTCAGGCGGCACGGTCGTTGCGGTCGCCCTCTTCCGCCTGCCCTGGGGCTTCATCGGTTCGCGCTACGCCCGCTTTGTCGATTTCGTGCGCGGCCCGGGTTCGGTCGTCGATTACCTGCGCAGCCTGATCCGCCTTGATCCGGACCACCACACCGGCCACAACCCGGCTGGCGGCTGGGCCATCGTGCTGCTGCTCGGCCTCGGCATCGCCACCGGCCTGGTCGGCTGGGCGATGTACAACGAACTCGGCGGCGACTGGCTCGAAGAACTGCACGAAGGCTTGGCCGCGACCATGCTCACTGTCGTCTTCATCCACGTTGCCGGCGTTATCTCGGGCAGCCTGCTGCACGGCGAAAACCTCGTCCGCGCCATGATTACCGGCCACAAACAGGGTTCGCCGGAAAAAGCCATCCCGTCTGCCCGGCCGCTCGCTGCGATCTTCCTGCTGGTCTGGGTGGGCGCTGCCAGCTGGTGGTTGGCTAGCTGATAGAATTAGCCCATGCGAATCTTGCTTGTCGAAGACGATCCCGAACTTGGCGACGGCCTGACCGTCGGCCTGCGCCAGGCCGGCTTCGCCGTCGACTGGCTGCGCGACGGCAATTCCGCCGACCAGGCCCTGCATAGCGAAAGCTTCGACCTGGTCGTCCTCGACCTCGGCCTGCCCCGCCTGTCCGGCATGGATGTACTCAGCCGCGCCCGTAGCCGCGGGCTGACCGTGCCCATCCTCATCCTGACCGCCCGCGATGCCACCGGCGACAAGGTTTCCGGCCTCGATGCCGGAGCCGACGACTACCTCGTCAAACCCATCGACCTCGACGAACTGAGCGCCCGCATCCGCGCCCTGACCCGGCGCAGCGCCGGCCGCGCCGCCCCGCTGCTGACCCACGGCGAACTGGCCATCGACCTCGCGGCTCACCGCGTCACGCTGGCCGGGCAGGAAATCGAACTGTCCAGCCGAGAATATTCGCTGCTCCAGATGCTGCTCGAAAATGCCGGCCGCGTCCTGACCCGCACCCAGCTCGAACAATCGGTCTACGGCTGGCGCGACGAGCCGGACAGCAACGCCCTCGAAGTGCACATCCACCACCTGCGCAAAAAACTCGGCAGCGACCTGATCCGCACCCTGCGCGGCGTCGGCTACACCATTCCCAAATGAGTGGCGAAACCACCACCGTCTGGTTCTCGCTGCGCCGCCGCCTGCTCGGTCTGCTGCTCGGCGGCGTCGCCGCGGCCTGGCTCGTCACCATGGTTTTCAGCTACATCGACGCCCACCACGAGGTCGATGAGCTGTTCGACGCCCAATTGACCCAGGCCGCCCAGACCCTGCTCGCCCTGGCCAGCCACGACGAGGGTGAAGATATCGAGGACCTCGGCGAAGTGACGCACAAATACCAGCGCCGCCTGCGTTTCCAGATCTGGCGCGACGATGGCACCTTGCTCATGCGTTCGAAAAATGCCCCGAAATCCCCGTTGACCGTGGAAGCCGGCTTTTCCGAAACGCGTACCGGCGACGATGGCCACTGGCGGCATTACAGCCAGTGGAACGAGGATCACAACCTGCAGGTCCAGGTCAGCGAAAACCACCACGTCCGCGACGAGCTGATCGGCCACATCGCCTGGCGCCTGCTCTTCCCGGCGCTCTTCGGTCTGCCGCTCATCGGCTTCTGGGTCTGGCTCGCCACCCGACGCGGCTTTGCCGCCCTGGACGGCATCGCGCGCCAGATCGCCAGCCGCGACCCGCAGCAGTTGCAGCCGGTGCATCCGGCCGCCGCTCCCGAAGAGATCCGCACCCTGCTCGAATCGCTCAACGGTCTCTTCCAGCGCGTCGAACACACGCTCGAAGCCGAACGCCGCTTCACTGCCGACGCCGCGCACGAACTGCGCACCCCGCTCGCCGCGCTGCAGGCCCAGTTGCAGGTCGCCCAGCGGGCTCGCGACGACGACGAACGCGACCGCTCGCTGAACCAGTTGCAAAGCGGCCTGACTCGCGCCGCCCACCTCGTCGACCAGATGCTGCACCTGGCCCGCCTCGACCCCGAATCCGGCCTGCCTGCCCCGAAAACCGTCGATCTGGCCGGGCTGGCCGAAGAAGTCTGCGCCGATCTCGGCCCGCAGATTTTAGCCAAGAACATCGAGTTCGACCTCGCCGCCAGCCCCGACTGTCAAGTCACCGGGCAGCCCGAATGGCTGGGAGTGCTGATCCGCAACCTCGTCGACAACGCCGTTCGCTACACCCCCGAGGGCGGCCAGGTACGTGTCGATGTAGCCCGCGCCAACGCATTCGTCACCCTCTCGGTCGCCGACAGCGGCCCGGGCATCCCGGCAGACGAACGCGAGTCCGTGCTGCGCCGCTTCCACCGGCTCAACCAGGGCAGCCAGCCAGGCAGCGGCCTCGGGCTGGCCATCGTCGCCCGAATCGCCGAACTTCATGGCGCCACTCTGAAACTCGACACATCAATTACGCCAAAAGGCCTATTGGTCACTGTACAATTCCCGGCTCGCTAATCAACACGCTCACCCCGACAAGCCGCAACGAATATCCGGAAGTTATTCAAGCAATAACTGTCCAAATCGTATCCAGGCTTTTCTGCAGAGAACCATGAATACAGCGCACCAACTGGCCCACGTACCCAGCACCTCCGACACCCCCCCGGAAGGCACGCGTCGAATCATCGACGGCCTGGAGCGTGTTTTCTACGACGGGTACTGGATCAAGACCTACCCGGTGCCGGCCGACACCCTGCAAGCCAAGAAAAAACTGATCGACGCCCTGACCCGGCGGCTGTTCAACCACACCGAGCACGGTCTGAACATTCCCGGCACGCGCCTGAACGAGGCGCGCAGCACCTACGAAGCCGAAACCGACCCGGCGCGCAAACGCGTCAAGGGTGCCATGCTGGCCGGCGCACTGTTCAACCGGGCAGCCGACATTTTCCGCAAACTGGTCGAACTGCAGAGCTGCGGCATCGAAATACTCAGCGACAACCCGCTCATGCGCGAATGCGGCAAATGCCTGCTCGACGCCATGGAACTCGGGCGCTGCGTCATGCACCGGAGCGGCGAAGAAGGTATCGACGAGTTGTGGGGCGAACCTTTCCGCGCTTTCTCGATCCCGCTCGAAGACTTCTACGAAAGCCGCTACATCAAAATCGGCCAGGTTCTGCGCGACATCGACCTGATCTCCAACACGATGATCGACAATTTCAGCGGAATTCCGGCTTTTGCCGACATCGAAGCCCCCATCCGCGACCTGGCGATTGCCGCCAAGATCAAGACTGAAACGCTGCGCACGGATGCCGACATCTTCGATGTCTGGGCACGCATGGTGACTGCCGGCGAACGCCTTGCCGACCTCAGCCTGCTGACCGGCCCGGCGGTGTTCAGCGCGCCTTTCACCTACAACCTGTCAGACGGCCTGCAACTGATCCGCCAGGGCCGCGACCTCATTTTCTACATCTCCCGGGCCAGAACGGCCATGCCGAAAAGCACCCGGGAATACATCGAGCGCTGCAACAACTACCTCGCCACCGGCCGGGCGCCGCTGTTTCCGGCCTACCTGCCGGTCTGATCAGCGCTCCGCGTTCAGCTCCACGACCAGCGTCGTATTGCCCAGCCGGGCTTTGACCGGTGCCGCCAGCAGGTCACCCTTGGCCGGCTCGGCGCTGCCGCTCTTCGAAATCTTGGCCGTCACGAGCACTTCGGAAAACTGCGAAATCGTGCGTCCCGGCATGATGGCCAAGCTGTCATCCAGGCGAAACTCAATCGGAAAATCCGAACCCTGGTAACGCCACACCGCCAGCGGCGGACCATTTCCTTCCAATGCCTTCGCGGTAACGAACAGCGTATCGCCGGCGGCCACCTTGCCCTTCAGTTTCGGACTCAGCGTGACCACCCCGGCCACCGCACCAACGGTCACCGCCGGCTCGGCAGCCGCAACCGGAGCAGGCTTCTTGCCGGTCAGCATCGCGTTGGCTTCGGCAATGTTGGCATCCGCCAGCTTGCTGTCCATTGAATCCGCCGGTGCAGCAGCCTTCATGCGCTTCCAGAAATCGATGGCAGCCTTGTAGTCGCCCCGGCTGAAAGCCTCACTACCTGCCAGGGCCAACGCCTTGACGTGTTTTGGATCGGCCGCCAGGGCACGCTTGACGATCTTGCTCGCCGCATCATCCCATTGGCGATCCTTGGTCATCACATGGGCATCCGCCCAGTCGGCCAGCGCCTGCGCATCCAGCGCAATCAGTGCCGAGGCCTTGGCGTAGGCTGCGTCGGCCTCGCCGTGGCGGCGCAGTTCGCTGTAGGTCTTGGCCAGCAACAGCCAGCCTTCCCCGTTGTTCGGGTCCTTAGCCATCTTGTCAGCCAGCTTCTTGACGACCGTATTGAGGTCGCCACCACTGCTCGCCTGCACGCTATTCTTTTCTTCCGGGACGCCAACCGACTCGCTGACGACGGCCGTTTTCGGCGCATCGCCGGCAGGCGAGGCAACCCAGATGGCAGCCACGGCGATGGCCAAAACCACCCCGCCAGCGACCAAGCCGAGTTTTTTTCCAGGCAGTTGAAATCCTGCCGGCGCCTGCGCAGGCTCGAGAACGGCCGCGTGGAGTTGCGCCTGTTGCCGCTCGAATTCGGCCTGATCAATACGGCCTTCCGCCTTGGCCAGCAACAATTCGCGCAGCGCCGCTGCGATGTCGACCTTGTCGACGGCGGTCGATTTGTTGGCCGCATATTTTCCAAGCCCCCACAGCACAAGCAGGGATAGCGCAATACTGGCCACAACGATGTAAACAAAAGTCATATGGGAGTCACCGAAATATTTTGAATTTGATAGTGCTGCAAATGAGTCTGGCAACCCGGAAGTTGCCAGAAATCAAGCCAACGGGCTGGATGAAAATTAATGCCTAGCGGTAGTCCCAACGGAGGCCGAGATAGAGATATTCGCGCCTGTTCTTGCTGACCGTAGTCCCTGTATTGTTCGACTCACTGTAACCGACTTCCCCTTCCAGAGACAGACTGTTCCGCCACTGATACACCAGCTTCATGCTCGGTGAAAACTGGGTCATGTTCTGGCCACTATCGCTTTTCTGGGTGTAGTAGCGGGCATTGTTTTCCAGTCGCCAGTTTTCATAAAACGGGAAGATATAGCTCAAACCCAGGTTCTGGCCGGTGTAGTTGGGGCCGGCAATATAACCAAGATAGACCACCCCCACCCCGTTCGGAACAAACAGGTTGGTTCCGATAGCCTGCGCCGAATACATGTTGGTGCGACCGGAAGCATCCGATGTGGCACGACAGGTTCGCGTAACCAGATCATAACTGTCGACCTGACAGATACCCATTTCGGAAATCCGCAGCGTGCCGCGCGGCCCATCGACGCATAGCGGATCATTGGGATTGGCATCGTCCTGGATTTCCTTGCACATCTGGGCAAGCGGAATGGTGGCATTGGTGCCGGAAATTTCCGACATCCGGTAATCGGCGCCAAACTGCCAGCGCTCTCCGACCGGAATCGTCACCCCGGTCGCGAACATCGTAGACAGTGCCGTCATTTCCGAAACCAGTTGGCGTGCCCCGCTGACCCCGACATTGCCAACCAGATCGGTCACCGTCGAATATCCTGTGGTCGACAGTGCATTGGTCAGGCTATAGGTCGGACTCTGCCGGTAATCGTAGGAAATAAAGTAATTGTTGTTCCATTTGTCGAGGTAGTTAGCCTGCGCCATGCCGATGTTTACGCCCTTGTAGAGAACGTCATAATCGACCAGGCCGAATGCCGTAACCTGACCGTCGAAGTAACGGAACTCCGAACCAACGGCACGACGATTCAGAATCCCGTCGATATTCTGCTCGATGCCATAAAGACTTGCCCCTGGCCACCCGACCTGCGGAGCCAGCTCAACATTGCCGCCATAAAAATTTTTCTTGAACGGCGAGCCGAACTCGACCGCCTCACCATAAACCGCCCCAAGCTTGAAGTCGGGAGTCAGGTTATAGCTGCCGGTGATCCCGTCAAAGCGCTCAAGCACGCCGGCGCCATTCGGGTTCTGCCGCCCGACGCGGACGAAATAGCCAACCTCGCGATCGGTCCGTTCGGCATAGGCGGAGTAGATGCGATTGTAGTTGCGGCTCGGCCGCATGAAATTCCGGCTGTCGGTATCGCGGAATACAAAGCGTGTATCGGTCACCGAATCCCGCAGTCGGGCGCTGAAATTCAGCGATGACACCAGCGATTCCTGGTCACGCTTCATCGGCCCGTCATCCTGCTTCGACTGACCGCCAAAGAAATAAGAGGAAAGGCTGCCGTAGACCGTCCATTCGGCGGGTCTGTCATCACGAACAACGCGCGCCCGCGGCCGGCGAACCGTATCGACGGCGGGCAAGGCGGCGAGCTGCTGCTTGATTTTCGGCACCTCGGGCGAATCGGGATAAAGCTTCAGATAAAGATTGTATTCGGCACGCGCCTTGGCGATTTCACCGTTTTTCTCGCGCGCCTCGCCAATCAGCGCCTGCGCCGATTTGGTCCGTTCATTTTGCGGAAGACTCAGAATGCGGTTCATGCGATTGATCGCCTTCGGATAATCCCCCTTCTCGAAAGCCTCCTGTCCGTCGAGCAGAAAGGCATGCGCCATTTCTTCGACTTTCTCGGCAGACAAGACGGGAGCAGCCTCGGGCTTGCTGGCGTCCGGCGTCTGCGCCGGAGCAATCGGCGAACCTGCCGGCACATCGGCGACAACGGGTGCCACCGCAGGCGTCTCGATGGCGACAGGCGCCGGCTTTTCGGCGGGCTTGCCTTTGGCAACGGCGACATCCTTGCCCTTGGCCGGTGGCGGTGCGGGGACCATGACGACGATGCTACGACTGTCATCGCCTGCCCGGACAATAAACTTTGTCGGCTTGGCAAAGGTAATCAACATGCCGTTTACCAGTTCGGGATAGGCCACGGTAAACGGTGGAAGCAGATCATTTTTCGGCGACCGTCGTACTTCCTGCATCAACTCGCTTTCCGAAACTCCGGGTTTGGTCAGCCGAAAGAAAATACGCAGGAACTTCCCTTCGTCACCGGGGGTATGCCGGGTGTATTGAATCTCCGTCGTAAAGCGGATAGTTACCTCAGCCTGATCGCCGACCCGCGTAACATCGATCGTTTCGATGATCGCGGCGAAGGCATTGGCACTCGCCAGCAAAGAAAAGACCACAACAAACCGGGCGACTTTCGCCACCATTGCCGACAGCACGGCATTTTTATAGATACGCCCAGCCATTTTCACTTTCTTCATGATTTACCGCGAAATCGTGCCAATTTCTCGCCCCACAAATCAGTCCCACTTTGTGTAGGGCGACCCTTTTCTTCCCAGGGGCTTGTGACAACCGCTCTGGGAACAGTCGTCCGTCGCTTTTGAGCCTTCGTGCCCCCCCAACCTGATCTTCTCGGCACCACCCACGTCATAAGCCGTCGTGCTGGCATGACAGGTCTTGCAGTTCGTCTGGATGCTCCCGTGGTTCATTCTTGATACCGATATAAACGAAGTGGTACCGACGTGACAGAGCGAACATTCGTTGCCTGGCAAACCGGCGAGGGTCGTCGGGATATGGGTTGTATGCTTGCCTTTGACTCCGACATACATGCCGTTATGGCAAGTCTGGCAATTCGTCGCCCCGACATGGTTGAAGGCGGCAAGCGCGGACCAGCTCGTCTTCGTATGGCAGGCATCGCAACTGGCCGTCGTCGGTACGTGATTGGCCAACGGCTTGTAAGACATCCCGGGATAGCTGTTCACGTGACAGTTGGTACACGAACCTGTCGTCACCCCGGTATGGGCATACGGCGTTATGACCGGCACCCATGTCCCGCCGGTACGATGGCAAACGCTGCACGCCTCGGACGTCGGAATATGCAGCGCCGGCTTGCCCGTAGCCGTCGTCCCGTTATGACAACTCACACAGGTCTTGCCCGCCAATTGGGCCGGGGTATGCGCAAAGCTGGCGGGTAGCCAGGCAGTCGTGCGGTGGCATGCGTCGCAGGAATCGCTGGTGGCGAGGTGGCCGGTATTTTTGGCTTGCGCATTGACGCTGGTGTATCCGCCGTTATGGCAGGACAAACACTGCCCAGTCGTTCCGGTGTGGCTCATGTTGGCCGGCCGGAATGCCGTGTAGTTCTTGTGGCAGTTGTCACACTGCAGGGTCGTCGGAATATGGCCGCTCGACTTGCCCGGGGCGTATGCCCCGTTGTGACAATTGGAGCAGGTTCCGACGGCTGATGCGGCATGGGCAAATGTAGCCCCGGTCCAGACCGTCGTCGATTTATGACAGGTGTCGCACTGGGCGGTCGTCGCGACGTGGCCTGCGCCCTTGCCCTCAGCGCCGAGAACCGATCCGTTGTGGCAGTTGGAACAAGTACCGGTTGCCGAAACCGGGTGGACATAGATCGCCCCGGTCCATGTGGTCGTCGATTTGTGGCACGTATCGCACTGGACAGTCGTGCTGACGTGAGTCAGCGGCTTGGCCAAGGCATTTACGGCGACATGGTTGCCGCTGTGACAGCTTGAACACTGGCTGGATGTACCGGCATGGTTCATCTGGGCCGGAGAAAACGCAGCGAAATTATTGTGACAACTGTCGCACGCCAGCGAAGTCGGGATGTGGGTCAGGTTTTTGCCGGTGGCGTTGCTGCCGTTGTGGCATGTCGCACACGTTCCGGTGGCCACGCCAGCATGAAAATTGGTGGCTGGCTTCCAGGCGATCGTGCCGTGGCAAGTATCGCAAGACTGCGTCGTCACAATGTGCGTCGCGTGCTTGGCTTGTGCATTCACCGACACATACCCACCGCCATGACAACTGATACAGGTGCCGGCCGTTCCGGCATGGCTCATTGTTGCCGGTGCGAAAGCCGCGAAATTGGTGTGGCAGTTATCACACTGGGCCGTCGTCGGGATATGCGTACCCAGCTTGGCCAAGCCTTTGTTGGGGGTCCCGTTGTGACAGTTGGTAGAACAGGTGTGGCCGCCAATCACCGCAGGCGGTGTCAATTTCGAGTGATCCTGGGTCGTAGTCGCCCAACTTGACGTCGATTTGTGGCAATCGGAACACTGGGCATTCGTTGCCTGGTGCGAAACCGACTTCGCCTGGGCATTCTGTGCCAGATAGCTCCCGTTATGGCAGGTCGAGCATTGGGTCAGACCCGCATGATCCATACTGGACGGACTCCAGGTCACGAAATTGCTGTTCCTGTGGCAAGAATCGCACGCCCCCGTTACCGGAATATGCCCGACCGGCTTGGCGGAGGCGCCTTGCCCCGTATAGGCACCGCCATGGCAGGTTGCGCAAGCGACGCCGGTGGCTGTCGAATGGTTCATGCTGGCCGGCTTGAACGCAGTGAAGTTGGTCGAACCATGGCAGGTCTCACAAGAACTGCTGGTCGGAATGTGACTGCTTGGCTTGGCCTGCGCGTTCAGTGCAACATGCGCACCGCCATGGCAACTGGCACAGCCGTTGGTAATTCCTGCATGGCTCATGCCGGCTGGTGCGAAGGCATTGAAGTTGGTGTGGCAGGTATCGCAGAACGCCGTCGTCGGAATGTGAGTAGCCGGCTTGGCAATGCCCTTGCCTGCTGTTCCATTGTGGCAGCCATTGCAGCTATGGTCGCCGACAGCGACAGACGGGGTAAACAAGGCGTGATTCGGAATGGAACCAACCCGCCACGACCCCTGCGACGTACCCGTCGGTGCCGTGTGACACCCTGAACTCGCACATTGCGCGTTGGTCGATACGTGCGTGCTCGGCTTCGCCTGGGCATTTTGCGCAATGTATGCACCGCCGTGGCAGGTTGAGCACTGCGTCTGGCCCGTATGATCCATCGATGATGGCGCCCAGGACAGGAAGTTGCTGTTCTGGTGGCAAGTATCGCAAGCCGCCGTTGCCGGAATGTGGTTGGCCGGCTTGGCAAAAGCCCCCTGCCCGGTATAGGCGCCGCTATGGCAGGTAGCGCAGGTTTCGCTAGTTTGCGCATGGTTCATCCTGGCCGGCTTGAAGGCGGTATAGCTCGTCCCATGACAGTTTTCGCAGGAACTTGCGGTCGGAATATGAAGATTGGATTTTCCGAAGGAATTGGCATCTATGTGACAACTGGCACAACGACCGAGAACCGATGGCGTCGCGGCAGCATGGTTGAACGAACCTCCCGCCCAAGACGTGAAATTGCTACTTCCGTGACAACTGTCGCAAGCCGCGGAGGTCTGGATATGGGTTGCGGGCTTGGCCAGAGCATTCTGCGAAACGTAGGCGCCGCCGTGGCAGGTCGCACATGCCGCGCCGCCAGTTGCTGCGTGATCCATTGCCGCCGGCTTGAAGGAGGCGTAGTTGTTATGACAACTGCCGCAATTCGCCGCAGTCGTCACTGTCGGGATATGCCTTGCCGACTTGCCCAGAGCCGTCACGCCATGACAGCTATCGCACCGGCCAGTCGCCGACGCATCGTGGCTGTAGCTAGCGGTAGCCCACGACGTGGTGCTGCCGTGACAGGTGTCACACTGAGCTGTTGTACTGACATGGGTCAGCGGCTTGTCGAGCGCATTTTGCGAGACATAGCCACCACCGTGACACGTCGAACACTGACCGCGCAGGCCGGCATGGTTCATCACCGCCGGCGACCAGGCGTTGAAGCCCCCGGTATGACAGGTATCGCACTGCGCACCGGTTGGGATATGGACCGCCGTCTTGGCCTGTGCATTGGCGAAAGCAAAGTTGCCGTTATGACAGCTGTTACACGTCCCCACCGTACCGGCATGACTCATGGCGACCGACGAGAAGGCTGTGAAATTGTTGTGGCAGCTATCGCACTGCCCGGCTGTCGGAATGTGGTTGACCGACTTGCCCAGGGCATTCGCCCCGTTGTGACAGGAGGAGCAGCGCCCGGCTACCGCGGGGCTGGCGTTGGCGTGGTTGAAGGTAGCGGTCGCCCAGGTTGCCGTCGAGCTATGACAGCTATCACACTGGGCCGTCGTTGAAATATGTGTTGCCGTCTTGGCCTGGGCATTCTGCGGCAGGTAACCGCCGCTGTGACAGCTGGCACACTGCCCATCGAGGCCGGTATGGTTCATTTTTGCCGGCGACCAGGAAACGAAGCCGCTGGTATGACAGGAATCGCACTGAACGACAGTGGGAATATGGCGTCCGGATTTACCGAGAGCATTGACCGAAATGAAAGCACCGTTGTGACACGATGAGCAATTGGCAGCCGTCCCGCCATGATTCATCTGTACGGGACTGAACGACACAAAATTGGTGTGGCAGGTATCGCAGGTGGCGGTGGTCGGCACATGGTTGGCCGGCTTGCTCAAGCCCGACCCGCCCGGCGTATGACAATCTGAGCACTGACTATTCTGCGGCCGATTTGCGTGATCGAACGTTGCAACAGCCCAGGACGTCGTTGACAGGTGGCAGGTATCGCATTGCTGAGCTGTCGACAGATGGGTCGCCGGCTTGCTTTGGGCACTCTGCGAGGAGAAACGTCCCGAGTGACAGGTCGAGCACTGACCGTTCAAGCCGGAGTGATCCATTCTGGCCGGCACGAAGGTCGAGAAATTCTTGTGACAGGTATCGCAAGTGGCAGCAGTAGGAATGTGATCGACCGTTTTACCGGTTGCATTGACGCTGTTGTGACAGGTGGCACAAGTTCCCGGCTGGACGCCGGCATGGGGGTTGGTGGCTGGCGTCCATGCAGTCGTGTTGTGACAGGTGCTGCAGGCTGTCGAGGTTTGAATGTGGGTCGCCGGCTTGGTCAGCGCATTGGCGCCGATGAAGGCGCCGTTGTGACAGGTCTGGCAATTGGTTTCCGTAACGCCGAGCATCGGATTGATCGCGTGCCCTGATGCCCCCTTAACAAATCCGGTTGGCTTTTCGCTCCAGTTGGTAGCCCCCGGGCGATGGCAGGAATCGCAGGCCGCCGTTGTCGGAATATGGGTGGCCGGCTTGCCCGGCGCCCTGGCTCCGGCGCCGGCATGACAGGTGGCACAAGCACGCGGCGTACCACGGAAAACACCCGAAGTGTGGCAGGTCTCGCAATTAACCGATTTGTGCGCGTTATCGAGTATGTAGCCGGTCTTGTTGTGATCAAAGCTGAGGTTCTGTGCGCTATCGGCTTGCGTCTGTGCGAAAGCGCTGCCCCATTGCCCGAACAGGAGAGCGGCAGCGGCGAGCACGACAAGGAGTAGACGAGCAAGGTAGGTCACAGGCGGGGTACCTCGTTAAACCGGTTAATCAATTCTCGTAGCCCAGCTTGAGGAAGCTCGAATTTGGCGACGCGTTGATACAAGTCAAAAAACATTTTGCGGGAATTTATCACACAAATTATGCATCTGGCTAGCGCCTGACCTTCTTCCAATTGGCCGCGACGTGACAGCTTTCGCACTGACTGCCGAAGGCGCCGTTGTGCACGTCATCCCTCACATGGCAGGCGATGCAGGCCCGTCCCGGCTTGCGCGGCCCCGATTTCGACTCCTTGTGGCACTCCTTGCAATCAAGGTTGCTGTGCCCGCCCTCGAGCCGGAAATGCGTTGTCGAATGATCGAAGTCCCAGGTTTTCCAGGTCCCGGTGGCGTGGCAGGTTTCACATTTTTTGCCGTAGCCGCCCTTGTGCTTGTCGTCCTTCGCATGGCAACCGTTGCAGCTTAGCGGCGCATCCTTGAAGGCAGGTGTCAGGTGGCATTTCTTGCACTCGACCTTGGCGTGGCTACCGGTCAATGCGAAGCGCGACTTGTTGTGGTCGTAGGGGGTATCTTTCCATTTCTTTTCGTCGTGACAGGTTTCGCACTTGTTACCAAGCTGGCCTTTGTGCTTGTCGTCTTTCTTGTGACAGGCAATGCAGGTCTCTTCCAGCCTGGTCTTGTAGATATTCCCCTTGACCGGCAAGTGGCAGGCGTCGCACTTGGTTTCGCGGTGCTTGCCCTTGAGCAGGTACTTGGTTTCCTTGTCATGATTGAAGATGCTGGTCTTCCAGTCCTTGGCGGTGTGGCATGTGCCACACTTTTCGCCATAGCGCCCCTTGTGACCCTTTTCGTCGTCATTTTTGCGGTGACAGGCGTAACACGCGGTATCCACCTTCAACTTCTTGGCCTTGGGACCGCTCACGCCACCCTTGTGGCAGGTGTCGCACTTGGCATCCTTGTGCTTGTCGCGCAATGGAAAATCGGTTTCGTCGTGATCGAAGTTGGCGTTTTTCCAGCCACGTTCGTTATGGCAGCTCTCGCACTTCTCGCCCAGGTCGCCACGGTGACCTTTCTCCTGGTCATCCTTCTTGTGGCAAGCGAAACATTTGGTGGGCAGCTTTACCTTATAGATATAACCCTTCTCCGGCAGGTGACAGGTGTTGCACTTGGCCTGGCTGTGCTTGCCCTTGAGGTCATATTTGGTGTCCTTGTCGTGGTCGAAGATGATCTCCTTCCACCCCTTGTCGTTGTGGCAGGACTCGCACTTGATGCCGTAACGCCCCTTGTGCCCCTTTTCCTGGTCGATTTTCTTGTGACAGCCGTTACAGGTCAGCGGCGTCTTTTGGTAGGTCTTGTCCTCGTGACACTCCTTGCACTTGACGTCGGCGTGCTTGCCGCCGAGCAGCGAGAACTTGGTCTTTTCGTGATCGAAGGTGGTTTCTGTCCACTTTTTCTCGTTATGGCAGTTCTCGCACTTGGTGCCGAGATGGCCCTTGTGGCCCTTTTCGTCGTCGATTTTCTTGTGGCAGTCGTTGCACAGCCTGGGCGCCTCGCGATATTTCCGCTTGGCCAGGTGACAGCTCTCGCACTTGCTTTCCTTGTGCGCGCCGAGCAGCTTGAAGTCGGTCCTTGAGTGGTCGAATTTCTTCTTGTCGATGGGCGCAATATCGGCCCCGCGCCCCTTGTGCTCGGTGTGGCAGGCACGGCAATTGTTGTCTTCGAGCTTGCCGTGCAGACCGCTTCTGGCGCGAACGTCAGCCGCCACGTTCTTGTGGCAATCGAGGCATAGTTTGGTCTGAGCCTTCTTGTCGAAGCGCTGGTGACACTGCTCGCAATCGTGTTCGTACTTGGCGTGGCCGCTGATCACCTGGCCGGGCATCAGCACTTTTTCAATCGACTCGGCCGCCGCCGCGCCGGCAAAGGCGAGCGCGACGATCAGCGTGAGAAGCGAAAACAGCCGGTTAATACATGTGGACCGCAACGACATGGACGACTCCACTAAAAACCAGCAAATAAAGGAAGGGGATATGCACGATGTGCCAAAAGGAAAACAGCCTTTCCCAAACGGAAAGTTGTGACGCCTTGACGACGGAGTCGAGATAGCGGTCGATCTGCTCGCGAGCCAGGCGGTAGCTGACGATGACTTCCCGACGCTTGCCCCCCTGTTTGCGAAACTGCCGGCGCAAGGCACTCTTGGCATCGCTACGGATTTGCCTGGCCAGTCTGCGGCTCCGCCAGCGCAAGGTGACGAAGCGCCAGGCGCGGGCCAAACGGGAGCCGGCCGGGTCAAAGGCGGCATCGCGAAAGGCCTTGAGCCGCGGCTCGATATCGGGTCGCAAGGCATAGACCGAGCGCACGTTGTCGGCGCACTCGTTCAGTTCGGCCGAGGCTTCGGCCAGCGTCAGTTGATTGCCGTAGAGACCACGGTGGATGTGACGGTAAATGAAGCGCCCGACGATGCCGCTGAAGGCGACGAGCAGCATGGCGTAAAGCGCCATGGCGCCGTTCAGCGAGCCGGTGCGGAAGGTTGAATGAAATAGCACCAGGAGCGGACCGGTAATGCCGGCGACCATGTGAAACTTGAACCAGCTCTCCATTTTTCCCAGGCGATCAAGGGCATGAATCCGCTTGCGCAAGGGATAGAGAAGCAGGCTGAGCATCAGCAGACCGCCGGTCAGGCCGATGTTGTAGGCGAAATCGGAGTTGGCATCGTAGAGCTCCCCGGTCCTGACCAGCCAGGCAAGAAAGAGCAGCAAACAGACGAGCACGGCGATCGACACGCGCCAGGCGCCGCGAAATACCTTCTCGCTGGAGGATTTTGCTTCTCCCTCCAGGGAAATCACCGTCATTGGACCAAGTGCGCTTGTATTCATGTATTCCAAAATAAGGTCGTCGGCCCCGGGCCGTTTCCGCCGGAAAACCCGAAACATCGACAGACTATCGGGTTTGCATACGGCGGGGTAAAATTTCACACTTATTAAAGGATAGCAAAAAATTTACATGACAAGGTGCACGCCGTTCGGGGGAAATCAACGATGAATGAAAATCCGGTGCAAGCGGCGAAGGCCCGCCTTATCAACCCGGCCGGATCAATGAGCGGCCTTCTCGGTCTTTTCGTCATCGCCACCGTCGAATTCCAGAGACTCTGGCCGACCGGCACGAGCCTGATTTACCTGCTCGTCAGCCTGCCGCTCCTGCTCATCTGGATTGCCCATCAGGCCGGATGGACGGTAGCCGACCGCCACGCCGGCCTGGCGGTCGATGTCTCGATCTACGTTTTGCTGGTGGCCGCCCTCGGCATCCGCTTCAACACCGGTCATCCCGGTTCGGAGCTGGCCTCGACGCTGCTGTTCTGGGCGCCGCTGGTCGCCGCCTGGTGGGCCTGGCGCTACCAGAACCTGCCGCTTCTGTTGTGGCTGTTGCTCGGTGGCCTGTTTGTCGCACTGACCTGGCAACTGGCCAGCGACCACGAGCGGCTCGACAAGCACCTGATTCTGTCGCTGCTGGTCGCCCTGCTCGTGCGCTATGCGTCCAGCCCGCCGGCAGCGCAGTCCGAAACGAGCATGAACCTGCGCGACAGGCTGACCGGACTGCCCTCGGCCGAATGCTTCGAGGCCGAACTGGCCCATGTTTCGGCCATTTCCGACCGCTACCGCTTGCCGCTCTCGCTGATCGGAAGCCGCATCGCGCTGCCTGACAATCGCCAGCTCACCGACGAGGACTTGTGCCGCTGCGCCGAAGCGATTGCCGAACGCCTGCGCACCTCGGACACGGCGTGCCAATGGGATCGAAACACCTTCATGATCCTGCTCCCCAACACCCCGCTGGACAGCGCCGCAAAGCTTGCCGACGAAATCCGGGAGGCCTTCGCGCCTTTTGATTTTGGCCAAAATTTCCGGTTGACCGTAGCAATGGCCGCCGTTCAGCACGAATCGGGCGAAGATCCGATGAGTACAGTAAATACCCTCGAAAACAAGCTGACGAACACAAACGAATGACGTCCGACCTGATTTACTACCTGCTCCCTGCCCTGCTCATCCTCATTCCGGCCGCCTTTCACCAGCGCACCAAAAAGAAGGTTTCCGAGCGCCATCTCGCCGTCCTCAACGAAGCCAAGGAAGCGGGCCTGACCGAACCGCCTTCACTGCACCCGGTCGTCGACCTCTCGATCTGCATGGGTTCCGGCGCCTGCGTCCGAAACTGCCCGGAGAAAGCGCTCGGCGTGATCAAGGGCAAGGGCGTCCTGATCAATCCGACACACTGCATCGGCCATGGTGCCTGCGCGCCGGCCTGCCCGGTCGGCGCCATAAAGCTGGTCTTTGGCACGGCCAAGCGCGGCATGGACATTCCGCAGGTCGACCCCGATTTCCAGACCAACATCCCTGGCGTCTTCATCGCCGGCGAACTCGGCGGCATGGGCCTCATCCGCAACGCCATCCGGCAGGGCACGCATGCCGTCCAGACCATCACCAAACGCCCCCGAGGCAAGGCCGACCTCGATCTCGTGATCATCGGCGCCGGCCCAGCCGGGATCGCCTCGTCGCTCGCCGCCAAGGAGGCCGGACTCCGCTACGTGACCATCGAGCAGGAGGACTCCCTCGGCGGCACAACCTACCACTATCCGCGTAACAAGCTGGTCATGACGGCTCCGATGCGCCTGCCGCTGATCGGCGAAATCAAGGTTCGCGAAATCAGCAAGGAGGAACTCATGGAAATCTGGCAGGGCATCCTCGACAAGGCGACGCCCAACATCCAGTTCAGTGAGCGCATGGAAGAAATCACGCCGGACGACGGCATTTTCTCGATCCGTACCAACAAGGCAAGCTACTCCACCGCCAACGTACTGCTCGCCATCGGGCGCCGCGGCACACCGCGCAAGCTCGGCGCCAAGGGCGAAGAACAGGCCAAGGTAGTCTATCGGCTGATCGAAGCGGAACAGTACCAAGGCAAGAACGTGCTGGTCGTCGGCGGCGGCGACAGCGCCCTCGAAGCCGCCCTCGACATCGCCAACGAACCAGGCACCCGCGTCACACTGAGTTACCGCGGCAAGGCCTTCGACCGGGTCAAGCCGAAAAACCGGACACGGCTGGCCGAAGCCATTGCCGACGACAAAATTGAACAAATACTGGAGAGCACGGTCCCAGAAATCGGTGTCGACAACGTCATCCTCAAACATGGCGACGACATCCTCGAACGGCCGAACGATGCCGTCATCGTTTGTGCCGGCGGCGAGCTGCCGACGCCCATGCTGAAAAAAATGGGCATACAGGTCGACACCCGGTACGGCGAATAAGGAGTCGGGCCGAGGCTAACCGGACATTTCGGCAAAATCCCCCCTTTTCAGGTTTACCCCGGGACTACAAAGTGGGAAACTATTCCACAATTACACCAAATACTGTTCGATGCGATTCGTTGTCGACCAACCCAGCAAAAGGAAGCCGAGCTTGAAAGTGCGACAAAATGCAGCCGACGACTGGCTGCAAAATCTGTTCATGAAAAGACGCCAGGGACGTAGAATATCGGCCGATCATCTCCCGCCCTACAGCACCAGCGAAGGGTTGGTCATGACCGACCGCCGATCCAGGCGCGATCGCCGCAGGGCACTTGACCAGGCCACCCCGGCGACACGCTGAATGCAGACGCCTGCCAACACTCGCCGCCGAGAACCTCCCGACAAAACCTGATGTCAGAGTCACCACTCCGATCCGCCCTTCTCGCCGCAATACACCGTGTGCTCTCGCCCATCGTCCGCGTCATGCTGGCCCACGAAATCACGCTGCCGATGGCCATCGAAATTCTCAAACGCGTCTTCGTCGAAGTGGCTGAACGCGATTTCCGGCTCGAAAACAAGGCCTCCACCGACAGCCGGATCAGCCTGATCACCGGCGTGCACCGCAAGGACGTCAAACGTCTGCGCGAACTGCCCGATGTCGAGGCCAACTTGCCGCCCAAAATTTCGCTCAGCGCGCAGGTCGTCGCCACCTGGATCACCACCCCGCAATGGCTAGACGAAAACGGCCAGCCCCGGCCGCTCAGCCGACTCGCCCGCGGCGCCGGAGAAGCCTCGTTCGAGGCCCTCGTCGCCAGCGTCAGCCAGGACATCCGGCCACGTTCGGTACTCGACGAATGGCTGCGCCTTGGCGTCGTCGACATCAATGCAGCCGATGAAGTCGTCCTGCGCAGCAACGCCTTCATCCCCCGCGAAGGACTGGAAGAAAAGCTGGCCTATTACGGCCACAATCTGGGCGATCATGCCGCTGCCGCAGCCGACAACGTGCTGTCCACCACCAGCCCATGGTTTGAACGCAGCGTGCATCGCGGCTCACTGACCGAAGCCCAGGTCGAAAAATTGCGCGCGCGTGCCGCCAAACTCGGCATGCAGACGCTGACCCAACTTCACACCCTGGCCGGCGAACCGGACGAAAACGCCACCCCGTCCGCGAACGGCCCAGGCAAACGATTCACCTGCGGTGTCTATTTCTACAGCACCGACGTGGCCGAGACCCCGGCAGACAAATGAAACGCAGCCTGCTCACCCTCCTGATCGCTGCCTTCCCGCTGATTGCGTGGTCGGCTCCGGTTTGTGTCGACCCGGAAGTTCCCGCGAAAAGCCATCAGGCCCGCGCCGGCATTGGTGGAATTGGCGGCACCGGCAGCCCAGCTGAAACGACTGATGGGCAGGATGGCGGCGGCATTGGCGGAACGGGATCGCCGGCGGTCAGCGGTAACAATGGCACCGACGGCGGCGGCATCGGCGGCACCGGCGCTCCGCTGGCCGATGGCGCTTCGGTCGGCATTGTTGGTGTGGTCAGCGGTTTTGCCTCGGTTTGCATCAATGGTGTCGAAGTTCATTTCGACCAGGGCGTCCCGGTCAATGAAAACGGCGACCCCTCGTCGGCCGACAAACTCGCCGTCGGCCAGGTCATCTCGATCGACGCCACCAATTCGCCGAAGGGGCTGCACGCCCGCAACATCGCCATCCTCAACGCCCTCGAAGGCCCCATCACCAAACTGCCGCGTGGCGGCAAGATGATCCAGGTTCTCGGTCAGAACGTGGCGATCGATGCCAATACCCGCGGCCCCGGAAAAGGCCTGGCCGTCGGCCAACTCGTCAAAATCAGTGCGCTTGCCGGAGCCAATGGCACCCTGGTCGCAACGCGTGTGCAGCCCAGCCCGGGTCTCAAGCGAGCTGGCGCCCTGGGTCAGGTCACCGCGTCAGGAAAGCAGTCGCGGGTCAACGGCGTTGCGGTTACCGGCGCGGTCGATACCGCCGCGGCCTTGGTCAAGGGAAAATGGAACGGCAGCGAACTGGTTCCGACCAGCGTGATTGCCGACCCCACCTATCGCTTCAAGAACAGCGCCAGCCGAATCCTGATCGAGGGGCTGGTTCAGGCATCCGACGGTCGCGGCAAAGTCATGGCCGGCGGGGTGGAGCTGTCGTTGCCCAATGCCACGGCAAGACAAATGAACGCCCTGCTCCCGAATCGGCGGATTTTTGTCGATGCCAAGGTTGGACGCTCGGGCCAGCTCGTCGTCAGCCACCTTGAATTTGGCGGCGCCGAAAACCGGAGCAATACCCGGCCAAGAAAATCCGAGCAGGCTCGTGGCTTCTCGTCCGTCAAGAGCGAGACCAGCGAAACGGAAAAGACCGTCGAAAAGGCCGAGAAGGCCGAGAAGGCTGAGAAGTCCGAGAAGTCCGAGAAGTCCGAGAAGTCCGAGAAGTCCGAGAAGTCCGAGAAGTCCGAGAAGTCCGAGAAGGCTGAGAAGGCCGAGAAAGCCGAAAAGGCTGAGAAGGTCGAAAAGGCTGAGAAGGTCGAAAAGGCTGAGAAGATCGAGAAGGCTGAAAAGGTCGAGAAGGCTGAGAAGATCGAAAAAGTTGAAAAGGTCGAGAAGGCTGAGAAGATCGAGAAAGTTGAAAAGGTCGAGAAGGTCGAACGCACCGAGCGGGCCGAAAGGGCCGAAAGGGTTGAACGGAGCGAGCGGCGGGAACGGGACTGATATGCCATCCGCAAACGGCAGACGGTAATGCCATGTTAAAATTGTGGTTATTATCGTGATGCAAAGGGTATCGGTTTGAAAACACGCATTCTCGCCACTATCGGCCTCCTGACCGCTTTTTCCTGCCACGCCGACAGTAGCTTGACCATCATTACCGGCATTGATTACTCAACCGGAAAATATGGTGCCTCGGAAAAGACCGAAACCCTCTACATGCCCTTCGGCGTGAAATACGAGACGACTGAGTGGACCTTGCGGGCGACGATTCCCTACGTCGAAACAAGCGGCCCGTCTTCGGTGTCCGGTGCGGGCGCCGACCGGATCAATCTGGAGAACGGCCAGAGCACGCGCAAAAGGGAAAGCGGCCTCGGCGACGTCGTGCTGACGGCGAGCTGGAGCGCGCTGCAACAAGGCCCCTGGCTCGTCGATCTGGGAACCAAGGTCAAGCTGGCGACGGCTGACGACAGCAAGGGGCTGGGTACCGGGAAAAACGACGTTTCAGTGCAAACCGAGGTTTATCGCGCCCTCAACAAGCACACGCTGTTCGGCACGCTGGGTTACAAAAAAATGGGCGATCCCGACGGGATCGATCTGCGTGACCCGTTCTATGCCTCGCTGGGCTGGTCTTTCCGGGCCTCGCCGGCGAGCGCCGTGGGGCTCAGTTACGATTACCGCCAGAAAATTCTCGACAGTGGCGCCCCGGTCCGCGAGGTCACCGGTTTCGTGACCCACAAGCTCGACACCAACTGGAAGTTGCAGGGCTACCTCGTCTCCGGCTACTCCAACGCCAGCCCCGACTTCGGCGGCGGCGTCTTCGTGATGTACACCCACTAAGCTGGCTTAGCGGGTCTTGAGGCGAAAAGCCTGGGTCACCAGGTTGATCGATTCCGGACTGTCCCATTGCCGCGAGCCGGTCATTTTCTTGATGACCCGGCCCTCGTCGTCGACCAGCACGGTGAGCGGCAAGCGGTCGGCGCCGAGCAGGTTTTCGAGGACCAGATTGCGGTCGATGTAGTTGGCGAAACTGACGCCGGAAACCTTGACGAATCTGGCCGCTGCTGCGTGATCGTCGTCGGTCGAAATCCCGATGACATTGAAGCCCTGTTTGCCGTAGCGCTGGTAAAGGCGCTCAATCGAGCCCATCTCGGCGCGGCAGGGGCCGCACCAGCTGGCCCAGACGTTGATGAGCAGCGGTTTGCCGCGCAGGGACGACAGTTTGGCAGCGCTGCCGACCAATGCATTCAGTTGAGCCTCAGGCAATTGCCCGCCAACGGCAATCTCGCCGGGTGTCCCGGCAACGGCACTGGCCGCCAACTGCATCGCGCACAGGCCGATCGCCAGCCCCTTCATTGCCCTAGCCCACCAAGTTTTCCCGCGCATACCAAACTCCATGAACTCGTCTCGTGGCAAGGCGTACCGCCCGGCCGAAGGCTGCTATCGTAAGGCATTTCTTGATCTGTCTCGCAGCAAAGGAGGCTGTGCCTCTCTATAATCAAGCGCCTATGGCAGCCCCTTCCTCACTGGCTCAGCATCTGCAACAGGCCGCGACCGAAAACCCGCAGGGCGGCGCGTTATTACACGCTGGCAAACGCCTCAGCTTTGCCGAACTGGTCGATGGCAGCCGTGCTTTGGCCGGCCAGCTCGCCAGCCGTCGGGGGACCATCGTCGAAGCCGGCGACAGCCTGCATCTGGCCCGCCATGCCTACGCCTGCAGTTTTCAAAATCGGCCGTTTTTTCCGGTTGACCGTAGCAATGCGCAGCAGGAGGTCGATCAGCCGCTGACCGACGTCGCACTGATCATCGCGACCAGCGGCAGCGAGGGGAAGCCGCGCGCCGTGCTGCTCGGCAATGCCCAGCTCGACGCCGCGGCGGCCGCCTCGAATCAACGCCTGCCGCTGTACCCCGGCGACCTGTGGCTGAACTGCCTGCCGCTCTACCACATCGGCGGCCAGTCCATTTTGTGGCGCTGCGCCCGGGCCGCCGCCAGCGTCCTGCTCCATGACGGCTTCGCAGCCGATCTGGTTGCCGCCGACCTCGCTGCGCTGCCCGTCACCCACATTTCGCTGGTCCCGGCCATGCTTGCCCGACTCCTCGACCTTGGCGCCAAACCGCCGGCCAGCCTGCGTGTCGCGCTAATCGGCGGGGCCGCGCTCTCGCCGACGCTCTACGACCGGGCCGTCGCCACCGGCTGGCCGCTCTACCCGAGCTATGGCATGAGTGAAACGGCGGCCCAGTTCGCCACCTTCGACCCGGCTGACGGCGCCTGGCACGAAGGCCTGGTCGGCCGGACCATGCCCGGCCACGACATCCGCCTCGACGCCGGCGGCCGCCTGCAAGTGCGCGGCCCACAGGTCATGCGCAGCTATCTCGACGGCAGCGGCATCGACGCCGACGGCTGGCTGACCACCGGCGACCTCGGCCGCATCGACGCCGCCGGCCGCCTGACCATTCTCGGCCGGGCCGACGACATGCTGATCAGCGGCGGCCGCAACGTCCATCCGCAGGAAATCGAATCCTGCCTCGCCGCCTGCCCTGGCGTCCTCGATGTCGCCGTCACCGGCCGGCCCGACCCGGTCTGGGGCGACCTCATCGTCGCCCTCGTCGTCGGATCCGTCACGCCGGACGAACTGCTCGCCCACGCCCGCGGCCTCCTGCCATCAGCCGCCCTGCCGCGCCAAATCCACGCCGTCGACCGCCTGCCGCGCAACGCCACCGGCAAGCTGGAACGCCCGGCGCTGCGCCGTCTCGCCGCCGAGGCCGCGCCATGATCCACGCCCTGCGTCGCTGCCTGAGCGCCCCGGCAACGCTGGCCCGGCTGGAAGCGCTGGCCGCCGGCGCCCCGGCCTCGGCTCCGGTCAGCCTGCGTCTCTCGCTTGGCCGAGGGGAGAACGACTGGTTGCACCTGCTGCCAGCCAACGCCCCCTACTGGTATCGCGCCCGCCCCGATCGCCACGAATTTCGCCTGGCCATCGGCCACGCCCTGCACGTCGCGAGCGCCGGCCCCAATCGGCTGGCCGCGCTCGACAACGCCTTCGCCGGCTTTTGCCGCGACTGGCGACGCAACGGGCCGGCCTTCGCCTTCGCCGGTTTCGCCTTCGACGCCGCCAACAACGCGCCGCTGCCCAATGCCCTGCTCGCCATCCCGGCCATCCTGCTCGAATCGGTCGGCGGCGAATGTTCGGTCACGCTCAGCGCGCCGGCCGGCCGCCTCGCCCAGGCCGCCGCCGAATGGCCGCAATGGCTGACGACGCCAGCCCTCGCCGGCGCCCCGCGCCAACGCCCGAGTCGCCCCGAAACCTTGGCCGAGCAAGCCTGGATCGCTCGCGTCAATGCCGCATTGCGCGACATCGTGGCCGGCCGCGTCGACAAGATCGTCCTCGCCCGCAGCCGGAAAATCGAGGCCGATGGACCGTTTTCGGCAGCCTCGGTGCTCGGCAACCTGGTCAGCCAACAACCGGCCAGCCTCGTCTACGCCCACGGCAACGACCAGCACAGCTTCGTCGGCGCAACGCCCGAACGGCTAGTCCGCCTCGCCGGCAACCGCGTCGATGCCGATGCCCTGGCCGGCACCGCATGGCCCGGCTCGCTGGCCCTCTCCGAAGCCAAGAATCGTCACGAGCAGGCGCTCGTCGTCCAAGCCGTCTGCGCGGCGCTGGTGCCGTTCTGCGCCAAGCCGCCGGTGGCCGAGCCGGCGGCCGAACATGCGGCCGGCCAACTCCTGCATTTGCGCAGCCGGGTGGCGGCCACCGTCCGCCCGGGGACGACGCTGTTCGAACTGGTCCGCGCCCTGCATCCGACGCCGGCCATCGGCGGTTTTCCGGTCGCCGCCGCCCAGGCCTGGCTGGCCGAGCACAACGAGCAGCGCAGCGGCTGGTACAGCGGCGCTATCGGCCTGCTGACGGCGGAGGGCGATGGTGAGTTTTCGGTCGCCCTGCGTTCGGCCCTGCTCGCCGGCAACACGGCCGAACTGCAGGCCGGCGCCGGCATTGTCGCCGGCTCCGACGCCGCGCACGAACTGGCCGAAACCACCGCCAAGCTGGGCACCCTGCTCGCCGCGCTGGGGCCGCCGGTCCGGCCCGAATCGGGCGACAGTCGCCGCGCCTGAGAATTTGGCCAAAATTTCCGGTTGACCGTAGCAATCAGTCGTTGCGTGTCATCGCGCCGTAATCTTAGTGCAACAAAATGATGGACTTAAAGCCTATACTTCAGAAAAAACATGGAGATTGCGCGATGCCCCATCCGCTGCCGAAACCCCGCTTCCCGACCGAAAACTACCTCAACCGCGAACTCGGTTTGCTCGCCTTCAACCGGCGCGTTCTGGCCCAGGCCGAAGACGAACGCATGCCGCTGCTCGAACGCCTGCGCTTCCTCTGCATCGTCTCGAGCAACCTCGACGAATTCTTCGAAATCCGCATGGCCGGGCTCAAGGAACAGGTCAAGGCGCACGCCACCGTCGTCACCACCGACGGCAAGACAGCGCAGGAGGCCTTCCGTCTGGTTTCGGCCGAAGCCCACGCCATCGTCACCGAACAGTACCAGCACCTCAACGACATCATCCTGCCGGCGCTGGCCAACGAGGGCATCCGTTTCCTGCGCCGGGTGACGTGGAACGAGGCGCAACGCGAGTGGATCCGCAATTATTTCCTGCGCGAAATGGTGCCGGTGCTGACGCCGATCGGGCTCGACCCGTCGCACCCCTTCCCGAAAGTGCTCAACAAGAGCTTGAACTTTGCCATCGAACTCGAAGGCAAGGACGCCTTCGGGCGCAGTTCCAACGCCGCCATCGTCCAGGCGCCGCGCGTCCTGCCGCGGGTCATCCGCCTGCCCGAGGAACTGGCCGGCTGCGAATACGGCTTTGTTTTCCTGTCGTCCATCCTGCATGAATTCGTCGGCGAACTATTCACCGGCATGACCGTGCTCGGCTGCTACCAGTTCCGCGCCACGCGCAATTCCGACCTCTTCGTCGACGAGGAAGAAGTCACCAACCTGCGCACCAAGCTGCAGGGCGAATTGCCGCAACGCCACTTCGGCAACGCCGTGCGTCTCGAAGTCGCCAACAACTGCTCGGAGGCGATGACCGAATTCCTGCTCGCCCAGTTTGAACTCAAGGCCGCCGACCTTTACCGCGTCAATGGCCCGGTGAACCTGGTTCGCCTGATGCAGGTGCCGGACTGGGTCGATCGCCCGGACATGAAATTCCGCCCCTTCGTGCCGGGCCTGCCCAAGGTCGTCGGCAAAGGCGTCAATATTTTCGACACCATCCGCAAGGCCGACGTCCTGCTCCACCACCCCTACCAGTCGTTCGCCCCGGTCATCGAATTCCTGAGCCAGGCGGCCACCGACCCCGCCGTGGTCGCCATCAAGATGACGGTGTACCGCACCGGCACCGACTCGGTCCTCATGGAATCGCTGATCCGCGCCGCCCAGAACGGCAAGGAAGTCACCGTCGTCGTCGAGCTCATGGCCCGTTTCGACGAAGAAGCCAACATCAGCTGGGCAACCAAGCTCGAGCAGGTCGGCGCCCACGTCGTTTATGGCGTCGTCGGCTACAAGACCCACGCCAAGGCGCTCCTCATCGTCCGCCGCGAAGACGGCGGCCTCAAGCGCTACGCCCACCTCGGTACCGGCAACTACCACCCGCGCACCGCCCGCCTCTACTCCGACTTCGGCCTGATGACCGCCAACGAAGAGATCACCAACGACGTCAGCGAAGTCTTCAAGCAACTGACCGGTCTCGGCAAGGCGCGCACCCTCAAGCATCTGTGGCAAGCGCCGTTCACCCTACAACCGAACGTCGTCGCCGGCATCCAGGCCGAAGCCGAAACAGCCAGGGCCGGCGGCAAGGCGCGCATCGTCGCCAAGATGAACTCGCTGGTCGAACCGGAAGTCATCGATGCGCTCTACCAGGCCTCGCAAGCCGGCGTCGAGATCGACCTCATCGTCCTACTTCCTGGCCGGCGGCAAGGAAACCGTCTACCTCTCCAGCGCCGACTGGATGGACCGCAATTTCTTCAAGCGCATCGAACTCGCCTTCCCCATCCTCGACCCCAAGCTCAAAAAGCGCGTCATCACCGAAGGCCTCAAGTTCTACCTGGCCGACAACCAGCAGGGTTGGGACATGAACAGCCAGGGCAACTACCAGCGTCGCCGCTCATCACGCAGCAAGCCGCACAACGCCCAGGGCGAATTGATGGTGACGCTGGGCAGCAGTTGATCGCGATTCCTACGGTCAACCGGGAAAAATGACCAAAAATCAAATGCGGCCCGCGGGCCGCATTTTTATTTCCATCGATCAGTTTTTTCTTGCCCGGTCATCGGGCGTAAAAAACAACCCGACCCCGAGCAGAATCAGCACCAGCGGCCACCATTTCTTGATCAACCCGACCAGATCGAGCTCGAACAGGTCGAGGTTGACGGCCAGGGCAATGGCGCCGATGGCGATCAGGGCGATGGCTGCAAAGTTGCCTTTCATGCGGACTCCCTGACGCTCAGGCGCGGCGCACGCCGACGACGCCTTCGACCTCGTGGATGAGGGTCAGCGTCTTCTGCATTTGCTGCAGGTTGGTGATTTCGACGGTAAAGCTCATGTGCGCCTTGCCCTGCTTGGACTGGGTATTGACGCCGACGACATTGAGCCGCTCGCGGGTGAAGATTTCGGAAATGTCGCGCAGCAGGCCCTGGCGGTCGTGGGCGTCGACAATGATGTCGGCGGCGAAGACGCCGGTCGTCGTCCCGCCCCAGTCGGTTTCGATGACCCGCTCCGGATGCAGGGCGGCGAGATTGGAAAAATTGGGGCAGTCCATGCGGTGGATGGAAATGCCCTTGCCGCGCGTGATGAAACCCTGGATTTCGTCGGGCGGTGCCGGCTTGCAGCAACGGGCGAGCTGGGTCAGCAGCTTGTCGACGCCGACGATGAGGATGCCCTGGTTGCCCTGGACCGGCTTGCTCGGTTTGGTCAACACCTCGTCCGGCAGCAGGGTTTCGGCCAGCAGGTCGGCGCCCTTGGCGACGGCCTGGAATTGCCGCTGATTGAGATCGCCCCGGGCGGCGGCGATGTACAGGTCGTCGGCCTTGGCAAAACCCAGCTTGTGCGAGAGTTCCTCGATATTCGCCCCGGTCTGGCCGGCCCGCTGCAATTCCTTGGCGATCAGGCTGCGCCCTTCGCCGAGCGTTTCTTCGAGCGCCAGGTTGGAGAACCAGGCGCGTACCTTGACCCGGGCGCTCTTGGTGTGGATGTAGCCGAGGCCGGGGTTGAGCCAGTCGCGCGAAGGGCCGCCGACCTTGGCGGTGACGATCTCGACCTCCTGCCCGGTTTCGAGCGCCGTGTTGAGCGGCACGAGATGGCCGGCAATCTTGGCGCCCCGGCAACGGTGGCCGAGGTCGGTATGCACGCGATAGGCAAAATCGACCGGCGTCGAACCGGCCGGCAGGTCGACCACCTTGCCCTGCGGCGTGATGACGTAGATGGTTTCGTCGAGCGCTGCCTGCTTGTAGTGCTTGACCCAGTCCGAACTGTCGGCGACTTCGTCCTTCCAGGTCAGCAGTTGGCGCAGCCAGGCGATCTTCTCGTCGTAATCGTCCTCGGCGTTGCGCTTGCTGCCCTCCTTGTAACGCCAGTGGGCGGCGACGCCGAGTTCGGCGTGCTTGTGCATCTCCCAGGTACGGATCTGGATTTCCAGGCTGCGCCCGTCCGGACAGCGCACGGCCGTGTGCAGCGAACGGTAGTAGTTGCCCTTGGGATTCGAGATGTAGTCGTCGAACTCCTTGGGAATCGGCAGCCACAGGTTGTGCACGATGCCGAGCGCGGTGTAGCAGTCCTTGAGGTCGTCGACGATGATGCGCAGGGCGCGCACGTCATAGACTTCAGAGAAATCAACACCCTTTTTGTGCATCTTGTTCCAGATGCTGTAGATGTGCTTCGGCCGACCGTAGATTTCGGCCCCCTTGACGCCGGCCGCTTCGAGTTCGCCGCGCACCCTGGCCACGGCATCGACAATGAACTGCTCGCGTTCGCTGCGTTTTTCGTCGAGCAGCTTGGCCAGTTTCTTGTAGGTTTCCGGGTGGATGAAGCGGAAGGACAAGTCCTCGAGTTCCCACTTCAGTTCCCAGACGCCGAGCCGGTTGGCCAACGGCGAATAGAGTTCGAGCGTTTCGCGCGCCACCTGGACGCGCAGGTCATCCGGGTTGGAGGCGTAGAAACGCAGGGTCTGCGTCCGGCTGGCCAGACGCAGGAGGACGACGCGAATGTCCTCGACCATGGCCAGCAGCATCTTGCGCAGGACTTCGATCTGCGCCTTCATCTCGACCGGATTGACCTCGCCGGCTTCGATGTTGGTGGCGACAAAGCCCTTGGCGATCGGCCGCAATTTGTTGAGGCGCGAAATGCCGTGTACGAGATGCGCCGCCGGCTTGCCGAAGCGCGTTTCGATGCTGGCGACGCCGTGTTCATCCTGGGCCGGGATGGCGAAAAGGACCGCCGCGATGCGCGACTCGACATCGAGCTTGAGGCCGGCCACGATGACGGCCATGCCCAGGGCGTGCGACCAGATCCGCTCGCCGCTGCCTAGCGTGCGTTCGCCGTAGGTAGTCCAGGCGTATTCGACGGCTGATTTGAGACGCTCGGCATCGGCCGGAGCAAGGCCCTCGGTCAGCTTGACGAGGAACTGTTCGAAGTCGCTTTGCGAAGCGACAGAATGGGCGACGGAAACCATGCCGCAATTATAGCGGGGTGGCGCATGCTACGGGCTCATCGGGCATAATCCGCCAACCATGAAAAAGCTGTTTGCCAACCCTTATCTGCTGCTCACCCTGACCGTCCTCTCGTGGTCGGGCAACATGGTGGTCGGCCGTGCCAGCCGCGGCGACATCCCGCCGCTGACCATGTCCTTCTGGCGCTGGGCCATCGCGCTGGCGCTCATTCTGCCGCTGGCGCTGCCCCACCTCAGAAGCCAGTGGCCGCTGCTCAAGAAAGGCTGGAAACCGCTGCTCGTCCTCGGCCTGCTCGGCGTCGGCGGCTACAACACTTTCGCCTACCTGGCGCTGCAGCACACCACGGCGACCAATGCGGCGCTGCTCAATTCCTTCATCCCGATCGCCACCATCGCCATTTCCTGGGCTTTTCTCGGCAAGCATCTGCGCCGCATCGAAGGGCTCGGCGTCATCATTTCGCTGTGCGGCGCCATGACCATCGTCTCGCGCGGCGATCTTGCCGTGCTCGCCCATCTCAACCTCAATGTCGGCGACGTCTGGATGCTCGTCGCCGTGCTCGACTGGGCCATCTACACCGTGGCCCTGGCTTGGCGCCCGGCCGGCGTGCATCCCATGCTCATGCTCGGCGCGACCACCGTCATCGGCCTCTGTGCCCTGGCCCCGGCCTACGCCTGGGAACTCATGCAGGGCCGGCACATCGACCTCAACCTCGGCTCGCTCAGCGCGCTGGCTTACGTCGGCATCTTTCCCAGTTTCGTCGGCTACATTTTCTACAACAAGGGGGTGGCCGAAGTCGGCGCCAACAAGGCCAGCCTGTTCATCCACCTCATGCCGGTGTTCGGGACGCTGCTCTCCTTCCTGTTCCTCAATGAAATCCCGTTCTGGTACCACTACTTCGGCATCGGCCTGATCTTCACGGGTATCTGGCTGACAATGAAACGATGAGATCCCTGCTCGACCGCCTGCGCGGCAAGAAGTCGCCGCCGATCCCCGATGCGCTGTGGGCGGCGACCGTCGCCTCGTTACCCTTTCTCGACGTTCTTACGGTCAACGAGAAAAAAGAGCTGAAAATAAAAGCAGAAGCCTTTCTCGCCGAGAAGGAATTCAGCACCGCTGGCGGCCTCGAACTGAGCGACGAAATCTGCGTTTCGATCGCCGCCCAGGGCTGCCTGCCCATCCTCAAGCTGGGCCTGGCAGCCTATCGCGAATGGGTCGGCATTGTCGTTTACCCGGACGAATTCGTCGTGCCGCGCCGCATCGAGGACGAATCCGGCGTCGTCCACGAATACGACGACGTGCTCTCCGGCGAGGCCTGGGAGGGCGGCCCGCTGATCATTTCCTGGTACGACGTGCAGATGGCCGGCGACGGCTACAACGTGGTGATCCACGAATTCGCCCACAAGCTGGACATGCTCAACGGCGAAGCGGACGGCATGCCGGCACTGCATTCGGGCATCGCCGAAACGGAGTGGGAAGCCAAATTCTCGGCGGCCTACGACGATTTTTGCCAGCGCGTGGACAGCGGCGAAGATACGCCTATCGACCCCTATGCCAGCACCGACCGGGCCGAATTTTTCGCCGTTCTGTCCGAGAGCTTCTTCGACATCCCCGACGTCGTCGCCAGCGAATATCCGGCCATCTACGGCCTGCTCTGCCGCTACTACCTTCAGGACCCGCTGAGCCGCCGGTCGATCGAAAACGCCGCTCATTGATGGCACAGCAAACAGCGGCGCAACGGCAGAAGAAGCGCCTGCCACAACGCGGGTATGATGTTCGGCAACAGCCTTCTCAAGCCTGAACAGACTTGCTCATATGCCCGCCGACCAACACAGCGAAGCCTTTCGCAGTTCCCTGCACAGCGCCATCCTCGGCGAAGCGCCGGACGGCATTCTGGTGGTCGATGATGAAGACAAAATCGTTTCGGTCAACGAACGCTTTTTCACGGTCTGGAACATTCCCCGCCCGAGCGGCCCGCTGGAAGCCCTGATCGGCACGCCGGAAACCGCCATCCTCGCCAAGGGCCTGGCCCAGGTTCGCGACCGCGACCCCTTCCTTGCCCGCGTCCAGGCCCTGTACGCCGACCCGGACCAGCGCGACGACTGCACCATTCCGCTCAACGACGGGCGAACCCTGAAACGCTACTCGACCGCCTTGCGCAGCAACGATGGGCAATATCTCGGCCGCGTCTGGTATTTCCGCGACATCAGCGACGTCATCCGCTCGCAGCAGGCCCAGGCAGACAGCGAGACGCGCTACCGTACCGCCTTCGAGACGACGCTCGACGCCATTGCCATCACCCGCCTGCAGGACGGCGTTTATCTCGAGGTCAACCAGGCCTTTCTCGACATGAGCGGCTACGCCCGCCATGAACTCATCGGCCACAGTTCGCTGGAAATCTCGATCTGGGCCAACCCGGAAGATCGCCAGGTTTTCAGCCAGCAAGTACGCGAGAAGAAATCCCGGTTTGCTTTCGAAGCCCTGTTCCGCAAAAAAGGCGGCGAGGTGTTCTGGGGCATGTTCTCGGTATCGCCGATGAGTTTCGACGGCCAACCCTGCGTCCTCTCCATCACCCGCGACATCACCCGGAGCAAAGCCGAGCAGGCCGAACTGGCGGCGCACCGCGACCGTCTGGAACAG
>PHCH01000012.1 GCA_002840785.1 Betaproteobacteria bacterium HGW-Betaproteobacteria-4 | reverse complement strand
TCTGAGTGGCGTGAAAGCGCTTGGAGGGGCGGCCAGAGACCACGGCAGAAATGAAGGTCTTTTTGAAGTTGCTCTGCTCGTTGCAAAAGTGCCCCATAATTTCCTTGAATCCAGCAAGGTCCAGCGGGTAGGTTGACCATGCTTGGCTGAGCGCAGCCTCAAGTGTTTTTCTTAACTCGGTTGCCTTCTGCGTGGCGAGACTAGGAAAGAGCCAGTCCCCATCCTGTTCCTGTCTGTGGGCCTGAAGAGTTTCCCGAAAGGATCGTGGGAAAAAGTAAGCCTTGTTCATGAGAACGCTTCCCTTGTTTCGCCCTTGTTTGGCTGGGTGCCAAATCCAAAACCATGAGGTAGAGGTAAATGGCATCTCTTCCCAGCGCGCCCTGCAAATTTCCCTCCAGGAGGCAGGAACCCAAAGCATCATATTCAGCGCTACTGCGATCTCTTTATCCAAGCGCTGAGTTATTAACCCCAACGAAAACGCGCAGGCATCCGCCGCGCTTCTGAAGCAGTCGGTCTTGTAGCCTTTTTTCTTACCTGGCACTCGCTCCAACTTGCCATCAAGGGTCTGGTCGGCAAGCTTGCCTCGCAGGCGTATCAATCGAGCCCTGGTTTGATCAGCCTTGTGACGTGCTGTTTCAAAGCTGATATCGGAGAGGGCTCCTAGAGGATGTGCAACTTCCTTGCCGTTGACTCGCATTCGAAACTGCCAATATCGGTAGCCCTTCTTTAGGCACAGCAGATACAAACCGCGCCCGAAATTCAGACGGCGATATGCCCCATCTGGGATGTAGGCGATCTCCTCCTCTGTCGCGTACTGCTTGTTCATGGTTGCTATCCCTCAAAAAATACAAGAAATTTTATCTGTTTTTATCCATGAAAATATGTACTTAATACATCTTTAACTAAGCCGCAAATTATCCATAAATTATCCTCATATATTTGATATACAAGTTATGCGCTGATGACGTGTTTATGTGACATATTTCTATATAAATTAGGTGCTATATTTTATTACTGCACTGTATATATCGTATGTGAAATTTTCAGTCATATCTGTCAATGGATTGTTTGCGGCTTAAGTGATGCGCATGATGATTGGCTGCGTTCGACGACTAGCGCCAGGCGAGGATTGGATGAGTTATTGCCGACGCAGCGCGGAGGGTAGATCCGTTGTGACGGCCTCCGCATTCCCTTCGATATCGAGCAGTCGGTAATTTTTTACAGCGACGTAACTATGTATGAGCCAACCTAACGAACCCCGACGCTACGCGAGACATCTCAGGATCACATTGCCGGCGATCGCTTTGGATTTTCGATAATGCTAATTAGGTACTGAGTGCTATTGATATATTTCTATTAATCATTGTGTTGTCTTTGATAGGTGGTGGCTAAAGCTTGATGCTCCTATCGAAGCGGAGATACTGGAGACTCAAATGAAAGACCTCAGAGGGGATGACGACGAAGTCATCCACGAGATGCTGAAGCTAGTCGATTACGACCTGCAGATTCATGAATACAACAACGACAACCCAGGAACAGGAAAACTGTCGGATCTATCACCGACATCTCTGTGGCCTGTACATGACTTCGTCGCCAGAGTGCTGAGAGTGAAAGCAACTGGTTTTGTTATCGAGAAAATAGACGACCGAACACTAATCCGAGAGACGCTTCCCCTTGGTAAGCGCTTCAACGCCTTTAAGAACCTCTTAGTCCTGCAACCGGAGAACGCCAAGTTCTACGGCTTGGTTGGCCTTTTCTTCGAGTGCGCCCAAGAAATGCAGATCAACCCATTCCTACTTTCCAAAGCAGGACATGAGTATCTGCAAGGGAAACTAGGTGCCGAGCTGTTCAACGAGTTCCTTGATCAGATCCGTAGTAAGGCACGGTCGGAGAAATATCGGCGGATGGTGAAGGATCTCAAGGAGCGAATGAAGCGCAACTTCACCAGCATGCGGCGATACATCGAGGCGCTGTTTGATGAATACTCCAAGCTATTGGTGTTGCGGATTGACTTCGGGTATCACCGCTATCAAGGGATTCCAATTGCTCTGGAGCGGATTCTCGATGATTTCCAGCGCCTGTTGAACAATCGGCGACAGAACTCGTTGTTTCGGGAGATGGTCGGTTATATCCGGCGAATCGAATATGGTGAGGACAAACGCTGGCATATCCACGCGATACTGTTCTTCAATGGCCAAGAGTTGCAGAATCACAGCGCACTGGCACATCTGATCTGCGAGTACTGGAACCGTGACATCACGGACAACGACGGTGTGGCGTTCAACTGTGAAGGACGAAATCATTGGATTTGATGTCTCAGGGGAGCACAAGATGATCACCAAAGGGGTGGCGCCGAAGCGTCAGAGGGTCAAGCCGGGGCCTAAGCGCAAGACAATGGCTCAGGCAGCGCCGTTGCCTGAGCATTCTGTGATGGTTCCTTCAACGGGCGGCGCAGTTTAGGCTGGGTAAAGAATACTCATCTTGGTTGTTTTGATATGGTTTACTTTCTAAACCTTGAAAAGGCCAGCACATCTGCCGTCTCGCTAGAGGATAGACGCACAGCTTGGTCAGATGCTCTGCTTCCACGCAAGGTGGCCAACTCAACTACTTCTGCTGGGGTTGCGAAGTAGTTCTCGCGGAGATGACACAGCTTTTCTATATCTCTAGGAGACAAACCGAGATAGCGTGGTATCCCCTCTGCTGCCAAGATACCTTCGCTGATGAGAAGCTCTATTGTTCGGCGCAGCAAACGCGGCATTTCCGGTTCCCACTTGTCGTCACCTGGCTCTGCCTTTGAGCCCCAACGAGCTGAGCGGCGCTTAAAAAGTGCAAGCTTTTCGTCGTCGCTAAGCAGCCTAAGCGCGTGAAGGCGCATCATCATGGCAGCGACTGATGCTCCCCAGCGTTGTTTTAGGATGAGTAGATTATCGAGGTTAGGAGGAACTCGCACCTCAATCGAAAAGGTTTCGGCCGGGAGTAACAGCGCACCTGCGAAACGGTGCGCCTGTTTCTCCATTTGGTTGTAGCGATCCCGCTCGTCTGTTCTTGGTATGTGTTTGTGAAGAATGAGATGGCCTATCTCATGCGCCAAATCGAAGCGGCTGCGGAAGGCATTAGCCTTGTCGGCCGAAAGAAACGCGATAGGGCGGTTTAGCGGACCACTCCAGGCAGACAACCCTTCAATAACCGAAATTTCAGTTTCCTGGCGAACGATGATAATCCCGGCGCTTTCTGCAGCTAGCGCGAGATTCTGGATTGGTCCCTTACCCAATTGCCACATTGCCCGGCACTCCTCGGCAGCAGACTCAATGTCCTCATTGCTGATTTGTTCTGGGTCGGTGAAGCTACGCTCAGGTAAGTTCAGCCTTGGATAATCGACATAGTCGCTTAGTAAAAGAGCCGTTTCCTGTGCCCATTCTGTATGTGCTTCTAGTTTGGCGCGAGCCGACTTTAGTGCTGAAGCATTGCTTCTGTAGAGAGGCGGGGTTACTGATTGCAGAATGGGACGGGCAAGCCATTCCGGCTGCACGTTGAGGACAGATGCCAAGCGATCAAACGTCTCCGATTCAGGAGATTGATCGCCCTTGCACCATTTTGAGACGGTAGACGCAGCTACACCGACAAGACTTGCGAGTTGCCCTTTTGTAAGTCCACGGGCGGAAAGTGCTTGTTCGAGTCGTGCAGGCTGGAGGTCATTAATTCCCGTTGTCATTGTCAGTTTGCTTCTTGGGTTGAACCTTGAGTGTGGGTACAGCCTTATCGGGCTGAGGTACAGAGTCGAGTTGATCGTAGAGTTTGAGGAAGTCTGCCACCGTGCTGATGTATAGCCAAGATTTCATGTTGGGAGCAGGCAGCGCAACCATAACTTGCGTAAGCTGAGCTATACCGCTTTCGTCGACACCATCCATCACGCCAACAACGAAGATAGTGCCCTCTGCGACATTGCGGGGCGCTGCGAACAGATCGCCCTGAACGTATTTTCTCTCGATATGGGTATTGAGTTCGGCCAGTTTTTTGCGCGTGGCACTACGCCGAAGATTTACCCATTTGTGTCCAGGTACATTGAGTCGGGCAATATTGAAGATGCCGAACCGCCCTAAAACCAACCTGGTACCTCTAAGTGGCGTCGGATCGGCACCGTGCGCCTGAAGTGCCTCGTGGAATGATTCGTTGATGAAAAAGTGCTTGTTCTGGCCAGCAGCAGACGGTCGATGGCCTGAAAGAAAGGTTGCCGAGTGCAAGCGGCCTTTCTGGTCACCACTGTAATACGCATCTTCGCAAGCCATAAGGGCATCACGAGGAACGTGTTTAACGATGAGTTTTTCAAGCTCTTTACTCTCTACAGCAGGACGAGTGCTCACAGGAATTCCTCTGGTTAAATTTCCAATAACAGGAATATTACACTTAAAACTTTCGTGTTGCGGGAATTTTTGAAAATTATTCTTGTTTCTGTGTTTGCGCCTTGATTGCGCGTGTCGAGCCGAAGAGTGATTTACGACTCGTTGTTTTCCTTGTCCAGCAGCTATCTAAGGCTGGCCGATGGATATATCCCCGTTGTCGAGTCCTTAACCCTCTCGCTTCGTCTTTATTGCGGCTAGACCATCGTTCAGCGGGACTCAAGATTACTTCAGTCACATATAACTTCCTTAGATTGGGGAAAACTTAGCCAAAAATCACCTATCAAGTCCTTGTGTCTGGGTATTGGCAGGGATTTTAGGTGGTATATGGCAATTTTCTTCGTGATTCTAACTATTCACAGGGGAAATGTATGGTTTACAGATGTCCAAGCTGCCATTCGGAGCGAGTTGAAACCCGTAATCTTGCAAGAAAGGCTGGTGGTCTCATTGGTACGCTCGGTGGAAGCGTCGGCGGAGCCGCTAGCAGTCTATCCGGGGCTGAAGTTGGCATGACGGTTGGTGTCGTTGCCGGACCACCTGGCATGGTGCTCGGGGGGCTGCTAGGCGCACTTATCGGAGCACTTGTCGGAGGCTCTGCCGGCGGTCTGGCTGGTGCCCAACTAGGCGAACTGGTCGATGACCGTGTTCTCGACAACCACCGTTGCCTCGCCTGCAGCCACTGTTTCAGCCATTCTCAAGGCCAAGGCGAACTAGGAGGACGCCACTAATAGGGGGACGGACTTGGTGATTTTTACTGAGGTGCCCAATGCCATGAGCACTACCACCTCTAGGAGAAACCCATGGCAAACCAAACCCCTTCGCGTCAGATCGCCAATCACCGCAACATACTCATCACAAGGATAGAGGAATGGGCCAAGCCGCATGCGCTATCTATGCACCGTCAGGACGATACCGTTTCCCTCTGCTTATCCGAGCGGCGACACCTCTTTTTGCTGGCGCCTTCGCAGAGCGAAGCGATCAGTGTTTTTTTCATTGGTCAGTTCGATCCGTCGCATACGGACGACAGATTCCCTGATCGATTCGTTACCTGGCTTCGCGTGGGCGGGAATGATCAGATGCCAGATGCAGTTTATGCGCATCACGTACATGGCTTTGGGTACGGCATAACGATCCCTCTGGCTGATTGGCCGAGCATCGAAACGCAGTATCTGCCAATCATCGACGTCTTCTTTGCTCACCTCTCCCAACTGGTACGTTGTTACCAGGCAGTCAGCGGTCTTGATCTTGAAGGAGATGAAGCGCGAGCAGTACGTGACCGGTTTCACTTGGACGCATTCATCCGTTTCGAATTCCTTCGCATGTCTCGCATTCCGATGGGCTTCGCTCTCGCTATGCAGTAGCACCCGCAGTTTGGGACGGTCTTCTCTGTCTCATTATTTCCGCTTTCACTTCTCATCACCTTGTGTCCAAGACACCGTCGTTTGGCGGTGTCTGGGCACGCCTATTGATTCCCGAAAGGAACTCCCATGGCACATCTCGTACAACAAATGGCCTACGTCGGCACCGAACCTTGGCATGGCCTCGGCAATCATCTCCCTGCAAAACAACCCATTGAAGTCTGGGCCAGAGAAGCCGGCATGGACTGGCAGATCAAGGAAAGCCCAGTCCGCTTCATGGCAGACAGCATCGGTAGCCTCGGCAGCATTCACTCCTTCGAAGACCAGAAAGTCCTCTATCGTTCCGACACCAAGGAAGCCCTATCGGTGGTTTCGCAGCGGTATCAGGTAGTGCAACCGCGTGAAGTGCTGGAGTTCTACCGTGATCTCACCGACGTTTCCGGCTACGAGCTGGAAACGGCCGGCGTGCTTAAAGGGGGCAAGAAATTCTGGGCCTTGGCCAAGACCGGTCAATCGACAGCGCTCAAGGGCAACGATCAAGTCAAGGGGTACCTCTTACTAGCCACGTCTTGTGACGGTACTTTGGCGACAGTAGCGACACCGACCACCATCCGCGTCGTTTGCAACAACACACTCTCCATCGCCGTGAATGGCGCCACGCAAGCGATCAAGGTGCCGCACAGCACTCGCTTCGATCCGCAGGCGGTCAAGCAGCAACTCGGTATTGCCGTTTCGCAATGGGACGGTTTTATGTATCGGATGAAGACGCTGGCCGAAAGGAAGGTGAAATCGCATGAAGCGATGAATTATTTCCTACGGGTAATGTGCGATGTCCAGCCCGGCAATGTTGAATCGGCTGGTCTGGCCAACGAACGCGCCTTGAAACGCGTCCAGGCACTCTACGACGGTCAAGGCAAGGGGTCTGGGCTGGAAGCGGCAAAGAATAGCGCGTGGGGGTTACTCAACGCTGTGACTGAGTATGTGGATCACGAACGCCGGGCCCGTAGCACCGAGTACAGGATGGACTCGGCATGGTTTGGTCAGGGGGCAGTCATCAAGCAACGCGCCCTCGATACCGCTCTGCAGCTCGTCGCCTGACTCCCCGTTTCATCATTCGTCCCTCGCAAATGCCCAGTTCAGCTTTTTGGCTGACTGGGCATTTTGCATTTCTGGAAGGAGTACAACCATGCAACCACAAGCCGTACCTAATGCCAGTCCGATCAAGAATCGTCCAGCACTCAAGCTGGTCAAAACTAAGGAATTGCCACGGGAAGATTGGCTGGCCGTTCGGAAGCAAGGGATAGGTAGTTCGGATGCCGCTACCGCTGTTGGCCTGAACCCCTATCAGTCGCCACTCGAACTGTGGCTCATTAAAACGGGCCGTGATGGTGGATTGCCCAAGGCCGATCCGCACGATGAAGAGAGCCCGCTGTATTGGGGAAATATACTTGAGCCAATCGTGGCAGCCCATTACACCCGGCGCACAGGCAACCGAGTCCGACGTATCAACGCGGTCCTGCAGCATCCTGATCCAAGCCTATCGTGGATGCTTGCCAACATCGATCGCGAAGTGACCGGTGCCCCTGATGTCCAGATACTCGAATGCAAAACCGCCGGTATCAATGGTGCACGTCTCTGGAAGGAAGGCGTTCCCGAGTATGTGCAGCTCCAAGTTCATCACCAGTTGGCAGTCACCGGCAAGCAGGCTGCCGATGTAGCAGTATTGCTGGGAGGACAACATCTCGAAATCCACCGAATCGAACGTGACGACACTCTAATCGCTCGGCTGATCGAGCTGGAACGACAGTTTTGGCAATACGTCGTGACAGATACGCCACCACCAGCCGATGGTTCCGATTCGGCCGATACCGCATTGCGTTGCCTTTATCCAGAAGACAAAGGCCAAACCTTGGACTTCAAGGATGAACGCAATCTGTCAGCCTGTTTTGCCGATCTGATTGCCGTGAGTCAGTCGATTGCCGAACAGGAAAAGCTCGAAGCCCAATTGAAGCAAACCCTGCAACAAGCCATGGGCGAGGCCAGCCGTGCTGACTTCGAAACTGGCAGCGTTACATGGAAGAAGTCAAAAGACAGTGTAGTGCTCGATGTGACACAGCTTCTGAAAGATCACCCGGATTTCCAGAAGCACTATGCCCAGACAAAGCCGGGAAGCCGGCGTTTCCTCGTCGTCTGACGCAAATCGCCATCACCCATCAACGCGTTCCAGGCCTTCTCCCAAATGGGGGAAGGCCGAAACAGTCATTTATTACAGGAGCAACTGATATGTTGAAAGGCCTCAGTATTACCCCGCCAATTCTCGGCCGGATATCGATCGGTAAGGTCGTCGAGAAAGCCGGCAAGCGCCTGCCGGAGAAGGATGACCAGTTCACGATAACCAGCCAGGTGCAAAGCAAGGATGGCTGGTTGGTTCATCCACTCGATGAAGGGCTGCGCAAGGAGCAGGGCGGCAAGATCCGCAGCATTCCGATCCGGCTGTTGTTCAACGATCCAAATCTCAACTTTCGGGCCGAGTACAGCCTATTCGACCGCAATACGGGTAGGCCGCTTTGCGTTGGAAATGGTGAAACCTCCAAACGACAGAGCGAAGACGGGATCAAAAGCCTGCCTTGTCCTTCGCCGGATGGCTGTTCATTGGCAAAAGGCGGAAATTGCAAACCATATGGCCGCTTGAACGTTGCGCTGGCTGACGATGATCCACTGGGCAGTTTTGTTTTTCGGACGACTGGGTTCAACAGCATTCGTACGCTGGCGGCGCGACTGCAGTACTTCCAGGCCATTTCAGGTGACAGGCTGTCCTGCTTGCCGCTGGAGCTTAGGTTGCGCGGTAAATCGACGCGGCAGAGCCACGGAACCCCAATCTATTACGTGGACATCACCGTGCGCAGTGGTCTGTCTGTCGAGGAGGCACTGGCGGAGGCGAAACGGCTGGATGAGGCCAGGCAGATGGCCGGATTCAACCAGGTGGCTCTGGATGACGTGGCCCGCCAAGGTCTAGGCAATGGTGCTTTCGAAGACAGCGAGGAAGATAGTGGCGCAGTCGTCGAGGCGTTTTTTCGACCCGACGCTATTCCCGAGGGCAAAACAGACTCTACAGACGCAGTCGGGAACCCTGTCTGTCAGGAGGAGTCGTCACTTCTTGAAAAGCTTGAAAGAGCTGGGCAGCCAAGGAAATCAGCTTGACCTTGCAGCCTTAGATGGGCGAATTGAATGTCCCTGCTTTCGCGCGGTATTGATCTAGGAAGCCGCTGATATCCAGGGACAGGAAATCGGCAATCTGGACGAACTCGGTGACGTCCAATCGACGATCACCAGACTCGTATTTCGATACGTAGCTTTGTGGCTTGCCGAGCTTGGTTGCAACTTGCACTTGCGTCATTCCCGCATCTTCACGAGCTTGCGTGAGCAATTCTCGAAATATCGTGTATTGACGGGAGTGAAGCGACTTAACCATGACGTCACGGTAATGCTCGCTTGAGAAATATCCCGATATGGGATATTTTGCAAAAATGCAAACGTGCTCATGCCAATGCCCTAGATATCTGCAAATTGTCGATTTTGTGCCCTCAATGTTTGCTAGAGACGGGGCCTTGAATTTCAGAAAGGTAGTTCATGTACAACCAATCGCCTCTTGAAACCCTGGCCTCGTTCGCAATCACCTTCGTGGCTGGCGCCATTTCCGTGCTCGCGGTTTCAGCCTATGGGAAATGGATGAAGCATCAGGGGCGGCTGGCCAGAGAAATCCAGCCCCAGTGATCGGATCATCTAATCGGACCCGTTACAGACAACCTCAAGGACATCATCATGTCGATAGACATTCAGAAATTCACTGCAGAAGAAGTAACGCTTGAAAAGCTCGATACGCTCGTGATGCGTCGCGAATCGTTTCAGGTTGTAGCCGTTTCCAATATCGGTGCCACCGTCGAGAAAATCGAAGGGCGGATCGAGAAAGGTGGTTTGCGTTGCCGCGTCTTTACAGAGTATCGAGCCAGTTCCTTGCTCGGCTCATTCCTCGCGCCAACGGCGCCGTTGTCGTGGATGGCAGGTATCGGGATGGCCGCCCATAACCTGGCCACCATCAATCCAGACTACGAAATCGGCAAAAACAAATTGGCAGGCACCGTTACCGTCAAATACATGAAGTAACCCCGAGTGCAGCGCATTCGAACTCAAGGAGTAAACATGAAAAATCTGTTAGCTGCCATCTGTGGCCTGTTATCCGTCACGGTTGCCCAGGCTTGCAACTGGACCGGTGAAAATTGCTCGTTTAGTATTTACGAAGAAGCTGCCCGTCAAATTAATAACTTGAAGCAGAACCCGAAGTTCATGCAAGAGAAAAATGCTGAACTACAAGCCAAGGCACAATACATCGATCGCAAGGCAGCATCGTGTTCCAACTGGAAATGCGTGAACGATACAGCTTTTGAATTTAGCTCGTATGTTTCCAAACTGACGCTGGCTTACATGAATACCAGCAAGCCAGCAGCCGTTGCTGCGCCTGCATCTGTCCAGGATAAATGGTCAGGTCAGTGCGTGGTTGCATCCAAGCCAGGTGTGAATGCCTATGTCGATCAGAGCGGTGCTAGCAAGGCAGGTGCGGTGTCTGAATACATTGGGTACACCGTTACTCAGTCAGCCGACAAGTACGTTGGATTGAAGGTTGCCGAAAGTGGGAGGTTTGTCGGTTGGGCTAAAAAGTCAGAGCTTCAAATGCAGGATCTTCGGAACTGTAACTGACATGAATTCGACAGGGGGCATTGCCCCCTGTCGTTCATTGAGTTTGTTTTTTTTGGTTTGAGATTCTGTTTTTCGAGCGAAAAAATTGTTTGACGCAGAACGACAGCGATAACAAGGGCGTTCATCTGACGTTAGCATTCGGGACGGTACCGGGTTGGCGACACTCTCCTACGCGTCCTCTGGGCACTTGTGGCTGCCCTATGCGCGCGGCTTCCCGACTCATCCTTTCGCGCGCTTAATCCTTATCTGACGCCGGTTGCCTTGGCCGCCTGACTGACGGCAACAGCCAACGCAGAAATTACATCAGCCCGTCTTCGGTGTGTCGGCTTGTCGGGATCACTTAGGTAGAGTGTCAGCCATTCCAGTCAATCACCTGCTGCGCGCCTGAATTTATGTCGCTGAGCAGTATCAGCGTGCTAACCATCAGATTGGCTCGCGCACGTGGCCCAAGGCGCTCCTCCCTGTGCCAGCCATCGATTTCGCGCACCTCAACGACCTCCGAGGGATCGATATAGCTACGGATTCGACGCCACAGAAATTCTTGTCCATGTGCAGAGACCAGTTCGCCATACCTTGCCACTGCGGCCTCAAAGCCTCTTGGTGGTGATAAGCCGGCAAGCATGAAAAGTAGCTTAACTTCGCCAAAGGGAATCTCGCCGAGCAATTCAGCTGGCGGCATTTCAGGACCCCAACGCACCAAGCCAACTGCCATGAGTTCTTCGATGTAGTCAAGGCTATCGAGGCTGCCTGCCCGACTACGCATAGGCTGCGTCGAGAGGTACCAGCGACCAGCTTCTGGTGATAGTTGCGCCAGGAAATCGGCAAGTTGGTCACGGCGTTCCAATATGCCGCGCAGCCCGAACATCTCGCCTACGTAGAATTCGGGCAGCCAAGGCTGGTTGCATTCGGCAAGATAGGAATCAAGCTGAGGCCAATGTATGCCGCAGCGGACAGCCTCTGTTATGGCTGGCCAACGTGAGCCCCCTCTAATACTGGAATAAAGCTCGTCAGAGAAGTAACTTACGCCCTCCTCATATCGTGCATTCAGCTCTAGCGAGTGCTCGGCAATTTGTAGCGTAAACGTAGTGGGCGAGGGCATTCGCCGTGGCGGCAATACTTCGGCCTCAAATTCGTAAGCCATTTCAGCTGGCCCCTCTTTACCTAGTATGGGGCGCGGTGGCCAGTCACGTGGCCATGGATCAGCGAGCAGCACTTTCGGTGGTTTGGGCCAAGGCACGCAATTACCGGCTGAAACCCGTTTGGCTGCCTCAATCACCTCGCCGGTTGTTCGCTCAAGTTTCTGCAACGCCTTGGAATAATTATTAAGGCGATCAGGTAACTCCGAGCGATAGCGGTCCAACTGCTCGAACTCTCGCTGCATGCGAGTCTGTACGGGATACGATGACACATCGTGCCCGGGATAGCGGGTAGCGGCAATGGTCGTCAGATTCTCCTTCCATTCCTTAACCTCAGCCTCCTGTCTAGGTATGCTCGCAAGTCGATGCTCGACAGCCTCGCGTGCTGTCATCGCAAGGTCATACGTACTGGTGAGTACCGCGGCGAGCGGCTTTGCAATCTGCGGTGGCGTCTCTCTTCGGGTAGTCATAGCTGCCTGCTCAAAAGATTCAAACGGTTCCTCACTTTGTGATCGAGCAGTGTGATCGCTTTGTAGCAGAATTGTCCGACAAACTTGGCGCGGGGTATCAATTACAGAGCTGTCATTGATACCCCTTCAAGAGGACGGCGTCTAAGGCCGACTACCGTCCCATACCCGGTGTGACAGGTAACATTTCGGCCTTATGTTGAGCTCAACATAAGGCCGAACACCCGACAATCTCCCAATAGGTAACGCGCGATTTGAAAGTGATATGTCGATAAATCAGAACAACCGATACTCAGCGCTTCTTTTTCAGATGCCGAAACATCCCCTCGCGTCGATCCATCATTCCCAGCATCCTGGCTGACTGCTCGTCGCCGCTTTCTGCAGCATGGATCAGCATCTCCCGCCCTTTTTCAATATCGATTTTTACGCCTGCCTTACCCGTCACATAGGCCATTCCAAGAACAGAGATCGCATCGTCAAATCCCATCTTGATCGAGTTCTCTAACCAGCGAACTGCTTCAACTCCGTTCTCTGGTGTGCCCTGTCCAAGCAAATACATGCTTCCCAACACAGACATTGCTTTCTCGTTGCCAAGCTCAGATGCTTCAAGCAGCAGCGGAAAGGCTTTCTTGAATTCGTTTGCATTGGAAAAGGCCAAGCCTTCTTCGCAGGCCTGAACAGAGCGAATTTTCTTGGACATCGCGGCGTTAAGTCCAACCAGTGACTTGATCAGATTGAGCATGCTCAATGTCCTCTTTTAGAGACCAACGGCCAGCCAAACCATGCTTGACCCGACACATACCCCGGAAAAGCCTGCGACAGTTCCATTGGGATTGGCCAAATTGCCATCATCGAGCGCTTCGTCGATGCCATGAGCCAACGAGCAGGGAATATTCTCCAACACGATGACATTTCTGATGGTGTCGCGAACATTGTTTGTTGATGCAGCACCCGTTGTGGCCGTGAAATAAGCGCTGGCATCAGCGCGAGACATGATGTCTATCGCGCCGTACTTTGTCGAAAGCAGGGGGTTAGCCAGCAATCCAGACTGATACAGATGGTCGACTGCACATGTACTTTCAGATGCCCCTGCGGCGGCACGCTGAATTAAGCCATCCCCATTACCGGCGCCACTGCCGCCAATCCTGCAAACAGCGGAGACTGTCGCGATTTCAACCCCAACCGGGAAGTCGCCTGGCACAAATCGATAGCGTTCCTTAAACTGCGCACTGGCTGCGCGTAGATCGAGCAGCTGTTTGATCGTGGCTTTTCTGTCAGCCATATCAATCAAGGAAGAGCCACCAACAAAAATTGATGCCGCCAATAAGCCAATAACTACCAGGGCAATAGTCAGTTCAACCAGGGTGAAACCGCGATGACGATTCCGGCTACCATGATGTCGACTTGTCATGTCCGCGAGTTTCTTCAAAAGCCGGTTTTTGCAAATACAGATCGAAGTTCGGCTGCAGTTATAGTGCAGACCAAGTCGTCGCCGCCACCTACTGCACCATCAACGCCCATTGACGTGGCTGCACAGAGCGTCCCAGTCGAGGTGGCTACAATCTGCGAGCCAACGGGAATTACACATGAATGTGGATTTGCAGAGTATGGATCAATCAACTTTGCATTGATTGTGGCTGCCGGAGCTATGCCATAGCTCACAAGCGGCGTGATGCCCACTCTATTAGCTAAACCGTTTGCGATTAATTGGTCACGAAGATCAGCGCACTGCTTCTGCCAGTCCGCGGCAGGTGGCAGACGAACACCCTGGGTAAACAGCGGGTTTTTTAAGGTGTCGGCGGAGACGGCCATTACGATATCGTCGAAACGTCCGCCAGCCGCGGCTGCGTTATCTGTAAGGTCACGGCTGAAACAACGTGCCAGGCCGGAACCTGCATCGACTGGGCACCCCGAGTAATTCGCCTGCTCATTGGCACCTGCGATCGAGGTATCCCCTTGGGTTCCCTTGACAGTAAATGCCCCTGCCGCAGTAGCGCCATGCGAAATGATCAAAACGGCAGCCTGAATAGCGACGTTGGCATCATTGATAACCTCAATTGCCCCAACGCTACCTGATCTGAAGGCAGTTGAAATCGTCCAGTCACGAGGAGGGGCTACCAGAGCTGTGTTGTTCGAAACAACATAGGTAAAGTAGTTGCCCCATCCATCCAACGCAGCTTCTTGTGTGAGTCCCAGAGTCGCATAGGGAAGGACCCCAGCCCCGCTACTGCAGGGCGAGGTCGCGTTTCCGGCAACGCTTCTATTTTCTAGTCCATCTGGCAGCGTAGCGGATGAAATGCCGGCAGCACCATCCGGTCCGATGTCAGGACAAGGGAGGCGGCCATTTGCCCGTAGGTAGCCAATTAACGTGTCGCGAATTGCACCTTGACTGCTTCGGGTTGCAGACTCGGCTGAGTTCCGCGCAACGTTCAACATTCCGGAAACGAGCATCGTTAACAGAGCGCTGACAATGACCAGGACAATGGATAACTCCACCAAGGAGAAACCCGCGCTAGCTAAGGGTTGGGGACGGTTTTTCACGACGGTATCGTAACCCATTTTGCGTTGATGGCCATGTCCTGGGTATTGATGTGTTTCAGCAAAATGTTGAGGGTATGGTCCGAACGGGCTATTGCAATATGCATATGCATGCAAGCAGAATAGGAAAAATTCTTGGGGAGTATTCGATGCGATTCGTAAAGTCTGCTTTGCTTGCCTCGGTGCTGCTTGCTGCACTGGGCTCTTCTTCTGCAATGGCGAATGAAGAATACGCCAGTTCTGTAATTGGCTTTTCTTCTCAGTGGGGAAGTTCTTCATGGGGCGCAATCCAGGCTCTGGGTGCTCCAGATACATTCAGCTACGGAGACATTCCAAGTGCCTGGGCACCAGCACCAAGCAATGGCTCGCTTGAATTCTTGAGTTTGGGTTTTTTGACGCCCGTTTATTCGAGCGGCGCCGTTATTCGTGAGACCTACGGAAACGGTTTCGTGTATCAGATTGATGCCATCGATACCTCTGGTGCTCTTCACCAGGTTTGGTCAGGCGTGGACACAAGCGCTCCTGGGTCTCCGGTAGACTTCGCGGCATCTTGGGCAACAACGACATTTCAGACGGCTGGTCTGAAAATATACGTCGACACCAATCACGATCTCGCCACATGGGAAGAGATTGACTCGGTGAAGCTCGTCGGTCAGTTGACTGCCCCGGTTCCGGAGCCAGAAACCTACGCCATGATGCTTGTTGGTTTGGCTGTGCTGAGTGGTGTAGCTCGTCGGCGCAAATCTTGATTCGGTCTTTTCTGACGCAGATAGCAATCGGAGGCTAAGGCCTCCGTTTTCTATTTTGGCGATACTCCGATTGCCGATAAGTTAGCGGTTGCACAGTGATAGTCAGCTCCATTGAGACTGACTAAGTAATAGGCTTCAGTCTGACCAACTACTTCAACAGTTTTGACGTCTCATTACCTTCGGTACGGCCATCCGGAAAGACGCGAAGGTAATCAAAAATGTCTGATTGGTGAGCGCCAACCATCTGTCCAGCTTTTAGCCCGGGCACCGCGGGCATGTTCGCTCGCGGTACGTAGGGCTGCATCATGCTTGGTGTAAACGACTTCATCCGGTTGAGCACCAAAAACGGCAATAACAAAATTGGTCTGGTGCTCGGTGACATCTCGCCCGGGATAAGAATCGAAGCTCAAGACTGCTAGTGCGTTGGCTGGATTCTGTTATCAACATCGCATCCTTCGTGTACTACCCCTCCGCCGGTGCAGGTTGCTTTGCTGGCGTATCATTACACCCACCTTTTCCCATGTGACATCTATGAACGCACCAGCTACCCCCGCTCCTGCCGCACCGGTATCGACAAATCCCGCTGAAAACTTGCTGGGCCAGGTGATCGCTGAAGAATGGAAAGTGGTCAGTAAGATCGACAAGCCAGACGATGGTGCTAACCAGGATCTGAGCGGGGGATTCTTCTCTGTTGGGTACTTTGTCGAACACCTCCACAAGATGGATTCGGATAAGAAGAAGGGGCCATTGAAGGCGTTTCTTAAAGTCATCGACGTTCAAAAGGCGATTGAACTTTACGGCAATCTGCCCCTGATGGAGCGTCTCAGACTGGTGTCGCACGGGCATACCTTTGAATGTGACATTTTGGATATTTGCCATAACGCCAAGCTCGACAGAATCGTCAAGGTCATTGCAAAGGGTGATTTGCCGCCCCCGGCCGGATCTATGTTCGAATTGCCCTATATTCTGTTTGAGATTGCTGAAGGTGACTTACGTAAAATCGCCTCGCGGTCAAACAAGATCGATGATGTCTGGCGGTTCAGTGTGTTGCATGATGTGGCAGTCGGTATCCAGCAGTTACATGGACAGGCAATCGCACATCAGGATTTGAAGCCTTCCAACGTGTTAGTTTTCGATGAGCGGAAGCAGGGTGCCAAGATTGCTGACTTTGGGTGCTCAACAACCATGAATCGCGCCGGAATTCGTGAAGGGCAGCCGATTCCTGGTGATGCATTGTATGCGCCCCCCGAGCAAGCCCTGGGTGTGCGACCCGAACAATGGGTTGATCGATGTGAAGCGGCGGATCTCTATCATCTCGGTTCGCTCGCGGCGTTCATGTTTTCCAATGTGCTACCGACCATCTATTACCTCGAGAAGCTACCGGCTGATGTCTTGCCGAAACGGTGGAACGGTAACGGTCGATGCGACTACAAGACAGCTCTCCCCCTTTTTCAGGCAACCTTCACCGAATACGTCGAACAAATCAGCCAGGATTTTCCGGATTGGGCGCGGGATCGCCTAGCTGAGATCATCATTAATGCGTGCAATCCCGATTACACTGAACGCGGTGACCCATCCTCGCGCGCCAGAACCGGACGTCCAATAGGGATCGAGACCTTTGTTTCTCGCTTTAATCGCTTGGCCAAAGATGCGGAGGTCGAGGCCAATAAATGAGTCTGCAGAAAACAAAGTTCAATCGGCGTATTCTCCCGCGCTGGCGTTCCTCGCAGTTCGCAGCAAAGAACGCCGATTTCTTATCCCTGAGCGTAAGCAAGGGAGAGAAGCACGACGACGGGTCAAGCCTGACGCAAAAGATTGTTGATTTTGATCTTCAGCCTTCCGTTGGCGTTGCTGCCGAACTCATGTCATCGGCACGCCTACTGAATGATGACCCGGAGGCCAAACGGGCGGCCCACTACCTTGTGGCGCATGCTGAACACGCCCCGAAGTCGATTTTGAGCTTGGCAAAGCGAATACTGACTGGCGAGTCTGACTTCACCATCACCGAAAGTATTCCAGAGCATCAGGTCAAACATATCCGCACGCAGTTGCGCTTGCAGCCTCGCAACGCCATGCTGTGGTCTGACTTAGCGCGACATTACGCAAGCCATGGCGATCGGGAAAGAGCTCTGCGCAGCATGCAAACTGCACTCTCACTTGCGCCTGATCATCGATGGCTGTTACGGGCAGCAGCTCGGTTTATGGTTCACCAGGAAGACCCACGCTCCGCACACAAGCTGCTCGCCAATCACCCAAGAACGCGCCATGACCCGTGGCTCATCGCTGCGGAACTAGCCTGCGCCCAAGTCGCCGGACGAGTCCCTAAATATTGGAGCCAAGCGAAAGACATCCTCCGTTTCGAACGTTTTGCACCTGTGCATATATCCGAACTGGCTACAGCCGTCGCCATGTTCGAATTGGAAGAGGGACAACGTAAAAATGCACGCAAACTTGTCCAGAAAGGCCTCGTTGTTCCAACAGAGAATACGCTGGCGCAAGTATGCTGGGCTCAAGAAGATCGTCATCTGCCGGACGGTCTGAACCTCGGCCTTCTGGTCAATGAGAATCATGCTGCCTACGAAGCGGAATACCGCTTGCGCATGACTGAAGGCGATTTGCTTGGCGCCATAAATTCAGTGCTTCAGTGGGCTGAGGATGAGCCCTTTGCGGCCCGGCCATGTTCTGAACTCGCCTTTATCGCTTCTATAACCGATGATTACGAGACAACCCAGAAGATGACCGCAAAGGTCAAGCAGCTCGATGGACATGTCGACCTGAGCCTCGAGCTCAACGCAATCTTTACTCAGCTGAGTGCCGGCAACTTCGCCAATCCAAATGAGCCCTTTAGAATTCGCGATCGTCTGGTTTCGATCGGAGAGGAAACGCGGTCAGGATCATTTCACGCAATCGCCAACCTTGGGCTATGGGAATTCCGGCACGGCAGCGCTGACTACGCGGTAGCGCTGTATAAAAAGGCCATTGAAGTCGCCCAAAAGTTGCGCAACCATGAGTCTGCCGCAATGGCTAGCGTATTCGCTGCGCGCGAAGCTGTCCTTGCTGAGGATTTGTCGGCTGAGTTTTTCCTGTCGCTAGCCCATAACTTGGTCCCGAAGGCGAAGAACAAGTCGGTCGATTTCTATTTGCGGAAAGTCGATGCACTCAAATTGGCACCAGATCAGAAGGATTTGATCCTGAGTCCTACCTCAGTGGCTGATTACTTGTCCGTCGAGCGCCAAGAGCCAAAAGTCCTACGAATTGATCATACCCCAAAAGGGGCGACCATTTGGCTGAGGAAGTGACCACGCTAATTTTGTAGCAACATCGCTTTATTCATTTGGCATGCTCACCGAAAAACGGGGACGCAAAGCCGCGGGGCTAACGAGAAATCTATGCCAGCCGAGCTGCCGGAATGTTAACCAGGCATTCTGTCATCTGTGCTTTTGCGTCCTGTCTGCGGCAGCATCAAGGATATCCCGCTACGCAGGCAAATTCACAGAAGTCATCCAAGGCGTCGCAGGGCGATCAACAACTTGAAAGTGACAGCACCTAATCGCCGTATTGCCGACTTATAGCGCGCCAAGTGCCAACGGCCGCTACGGCCGATAAACAGAAGCATTGCGCCCTAAGCCCTCCTAGACTCGGATTTTTGCCTGTCTTCACGTATGCTGCACGGCTAATCTACCCTGCGCTATGTAATTGAGGTTTCCATGTCTTCGCTAAAAGGTTTGCTCGACTCTTTCCGCACTGCATCTGTCACCGAGCGGGAGAAAGGCACCTACTTCGAAGAACTGATGCTGTGCTACCTCCGGAACGAAGCGACCTACCGGGATCTATACGCTCAAGTCTGGATATATTCCGAATGGGCGAAGCAGCAAGGAATCGATGGTCGTGATGTCGGCATTGATCTGGTCGCACAAACATCTACCGGCGAATACCACGCTATCCAGTGCAAGTTGTACTCGGAAGACTATCGGCTGCAAAAGGGTGACATCGACAGCTTCTTCACGGCATCAGGCAAGAAACCCTTTTCGCATCGCATCATCGTCAGTACGACCAATCATTGGAGCGAGCACGCCGAAGATGCGCTTCGTGACCAGCAACCACCAGTAAGCAAGATTGATCTGCATGATCTGGAAAACAGTCAGATCGACTGGAACAGCTACGCACCGAAGGCCGCGCCGGTACTCAAGAGCAAGAAGCAACTGCGTGAGCATCAGCAGGCTGCTCTGTCAGCAGCGCAAACCGGTCTGTCTTCGGCTGATCGAGGCAAGCTCATCATGGCTTGCGGCACCGGCAAGACATTCACCGCCTTGAAAATTGCTGAAACCCTGGCAGGCAAAGGCAAGCGTGTGCTGTTCCTTGTTCCCAGTCTCAATCTGCTCTCGCAAACACTGACTGAATGGACGCAAGAAAGCGGGACACCACTGCATAGCTTTGCGGTCTGCTCCGATAGCGATGTCGGCAAGAAGCGCAAGAAGGAAGATGACACCGTTCAAACCTTCACCCATGAGTTGCGTTATCCAGCCACTACCGAACCGTCGCGACTGGCAACTGAAATGAGTAAGCGTCATGATGATCAGCACATGAGTGTGGTCTTCAGTACCTACCATTCCATCGACGTGATCAGCCGTGCTCAACTTGAAAACGGCCTGGCCAGCTTCGATCTGATCATCTGCGACGAAGCACACCGGACCACCGGTGCCACGTTCGACAGCGAAGACGAAAGCGCTTTCGTCCGCGTGCATGACAATGCTTATATCCGGTCTGCCAAGCGGATCTACATGACGGCAACCCCGCGTATTTACGGAGAAGGTGCCAAGGCCAGTGCGGAGAAGGACAACGTCGCACTTTGCTCCATGGATGACGAAGCCCTCTACGGCAAGGAACTCTTTGTTATCACCTTCTCGGAAGCCGTTCGCCGTGGCCTACTTTGCGACTACAAGGTGATCGTGCTGGCAGTTGAAGAAGCACACGTCAGCCGCCGTATTCAGAACCTGCTGAAAGATCCCGATAACCAGCTCAAAGTCGATGACGCTGCCAAGATCGTCGGCTGTTGGAAAGCACTATCTAAGCAAGGTCTGGCTGATGATCTGGTCGGAGATGGTCAGGCCATGCAACGTGCCGTAGCCTTCTGTCAGGTTATTGAAATTGCCAAGGCCGGCAAGACGCACAAGGTTAGCTCGAAGCAAATCGCCTCAATGTTCCAATCCGTTGTGGAGGCCTACCAGGAAGAGGAAGAATTCGAGCAGGTAGCTCGACTCAACTGTGAAGCCGCGCACGTCGATGGCAGCATGAATGCCAGCGAGAAGGAAGCCAAACTCGCCTGGCTCAAGGACTCTGCGCCTGACAATACCTGCCGCATTCTCTCCAATGTGCGCTGCTTGTCTGAAGGTGTCGATGTTCCAGCGCTGGATGCCGTGTTGTTCCTGACACCTCGCAATTCGCAGGTAGATGTGGTGCAGTCGGTTGGTCGAGTCATGCGAAACGCACCAGGCAAAAAACGCGGCTATGTGATCCTGCCAGTCGTTATTCCGGTCGGCGTCGAACCTCACGAGGCGCTGAACGACAATCAGACCTACAAGGTGGTCTGGCAGGTTCTGCAGGCTTTACGTTCCCACGATGACCGCTTCGATGCGATGGTGAACAAGCTGGACTTGATCGGCAGGGACACCAGCAAGATGGAAGTCATTGCCATCACCGACAAGATTGCCAAGAAGCAGGATAAAGCCAAGGGCAAGACCAAGGGACAAACCGGACAAGGTGGCTTCACGATCGGTACGGTCGGCGATCAACCCAAGCCAGTACAGCACACCCTTGAATTCGAGATCGGCGAAATCGAGCGTGCCATTTACGCCAAGCTGGTACAGAAGGTTGGTAATCGCCACCATTGGGAAGATTGGGCAAACGACATTGCCAAGATCGCACGTACCCACATTGATCGCATTACCGGCATTTTGGAAAACGAGGATAACTCCAAAGAGCGAGAAGCCTTTAACGCATTTGCTCATGAGCTTCGTGACGACCTCAACGACAGCATTACCGATGGCGAAATCATTGAAATGCTGGCGCAGCATCTGATCACCAAGCCAGTATTCGACGCGCTTTTTGAGGGCTACAGCTTCGCTCAGCACAACCCCATGTCACAGGCCATGCAAGCGGTTCTGGATGTGCTGCAAGAGCATCACCTGAGCAAAGAAACCAACACCCTCCAGTCCTTTTACGACAGCGTAAAACTGCGTGCTGAAGGCATCGAGAACGCCACTGGCAAGCAAAAGATCGTGGTGGAGTTGTACGACAAGTTCTTCCAAAATGCCTTCCCGAAAATGACACAGCGGCTGGGCATCGTCTACACGCCGGTGGAAGTCGTGGACTTCATCATCCACAGCGTCGCCCACATCTTGGAGACCGAGTTCGGGAAGACGCTGGGCAGCAAGGGCGTGCACATCATCGACCCCTTTACTGGCACCGGCACCTTCATCACTAGGCTGCTGCAGAGCGGCCTGATCGCGCCCGAGCACCTGCCGGACAAGTACAAACAAGAGATTCACGCCAACGAGCTGGTACTGCTGGCTTACTACATCGCTGCAATCAACATCGAGGCGGTCTACCACGGTATCGTCGGCGGCAGCTACCAGCCATTCGAGGGCATCTGCTTGACCGACACCTTCCAGATGTACGAGAAAGAAGACCTAGTCGATGTGCTGTTGGTGGACAACAGCGCGCGACGCAAGCGGCAGAAGGAGCTAGACATCCGCGTCGTCATCGGCAACCCGCCTTATTCCATCGGTCAGGGCAGCCAGAACGACAACAACCAGAACGTCGCCTATCCACACCTGGACAACCAGATCGAGGCGACCTATGTTGCCCGGTCAAATGCAGCTCTGTCCAAAGGGCTGTACGACAGCTATGTTCGAGCGATTCGCTGGGCTAGCAATCGCGTCGGCTCCAGCGGAGTCATTGGCTTTGTGACCAACGCCAGTTTTCTAGACACCGGAACATTCGACGGGCTACGCCGCTGTTTGGCGGACGAGTTCAGCAGCATCTACGTCTTTCACCTGAGAGGGAACGGTCGCACGTCTGGCGAGCGCTGCAGAAGGGAAGGCCACCCGTTGTTTGCCGCCCATGGCGGCAGGGGCGGCAGCCTTGCGCCCATTGCGATTTCCTTACTGGTTAAAAACCCTGACTCTAACGAGACAGGTCAAATCTATTTTCACGACATCGGCGACTACCTCCGCCGCGACGAGAAGCTCGCGAAGATTCAAGCCTTGTCGAGCATCGCCGGCATTGCGGCTGCCGGGGGCTGGCAGCGAATCACTCCGGATATATACGGCGACTGGCTGAGGCAGCGAGATGAAAGCTTCGCCGACCACATAGCTTTGGGCGACAAGAAGGGGGGCGGCCCCAAGCTTTTCGAGAGCTTTTCCCTGGGAGTGGTCACGAACCGCGATGCGTGGTGCTACAACGCATCCAAGGGCGGGGTAGCCGAAAACATGGCCCAGATGATCGCCTTCTACAACGCGGAAGCCGATCGTCTGGGCCATGCACATCCCGGCCTCGACAAGAAGCAGCGTGAGGCGGTGCTTGAGGGCTTCATCAACACAGACGGACGACGGATCGCCTGGACGCGGGGCTTGAAGCAGGACCTGGCCAAGGGCAAGCGTTTCGCCTTTGACGCGAAATGCCTAGTGCCGGGCCTATATCGCCCCTTCAACAAGCAGTGGCTGTACTTCAACAGGAACCTCAACGAGATGGTTCTGCAGATGCCGCGCCTTTTCCCTGATGCCAGTTCGCAGAACATCATCATCGGCGTATCGGCCTCAGCTTCCCGAAGTGCGTACTCGGTCTTCATCAGCGACCACGTCGCCAGCCTACACGCGGTGGACATGGTTGGCTCGCAATACTTCCCTCTCTACCTCTATGACGCCCCAGAATCCGAGTTAGCAGGAGTGAGTTCCAAGCAATCCGCGCTCTTCGACGAAACAGGGCAGCCGCCTGCAACCTCAGAATCCAGGCGCCGTGATGCCATCACTTCAGAAGGGTTAGTGCACTTTTGTTCCGCTTATCCTAACGAGACCATAAGCAAGGAGGACATCTTCTACTATGTTTATGGCCTGCTGCACTCGCCTGACTACCGCGAGCGCTTCGCTGACAACCTGGGCAAGGAGTTGCCGCACATCCCGCGCATCAAGACCGCCGCCGGTTTCTGGGCGCTCTCCCAGGCTGGGCGCAAGCTGGCTGATCTGCACCTAAACTACGAAACCGTAGAGCAGTATCCGCTCAAGATCGATACTGCAGGCAAACTGACCGATGCAGACTACCGCGTCGAGAAGATGAAGTACGGCAAGAAGGGTAAGGATAAAGACCTCTCCATGCTGCACTACAACGACAAGATCACCCTAACAGGTATCCCGCTGGAGGCCTATGAGTACGTGGTCAATGGCAAACCTGCGCTGGACTGGGTGGTTGAACGCCAGTGCGTAAAAATTGATAAGGACAGCGGTATCGTCAATGATGCCAACGATTGGGCAATTGAGACTATGAACAACCCGCGTTATCCGCTGGAGTTGTTCATGCGTGTTGTGACGGTCAGTCTGGAAACGATGAAGATCGTGAATGGTCTTCCTAAATTAGAGATCCTTTCCAGCTAGGGATTGATTGCTTTGTAAGGAACACATCCCGCATGTATACTTAACCCGAGAGGCGTTAGAACGCCTTGGCTCTCTTCAGATGAGGCGCTGAAGCTTTTGGGATTGACGGTAACTTTGTCGGTGACAAATTTTTTCTTGTTCTGAATTGGTTGCAAGGTGGTCGTGCAGAGATGTTTTTTCGAGTGAGCGATTGCCCAGCCCTTTTAAAAACGGGTAAAACGACGGGTAACAAGTAAATTACAACTTTGTTTTTCTTATGTCTGGTAAGGGTTTCATTGGTGTAGTTGTGTTCCGCCCATCCCACCAGAAATGCAAAAACCCGCTGATTCGTCAGCGGGTTTTTCTTTTTTCGGCCGGCGATTCTGGGTCGAATATTGCTAGAGCTACCTCGTGGTGTCGTTTTTTCCAAAGCGAGGTGCATCATGCATGATTTCCCGAACTCATTTAATGCCAGCGCCAATCTGACCGAAGAGGCCATGTTCTGGATGCGGCTGGCCGCCTTTGCCGGCGTTTCGGAATATGTGCTGTCGACGGGCGCTTCGTTGCAGGATGCAGAGGAGTGGCTGTTCGGCTTTTGCCTGCCGGGCGATTTGCCGTCGCGTTATGCCAGTCTTTCGGGTGGGGCGGCGAATCCACGCATTCTGATTTGACGGTGCCTGGGCGTGTCGGGTTGTCGACAGCGCTGCACGAGCCAATGCACGGTTGTGGTGCATTGGCTCGTGAAAAGGACGGCTGATCGGATCGATCAGGCAGGCGCCGAGCTGCGGATCAGGTGATCGAAGGCGCTGAGCGAGGCGGTGGCGCCGGCGCCCATGGCGATGATGATCTGCTTGTAGGGCACGGTGGTGCAGTCGCCGGCAGCGAAGACGCCGGGCTGGCTGGTCTGGCCCTTGGCGTCGATTTCGATTTCGCCGAAGCGGCTCAGGTTGAGCGTGCCCTTGAGCCAGTCGGTGTTGGGCAGCAGGCCGATCTGGACGAAGATGCCTTCGAGTTCGACGTGCTTGATCTCTTCCGTCACGCGATCCTTGAACGTGATGCCGTTCACCTTCTGGCCGTCGCCGGTGACTTCGGTGGTCTGCGCCGATTTGATGACCGTGACGTTGGGCAGGCTGTACAGCTTGTTCTGCAGGACGGCGTCGGCGCGCAGGGTGTCGGCGAATTCGAGCAGGGTGACATGGGCGACGATGCCGGCCAGATCGATGGCCGCTTCGACGCCGGAGTTGCCGCCGCCGATGACGGCGACGCGCTTGCCCTTGAACAGCGGGCCGTCGCAGTGCGGGCAGAAGCAGACGCCCTTGGCCTTGTATTCCTGCTCGCCGGGCACGTTCATTTCACGCCAGCGGGCGCCGGTTGAGAGGATGACCGTCCTGGCCTGCAGCTTTGCCCCGTTTTCAATTTCGAGGCCGACCAGGCCGCCATTTTCGCTGGCCGGAACGAGTTTGTTGGCGCGTTGCAGGTTCATGACATCGACGGCGTAGTCCTTGACGTGCTGTTCGAGCGCGGCGACGAGCTTCGGCCCTTCGGTGTGGCTGACCGAGATGAAGTTCTCGATGCCCAGGGTGTCCATGACCTGCCCGCCGAAACGCTCGGCCAGGATGCCGGTGCGGATGCCTTTGCGGGCGGCGTACACCGCTGCCGCAGCGCCGGCTGGGCCGCCGCCGACGACGAGGACGTCGAAGGCTTCCTTCTGGCCGAGGGCCTCGGCGGCGCGAGCGGCGGCGCCGGTGTCGACCTTGGCGAGGATTTCCTCGATGAGCATGCGGCCGGCACCGAATTCGGCACCGTTCAGGTAGGTGGTCGGCACGGCCATGATCTGACGTTCGTTAACTACGTCCTGGAACATGGCGCCGTCGATCATCGTGCTCGTCACGCCGGGGTTGAGGACGGCCATCAGGTTGAGCGCCTGCACGACGTCCGGACAGTTGTGGCAGGTCAGCGAGATGTAGGTTTCGAAATTGAAGGTGCCGGGCAGGGCTTTGATCTGGTCAATGACGGCCTGTTCGACCTTGGGCGGATGGCCGCCGGTCTGCAGCAGGGCGAGGACGAGCGAGGTGAATTCGTGGCCCATCGGGATGCCGGCGAAAGTGATGCGCGGCGTTTCGCCGGGCAGGCCGATGGCGAAGGACGGGCGCAAGGCGGCGCTGCCGTTTTCGCGCAGGCTGACCTTGGGCGAGAGTTCGGCGATGTCGATGAGCAGGCCGCGCATTTCCTCGGCTTTGGCGCTGTCGTCGAGCGAGGCGACGAGTTCAATCGGACGTTGCAGTTTTTCGAGGTAGGCGGCGAGTTGGGCTTTGATGTTGCTGTCGAGCATGTTGTTCTCCCTTGTGCTGAATTTCACTGGTTTTTTGCGATTGCTACGGTCAACCGGAAAAAAGCGCTGAAATCCAAATGGGGTAAGCGGCTGGTTACTAGCTGCGAGCAAGCATTTGCCAACAACTAGTAACCAGGGACTAGCGACTAATTAGATCTTGCCAACCAGATCCAGCGACGGCGCCAGGGTCTTCTCGCCTTCCTTCCACTTGGCCGGGCAGACTTCACCCGGGTGGGCGGCGGTGTATTGAGCGGCCTTCAGCTTGCGCACGGTTTCGGAGACGTCGCGGGCAATTTCGTTGGAGTGGATTTCAACGGTCTTGATGACGCCATCCGGATTGATCACGAAGGTGCCGCGCAGGGCCAGACCTTCGGCATCGATATGCACGTCGAAGGCGCGGGTCAGCTGGTGGGTCGGGTCGCCGATCAGCGGGAACTGGGCCTTGCCGACGGCCGGCGAGGTTTCGTGCCAGACCTTGTGCGAGAAATGGGTGTCGGTGGTGACGATGTACACCTCGGCGCCGGCCTTCTGGAATTCGCCGTAGTTGTTGGCGGCATCTTCGATTTCGGTCGGGCAGTTGAAGGTGAAGGCAGCCGGCATGAAGATCACGACAGACCACTTGCCCTTGAGGCTGGCTTCGGTGACTTCGATGAACTCGCCATTGTGGAAAGCCTGGGCCTTGAACGGTTGAACCTGGGTGTTGATAAGCGACATTTGTTTTCTCCTGAGTGGGTGTGTGAAATTGAACACAACGCCATCTTAGGGATGCTTCATTGATCAATCCAATTGATTGGTCAAATGTTGGCCATAGGCTGTAGCTATTCACGGTTGATGCGGCAATTACTAGTTAAAAAGTACTAGTCGACGCTTGCCATTGGGACTAGTAACGACCCTCCGACCGAATGAAATTGATACACATCAAGTAAATACTCAGCCGTATCGGGAACAGTGCATTCCGAGGCGGCATTGGGCCGTCGAAGCTTGAGGAGACCGGCCGGATGAATATTTCCAGCGCAATTGTGTACGTCGCTCCGGAGTGCCTTTATGAGGCGTGCGAAGCCTTGCTCTTGATGCCCGGGGTGGAAATTCACGCCCGGAGTCCGGAGGGTAAGGTGGTCGTCACTCTGGAGGATGACAACATCAATTCGGCTGCCGATAAATATGTGGCCCTGCATGGTGTACCCGGCGTCGCATCGGTGGCCATGGTCTATCAATACAGCGACGAAGAATCTGTAGATACCGAGGAGGTAAAGGCGTGAAGCTTAATCGACGCGATTTCATCAAGGCCAACGCGGCAGCGGCGGCCATGTCAGCGGCAGGGTTGTCGGCGCCCGGTGCGGCCGTCGCCCAGGGGGCCGAAAAGATCCGCTGGGACAAGGCGGCCTGCCGTTTCTGCGGCACCGGTTGCGGGGTGCTGGTGGGCACGCAGGAGGGCCGCGTCGTGGCCACCCAGGGTGACCCGGATGCCCCGGTCAATCGTGGCCTGAACTGCATCAAGGGCTATTTCCTGTCCAAGATCATGTACGGCGCCGATCGCCTGAAGACGCCGTTGTTGCGCATGACCGACGGCAAGTACGACAAGAACGGCGAGTTTGCGCCGATCTCGTGGAAGCAGGCCTTCGACATCATGGAAGAGAAGGCCAAGGCGACGCTCAAGGCCAAGGGGCCGAACGGCCTGGCCATGTTCGGCTCGGGCCAGTGGACGGTGTGGGAAGGCTACGCCGCCGCCAAGCTCATGAAAGCCGGTTTCCGCACCAACAACCTCGATCCCAATGCACGTCACTGCATGGCTTCGGCCGTTGCCGGCTTCATGCGTACCTTCGGCATCGACGAGCCGATGGGCTGCTACGACGATATTGAGCATGCCGACGCCTTCGTGTTGTGGGGCTCGAATATGGCCGAGATGCACCCGATCCTGTGGACGCGCATCACCGACCGCAAGCTGTCGAACAAGGGCGTCAAGGTTGCCGTGTTGTCGACCTTCGAGCACCGCTCCTACGAGCTGGCCGACATCCCGATGATCTTCACGCCGCAGACCGACCTGGCGATCCTGAATTTCATCGCCAACTACATCATCCAGAACGGCAATGTAAACCAGGCCTTCATCGACAGGAACGTGAACTTCAAGAAGAGCGCCACCGACATCGGCTACGGCCTGCGCCCGACCCATGCGCTGGAAAAGGATGCGACGAGCAACGGTTATCCCGGTGCCGATGGCAAGCCGAAAGGCAATACCGGCAAGTCCGATCCAATTACTTTCGACGAGTACAAGAAGTTCGTTTCGGAATACACCGCCGAGAAGGTGTCGAAGTTGTCCGGCGTCGCAGTCAAGGATCTGAACGCGCTGGCCCAACTCTATGCCGATCCGAAGATCAAGGTGACCTCGTTCTGGACCATGGGTTTCAACCAGCATACGCGCGGTACCTGGGCCAACAACCTCGTCTACAACATCCACCTGCTGACCGGCAAGATTTCCGAGCCGGGCAACAGCCCGTTCTCGCTGACCGGCCAACCCTCCGCCTGCGGTACCGCGCGCGAAGTCGGCACCTTTGCCCACCGCCTGCCGGCCGACATGGTCGTCACCAACCCGGCGCATCGCAAACACAGTGAAGAGTTGTGGGGCCTGCCGGAAGGGACCATTCCCGACAAGGTCGGCTTCCATGCCGTGGCCATGGCCCGCGCCCTCAAGGATGGCAAGGTCAATTTCTACTGGCAGCAGTGCAACAACAACATGCAGGCCGGTCCGAACATCAACGAAGAGCTCTACCCGGGCTGGCGCCGGCCGGAAAACTTCATCGTCGTTTCCGACCCCTACCCGACGGTCTCGGCGATGGCCGCCGACCTCATCCTGCCGACCGCCATGTGGGTCGAGAAGGAAGGCGCCTACGGCAATGCCGAGCGGCGTACCCAGTTCTGGCGCCAGCAGGTCAAGGCGCCGGGCGAAGCTCGCTCCGATCTCTGGCAGGTCATGGAATTCGCCAAGCGGTTCAAGGTCGAGGAAGTCTGGCCGGCCGATCTGGTCGCCAAGGCGCCGAAGCTGAAAGGCAAGACGCTGTTCGACGTGCTTTACGCCAATGGCGTGGTCAACAAGTACAAGCTGAATGAAACCGCCGATGGCTTCGACAATGACGAGTCCAAGCACTTCGGTTTCTACGTTCAGAAGGGCCTGTTTGAAGAATATGCCTCCTTCGGCCGCGGCCACGGTCACGACCTGGCTACGTTCGATGCCTACCATCAGGCCCGCGGCCTGCGCTGGCCGGTCGTCGGCGGCAAGGAAACCCTGTGGCGCTTCCGTGAAGGCTACGATTCCTACGTCAAGAAGGGCGAGGGCGTTAAGTTCTACGGGCACAAGGACGGCAAGGCGGTTATCTTCGCGCTGCCTTACCAGCCGCCTGCCGAGTCGCCGGACAAGGAATTCGACCTCTGGCTGTCCACCGGTCGGGTCCTCGAACACTGGCATACCGGCACCATGACGCGTCGCGTTCCCGAGCTGTACAAGGCCTTCCCGGACGCTGTCGTCTTCATGCACCCGGACGATGCCAAGGCGCGCGGCATGCAGCGCGGCATGGTGGTCAAGGTGGCCTCGCGGCGCGGCGAAATCCAGCTGCGCGTCGAAACCCGCGGCCGCAACAAGCCACCGCGTGGCCTCATCTTCATTCCGTTCTTCGACGCCGGTCGCCTGGTCAACAAACTGACCCTGGACGCGACCTGCCCGATTTCCAAGGAAACGGATTACAAGAAGTGCGCCGTCAAGGTGACCCGGGCCTGAACCGCCCAGTAAAGAAACGGCTGATCCTAC
>PHCH01000011.1 GCA_002840785.1 Betaproteobacteria bacterium HGW-Betaproteobacteria-4 | reverse complement strand
AGCCGGAGCAGACTTGGCAGCCTTTTCGAGCATGGAAGCAACATTCTTCTGGAAGTCGCCGAACTGGGCTTCAACCATCTTGGTCAGTTGTTCCTGGGTCTCGGCGGAAATTTCGTAAACCGACTTGGAGTAGGCAACAGCCTTCTCGACGCTCGGCTGGGCCAGGGAAGCCTGGATGGACAGGGCTTCCTGCGGATCCTTGGCGCCCATGATGGCCTTGGCGTTGGAGACGGAGTCTTCCAGCACGGAACGGGCGGTTTCAAGATTCAGGCTGGCGATGCGTTCAGCAGAGGCCAGGGCGGTGTTGGCAACGGACAACAGGGAATCGACAGCGGCTTTGTTGGCGGCGGCGAATTGCTCAGGATTGATGGACATCGGAAGCTCCTTGATTTGGGTAAGTAAATGATTGGTGCCTGCGCATTGTAACAATGTTTTTGACAAAATGCTGCACTGCAGCAATGTTGTTGGTATGGCCCTGGTCAAACGTTTCTAGCCAGTGTGCCAAACATCTGTTTCAAACATATTGCATAAAGGCGATATCAACTGCGGCAACTGCTCGGGGGTAAAGCCTGAAAAGCACTCAGCCATCGCGATTTCGTGCACATCCAGAAACAATGTATTGGCCAATTCGGCACTCATGCATTATGCATTAGGAATATTTTTTTGGCTTGTTGCGTTTACGACAAATAACTTTCCGCAGTGTGGTTTTCGCTTCGGTTCGACGGCCCGGATGGACCCGGACGGTCGGTCTTGCCGCGGTGATAGAATCCGCCCCGTTTCTGCGCAAGCTATTTTTTCTGATCGGACCCCATGCATTTCGACATCATCGTCATTGGCGCCGGCGCGGCCGGCATGATGTGTGCGGCCCAGGCCGGGGCGCGCGGCCGGCGGGTACTGATCGTCGATCACGCCGAGACCCTTGGCGAACGCATCCGCATTTCAGGGGGCGGGCGCTGCAATTTCACCAACCGCACGGTCAGCGCCGACAACTACCTGTCGCAGAACCCGCATTTCTGCCGCTCGGCCCTGGCGCGTTTCTCGCAGTTCGATTTCATCGCCATGATGGACAAGCGCCGCATCGCCTATCACGAGCGCGAACACGGCCAGCTTTTCTGCGACGAATCGGCCGAGCAGATCATCGACATGTTGCGCGATGCCTGCGACGACGCCGGCGTGCAATGGGCCTTTCCTTGTGCCGTGCAGCACATCGAGCGCCATCCGGGCGAAACCGCCAGACGTTACACGGTCGACACGGAAAATGGCCGATTTTCCTGCCAGTCGCTAGTCGCCGCCACGGGTGGTCTGGCCATCCCGAAAATCGGCGCCAGCCCGTTCGGCTATCGGCTGGCCGAGCAGTTCGGCATTCCCGTCGTCGCCCCCAAGCCGGCCCTCGTGCCGCTGGCCCTGGCGCCCGAGGTGCTCGAGCCGATCAAGCCGCTGGCCGGTGCTACGCTCGACGCGGTGGCCCAATTTGACGGCGCGCAGTTCCGCGAAAATGTGCTGATCACCCACCGCGGCCTGTCCGGCCCGGCCATCCTGCAGATTTCGAGCTACTGGCAGATGCAGGAATACCGCAGCGGCAAGAAGCAGCCCGTCGAGATCGACCTGCTGCCCGGCCTCGATGCCGGCGCCTGGCTCGAAGAGCACCGGCAGGGCCGAATCCATCTGCCCAATTTGCTGGCCGAACGTCTGCCCCGGCGCTTCGCCCACGAATGGTGTGCGCTGCTCGGCGGCGAAAAACTGGTGACGCGGCCGATTGGCGAACTCGGTCGCCGCGATCTCGAGTTGATCGCCGGCAAGCTCAACGCCTGGCCGCTCATGCCGGCCGGCACGCTCGGTTTTGCCAAGGCGGAAGTGACGCTGGGCGGCGTGTCGACCGATGCGCTGTCGTCGAAAACCATGGAAGCCAAGGCGGCGCCGGGCCTGTATTTCATCGGCGAGGTGGTCGATGTGACTGGCTGGCTGGGCGGCTACAACTTCCAGTGGGCGTGGTCGTCGGGTTGGGTCGCCGGGCAGTTTGCCTGAATGGACTGGCGAGAATGGGAGAAATTTCGGGCCCGGCTGCGTAGCGAAGTGCACCATCTGGCCAGGCTGAACCCCAGCGACCGGCGCTGGCCGATGCCGTTCTGCGGCGCGCTCGCCATCGGCCTGCCGCTGCTCGTCGGCGCCTGGTTCGATCACCTCGATTACGGCCTGATCTCGTCGATGGGCGGGCTGGCCTTTCTTTACCTGCCGGCCACGCCGCTGGCGCACCGCCTGGTGGCGCTCATGGCCTCGGCCTTCGGCCTGTGCGCCTGCTACATCCTCGGGGTGATGACCCACTTCATGCCGCTGCTCTTCGTGCCAGTGCTGACCTTCATCACCATCGCGGTGTCGATGCTCTGCCGCTATTTCATGGTGGCCCCGCCGGGCAGCCTGTTTTTTGTCATGGCGGCAGCCATCGGGGCCTATTCGCCGGTCGAGTTCCTGCAGATCCCGACCTTCGTCGGCTTGCTCACCATGGGCAGCCTGCTTGCCTGCCTGATCGGATTTCTCTACAGCCTTTATGCGCTGCGCCTGGCACCGGCGCAACCGGTCCCGCCGCTACCGCCGCTCAACGTCGATTTTGTCGTTTTCGATTCGCTGGTGATCGGCGTGTTCGTCGGCATTTCGCTCGTGCTCGCCCAACTCTTTGCGCTGGATCGTCCGTATTGGGTGCCGGTCAGTTGCCTCGCCGTGATTCAGGGCGCTTCGCTGCGCGCCGTCTGGAGCAAGCAGGCGCACCGCATCATCGGCACCGCCATCGGCCTGGTCGTCGCATGGGGCTTGCTCATGCTGCCGCTCGACAAGTGGAGCGTTTCGCTCATGATGATGGCCCTGGCCTTCATCATCGAAACCTTGGTCGTCCGCCATTACGGCCTGGCGGTGGTCTTCATCACGCCGCTCACCATCCTGCTGGCCGATGCCGCCCAGCTTGGCCACGACACGCCGAACGTCATTCTTGAAGCGCGTCTGGTCGACACCGTGCTCGGCTCAGTGGTCGGGCTGGTCGGCGGCTTTTGCCTGCACAGCCCGGCTTTCCGCGAAAAACTGGGCCGCCATGTCCGGCGGCTGTGGCCGTCGGGTAGCGCTTCCTGATCAGCCTTGTTCGGCTATTGAAATGGCCACCGCCTCGGCAACCTTGATGCCATCGACGCCGGCCGACAGGATGCCGCCAGCGTAGCCAGCCCCTTCGCCGGCCGGGTAGAGGCCGCGGGTGTTGATGCTCTGGTAGTCGGCACCGCGTTTGATGCGGATCGGGGACGAGGTGCGCGTCTCGACGCCGGTCAGGATGGCGTCGGCCATGGCGAAACCGCGAATCTGCTTGTCGAAGGCCGGGATGGCTTCGCGCAGCGCGTCGATGACGTAAGCCGGGGCGCAACTGGCCAGGTCGGTCATATGCACGCCGGGCTGGTAGGACGGATCGACTTCGCCCAAAGCAGTGGACGGCCGGCCGGCGAGGAAATCACCGACGCGCTGGGCCGGGGCGGCGTAGTTGCTGCCGCCGGCGACGAAGGCGGCCGATTCCCATTGGCGCTGGTACTCGATGCCGGCCAGCGGATTGGTCTTGTAGTCGCCGGGGAAATCTTCCGGCTTCACTTCAACGACGAGCGCCGCGTTGGCGTTGCGTTCGGCGCGCGAATACTGGCTCATGCCGTTGGTCACGACGCGGCCTTCTTCCGAGGTGGCGGCGACGACCTGGCCGCCCGGGCACATGCAGAAGCTGTAGGCGGCGCGGCCGTTGCCGCAGTGGTGCACCAGCTTGTAGTCGGCGGCGCCGAGGATTTCGTTGCCGGCATTGGGGCCGAAACGCGCCTTGTCGATCATCGCCTGCGGGTGTTCGATGCGGAAGCCGATGGAGAAGGGCTTGGCTTCGATGTACACGCCTTGTTCATGCAGCGTCTGGAAGGTGTCGCGGGCGCTGTGGCCGACGGCGAGGACGACGTGGTCGGTGGCGATGGTCGTGCCGTCAGCCATGACCACGCCGCGCACTTGATGGTCCTCGATGACCAGCCGCTCGACCTTGCTGCCGAAGCGGATTTCGCCGCCCAGGTCGGTGATCGTGGCGCGGATGTTCTCGACCATCTTGACCAGCCGGAAGGTGCCGATGTGCGGCTTGCTGACGTACATGATCTCGTCCGGCGCGCCGGCCTTGACGAACTCTTCAAGCACCTTGCGGCCGTGGTGCTGCGGGTCCTTGATCTGGCTGTAGAGCTTGCCATCCGAGAAAGTGCCGGCGCCGCCTTCGCCGAACTGGACGTTCGATTCCGGGTTGAGCTTGTTGTTGCGCCACAGGCCCCAGGTGTCTTTCGTCCGTTCGCGCACGGCCTTGCCGCGTTCGAGGATGATCGGTTTGAAACCCATCTGGGCGAGGATCAGCCCGGCGAGCAGGCCGCAGGGGCCGGTGCCGATGATGACCGGGCGGCTCGGCAGCTCGGCCGGCGCCTGGGTGACGAACTTGTATTGCGTGTCCGGCCGGGGGGCGACGTTGCGGTCATCGGCCAGTTTGTTGAGCAGCGCCGGCTCGTCGCGGACATTGAAATCCAGCGTGTAGATCAGCGTGATCGCCGATTTTTTGCGCGCATCGTAGCTGCGCTTGAAAATCGTGAAATCGATCAGCTCGCCATCGGCGATGCCCAGCCGCTGGCACAGGGCCGGGCGCAAGGCATCGGCGGCGTGGTCGAGCGGCAGCTTCAGTTCAGTCAGTCTCAACATGCGCGTATTCCGGAAATCTCAGCGTTCCTTGAACTGCTTGTGGCAGGTCTTGCAGGCGTCGTGCACGGCGTCGTAGGCCTTCTCGACCTGCGCCTTGTCCTTGCTTTGGGCGGCGGCGAGCAGGGCGTCGGTGGCGGCGATGAAGGCAGTTTTGTCCTTCTCGAAAGCCTCCGGCTGCGACCACACCTCGGCCGTCGCCTTGGTCGGCGGGTAGTTGGTGTCGGCGCCGAAATGGGCCCACGGACCATCGCGTTTGGCGAGCAGGGCTTCGGCCATGGTCAGGAATTTGTCGGCGTTGTATTCCTCCTTGCGCAGCATCACGCCCATCGGCTCGAAAGTCTTGACGATTTCCTTGAAGGCGACCTGACGGTGCTTGACCGGCTGCCCCGGCCGCGTGTCCTCGACCTCGCCGCAGCCGGCCAGCATTGCTACGGTCAACAGGAAAAAAACGCGAAAATTGAAAAGCTGGGACATGGCTGGCGATCAAAAGCGGGGCGGCGCCCGGGAGCGCGAATTATACGGGGAGTGCGCGGCATGGTGGGTTCGCCGGTACGGCCCGGGGCGACTTCAAAATTGGCCGATTTTTCCGGTTGACCGTAGCAAACCCTCTCCGCCGCGCCTGGGTCGATTTACGGTAAAGTTGGCGCCGACAGTGACAACCCGGGAGCGCGCCATGTTCGATCTCTACATCGGCAACAAAAACTACTCGTCGTGGTCCTTGCGGCCGTGGCTGTTGATGAAGCATTTCGCCATCCCTTTCACCGAGCACATGGTGTCGGTGGCCGGGCGCGACTACAACGCGGCGCTCAAGCCGCTGGCCGGCAATGCCCGCGTGCCCTGTCTGCATGAGGACGGTTTCCAGGTCTGGGAAAGCATCGCCATCGCCGAAACGCTGGCCGAGCGCCATCCGCAGATGTGGCCGGCCGACGCCCGGGCGCGGGCCAGGGCGCGCAGCATTTCGGCCGAAATGCACGCCGGCTTCGCCAAATTGCGCACGGCCATGCCGATGAACCTCAAGTTCAAACTCAAGGGCAAGCCGGCGACGCCGGAGGTCCAGCGCGACATCGACCGCGTCGTCGAAATCTGGAGCGAGGCGCGCAGCCGGTTCGCCACTGGCGACGGCCCCTGGCTGTTCGGCGATTTTTCGGTGGCCGATGCCATGTACGCGCCCATCGTCTGCCGCTTCAACGTCTACAACGTGCCGCTGCCGCCGCTCGCCGCCGCCTACCGCGACGCCGTGCTGGCCCACCCGGCCATGCGCGAATGGCATGCCGCCGCCCTCCTGGAAACCGAGGCGCACGCCCACTACGATCAGTTGGCCGACGACTACGGCGGCCCGCGCTGAGCGCCCGCGGCGATTTCAATTTTGGCCATTTTTCATGGTTGACCGTGGGATCGTCGATCAATGCCATCGTCGTCGGCTTGCCGGCCCGACGCCGGACAGGGATAGAATGGCCAGGGTCATCCCGCGCCTGTCAGCCACCCGCCAGCGAAAAACGTGAACAGCGATCCCACCATTGATGTCAGCGACCTTCGGATAGGGCTCTACGTCTATCTCGATCTGCGCTGGTTCGAGCATCCGTTTGCCCTCAGCCATTTCAAGATCAAGAACGAGGAGCAGATCCGGACCATCCGCGGCCTGGGCCTCAAGCGCGTGCGCTACAGCCCCGACCTGAGCGACCGGGAAGCCCCGGACGCGGTGGCGCCGGCCGAACAGCCGGCGAGGGAAGAACTCAGCCCGGTCATCGCCCAGGCGCTGGCCGCCAAGAAGGCCATGGTCGAGCGCATTCAGCAGCAGCGGGCAGCGGCGGCGCGCATCGAAAACGCCTTCATCGTGACCGCCAGCACCATCCGCGAGGTCGAGAAAAACATCCTGACCAAGCCGGCCGAAACGGTGCAAGCTGCCAATCAACTGGTCAGCCAGATTTCCGAATCGATCCTCAGCGCGCCGGAGCTGGCCATACACGTCATGGGCGACATGACCGGCGGCGAGGAGCTGTACTTTCACTCGCTCAACGTCACCATGCTCTCGCTGATGCTTGCCCGCGACCTCGGCGTGCCGCAGGAGGCGGTCACCGCACTCGGCATGGGGGCCATGTTCCACGACCTCGGGCGGGCCGAAATTCCCAGCCGCATCCTGCTCAAGGTCGAGCCTTTGACGCAGGCCGAGCAGCATCTCTACGAGCAGCATTGCGACTACGGCGTGACGCTGGGCAAGCGTCTCGGGTTCTCGCCGGCGGTGCTCGCCATCATTCACCAGCATCACGAAATGTTCGACGGCTCGGGCTATCCACAGCGCCTCAAGGGCGACGGCATCAACCTGCTGGCGCGCATCGTCGGGCTGGCCAACTACTACGACGAGCTGTGCAATCCGGTCAACATCGCCAACGCCCTGATGCCGCACGAAGCCTTGTCGCTGATGTTCGCCAAATTGCGCGGCAAGTTCGACCCGCGGCTGCTGCAACTGCTCATCCGCCGGCTCGGCGTCTATCCGCCGGGCACCGTCGTCCAGCTGTCCAACGGCGCCATGGCCATGGTGGCAACGGTCAATACCAGCCAGCCGATGAAGCCCATCCTCGTCGTCTACGACGAATCGGTGCCGCGCGACGAGGCGATCCTGATCGACCTGTCGCAGGATTCCGACCTCAATATCGCCAAGGCGATCAAGCCGGCCCTGGTGCCGCGCCACATCTACAACTACCTGAGCCCCCGCAAACGCGTCAGCTACTACTTCGACGCCAGCCAGGGGCAGGACGGGACCAGGAAATGATCTCTCTCGAGCAAAAAATGCTCGATCACAGCGCCAGCATGATCCTGCTCGTCGATACCGACGGCTTGCAGATCGTCCGGGCCAATCGTCAGGCCGGACAGGTGCTCGGTTACACGGTGGACGAACTGCTGTCGCACAAGATCGTCGATATCGAAAGTTCGCTGCCGGACGTTTTTTACTGGGAAGAGGTCGCCGCCGGCACCTTCACCGAAATCGAATGGCAGGAAGGGCTGTACTGCGGGGCCGACGGCGAACTCATCGAGGTGTCGAAATCGATCTCGCTGATTCGCCATGAGGACAAAACCTATCTCCTCGTCCAGGCCCGCGACATCCGCCAGGAACGCAAGACCGAAGAGCAGCTCGAGCAGACGCTGTCCCGCCTGCGGGCGACGCTCGAAGCCACCGGCAACGGCATCCTGGCCATCGACTGGCATGGCCGTATCGTCAGCATGAACCGCATGTTCTCGGCGATGTGGGCGATTCCCGATGAACTGCTCGAACAGCACAAGGACGACGCCGTCATCGACCATGTCTCGAGCCTCGTCAAGGAGCAGGCGGCCTGCCGCGAAAGGCTGAGCGCCATTGTGGACAGCGAGGCGAGCGACGAGCATTTCAACCTGGCCGATGGCCGGGTCTTCGAATGCAAGTCGCGGCCGCAATACCTCGGCGAACACATCGTCGGCCGCGTTTTCAGCTTTGCCGACGTGACCCGCCGGGTTGCCGCCGAAGACGCCCTGCGCGAATCCCGCGACGAACTCGAGCGGCGCGTCGAGCAGCGCACCGCCGAACTGCAGTCGGCCAACCGCGATCTGCAGGCCGAGCGCGAACAGCAGGCGGCGCTGATCGCCCGCCTCGAAGAAGCGCAGAGCCAGTTGATCCAGTCCGAAAAAATGGCCTCCATCGGCCAGCTGGCGGCCGGCGTGGCGCACGAGATCAACAATCCGGTCGGCTTCGTCAAATCCAACCTCGGTACGCTGCAACGCTACATCGCCGACCTCGGCACCGTGCTCAAGGCCTACGCCGAAATCGAGCACGAACTCGGCGAAGCCTCCCAGGCCAGCGTCAGCCAGTTGAAGAAGGATATCGATCTCGACTACCTGCAACAGGATCTCGACATCCTGCTGACCGAAACCAACGACGGCGTCCAGCGTGTTCAGGACATCGTCCGCGACCTCAAGAATTTCTCCCATGTCAGCAGTACGGAATTCGTCCTGGCCAACCTCGAAATGGGGCTGGACAGCACGCTCAACGTGGTCTGGAACGAACTCAAGTACAAGGCCAAGGTGGTCAAGGAATACGCCGCCATTCCCGAAATCATGTGTGCACCGTCGCAGCTCAACCAGGTTTTCATGAATCTTCTGGTCAATGCCTCGCATGCCATCGAAGAGCGTGGCCAGATCAGCATCCGGACGACGAGCAGCGAGGCCGAGGTGCGCGTCGAAATCGAAGACAGCGGGCGTGGCATACCGCCGGAAAACCTCAGCCGCATCTTCGAGCCCTTCTTTACCACCAAGCCGGTCGGCAAGGGCACCGGGCTCGGGCTTTCGCTGTCCTACGGCATCGTCAAGAAACACCAGGGCCGCATCGAAGTAAGCAGCGAAGTCGGCAAGGGCACGCGTTTTACGGTGATTTTGCCGCGCCAGGTCGACTATGCGGCGGCCGAGTCGGGCGGCGAAAACCCCGGGCAATCAGCCCAGGCCGACAGCGGAAAGTAACGCCGGCGCGGCCGGCCGATGCCGTTCAGGCCCGGCGGTCGGTACCCGGTCTTGGCTGGCTGCGTCGATCCGGGCGTCCCGGTTCCCGGATGCCACGACCGCGTAAAACCAGCGTCGGGACGAGGATCAGGAAAAGCAGGACGAGGGCCGCGAGCAGCAGGTAATTGTCGAGAATGGCTTGCAGCATGGCGCGCTCCATTGGGCTTGGTGGCAACGACCATTTTACGCCGGCACCCGGCCGGGGGCGTGTTTCTTCCGGCAAGCGATTGCTACGGTCAACCGGGGAAAATGGCGAAAATTGAAATCGATGTGTTTATGATGAACGTCCGCCCTCCGCCAATGCCAAAGCCATGAACCAGACGATCAGCTTCATCACCCTCGGCGTCGCCGACCTGGCCCGTAGCCGGGCTTTCTACAAGGCCCTCGGCTGGCGGGAATCGTCGGCCAGCCAGGAGGCGATAGCTTTCTTCCAGGCCGGCTCGGTGGCCTTCGGCCTGTTCCAGCGCGAGGCCCTGGCCGAGGATGCGGCGGTGCCGTCGGCCGGTAGCGGTTTTCCCGGCTTTACCCTGGCCCACAACGTGCCCTCCGAAGCGGCGGTGATTGCCACGCTGGACGAGGCGGTGGCCGCTGGCGCAACACTGGTGCGGCCGGCCGACAAGGTTTTCTGGGGCGGCTTTCGCGGCTACTTTGCCGACCCCGACGGCTTTTTGTGGGAGGTCTGCTTCAACCCCTTCATCGGGCTCGACGAGCAGGGCTTCGTCAAATTGCCCTGAGCGCCGGGCAAAAGGGGCTTCAAGGTTTACGCACCACTTTGGCGCGCACCTCGCGTCATCAGGCTTTCACGAGGTGCGTGCGAAGATCGGGATTACTGAAAAACAATGACTTGCAAGCTGGTTCGCGTCTTGCTTTTAAGCTTGCAATCATTCTGTCTGGAGCAAGCTCGTGTCGATCCATGTCGCGCTGAATCACGTTACCCGTTATAGCTACGATCGCCTGATCAATCTCGGGCCGCAGGTCGTCCGCCTGCGCCCCTGCCCGCATTCGCGGACGCGCATCCTGTCCTACTCGCTGAAGATCGGTCCGGACAAGCATTTCGTGAATTGGCAGCAGGATCCGCAGGGCAACTACCTGGCCCGCCTGGTCTTCCCGGAAAAAACCCGCGAATTCAGCATCGAGGTCGACATGGTGGCCGAAATGTCGGTCATCAATCCCTTCGACTTCTTCCTCGAAGATCACGCCGAGAAGATTCCTTTCGCCTACGAGGCCTGGGAACGCCACGAACTGACGCCTTACCTGCACAAGCTGCCGGAAACGCCCGAGCTCAAAAAGTACTTGGCCTGCATCTCGCGCGAGCCGCTGCGCAGCGTCGATTTCCTCGTTGCCCTCAACGCCAACCTGCAAAAGGCCATCGGCTACACCATCCGCATGGAACCGGGCGTCCAGACCCCGGAAGAGACGCTGACCAAGCGTACCGGCTCCTGCCGCGACTCGGCCTGGCTGCTCGTCCAGGTGCTGCGCCACCTCGGCCTGGCTGCCCGTTTTGTCTCCGGCTACCTGATCCAGCTGACCGCCGACGTGAAGTCCTTGGATGGCCCGTCCGGCCCCGAAGCGGACTTCACCGACCTGCATGCCTGGGCCGAAGTCTATCTGCCGGGCGCCGGCTGGATCGGCCTCGACCCGACCTCCGGCCTGTTCGCCGGCGAAGGCCACATCCCGCTCGCCTGCACGCCGGAACCCGGTTCCGCCGCGCCGGTCACCGGCGGCCTCGACGAGTGCGAAACCGAGTTCTCGCACCACATGCAAGTCACCCGCATCTGGGAAGCGCCGCGCGTCACCAAGCCCTATTCCGACGAGCAGTGGGCCGAAATCGAAGGCCTCGGCCATCAGATCGACGACACGCTGGGCAAACTCGACGTGCGCCTGACGCAAGGCGGCGAGCCGACCTTCGTTGCGGTCGACGACCCGGATGGCGCCGAATGGAACACCACCGCCCTCGGCCCGACGAAGCGGATTTTCGCGGCCGACCTCTTCCATCGCCTGCGCGAAAAATACGCCCCGAACGGCCTCATGCACTTCGGTCAGGGCAAGTGGTACCCCGGCGAACAGCTCCCGCGCTGGAGCCTGAACTGCTTCTGGCGCAAGGATGGCGAGCCGATCTGGAATGCCCCCGAGCTGTATGCCAACGAAAGCGTCGATTACGGCGCCACGGCCGAACACGCCCAGCGTTTCCTCAAGCGCGTCGCCGAACGCCTCGGCATGACCTCCGACTACGTCTTCCCGGCCTTCGAGGATGTTTATTACTACATGTGGCGCGAGCGCCGCCTGCCGGGCAACGTCGATCCCTTCGATTCGCGCGTCGACGACGCCATGGAGCGCGAACGCCTCATGAAGGTGTTCACGCAAGGCTTGACCCACACCATCGGCCACGTTCTGCCGATCATGAAAAATGTCTGGAACCAGTGGCAGACCGGCCCGTGGTTCCTGCGCGCCGAGCGCTGCTACCTGTTCCCCGGCGATTCGGCCATGGGCTATCGCCTGCCCTACGACTCGCAACCATGGACGGAAACCAGCGACTACCCTTACGTCAATGTGCCCGATGCCGAAATGGCCACCGATCCGCTGGCCAGCTACGCCGCCCTGCGTAACCGCGTGAGCGGTGAAACCGGCGCCCGCGAGCCGCAGATGCAAAGCCGCCCCGGCAGTTCAGGCGCTGGCGCCGCCGGTGCCGCCGCCTCGGCGACCGGCGACGGCAAGGTCCGCCCATGGGAAAAGCCGACCGAAACGATGCCGCGTTTCAAGGAATCGGCTGGCTGGATCACCCGTCTGGCCATGTGTGCCGAGCCGCGCAACGGCCGCCTTTACGTCTTCATGCCGCCGACCGAAAAGCTCGACGACTATCTCGAAATCGTCGCCGCCGTGGAAGCAACGGCCGAAGAAATGAAAATGCCGGTCATCATGGAAGGCTATACGCCGCCGTCCGACCCGCGCCTGACCCATTTTAGCGTTACCCCCGATCCCGGTGTCATCGAGGTCAATGTCCATCCGGCGCGCAGCTGGGATCAACTCGTCGACCAGACCACCCACCTCTACGAGGCGGCCCACTACTCGCGTCTGACCACCGAAAAGTTCATGGTCGACGGTCGCCACACCGGGACCGGCGGCGGCAATCACTTCGTCCTTGGCGGTGCGACGCCGAACGATTCGCCCTTCCTCCGTCGGCCGGATCTGCTCAAGAGCCTGGTCGCCTACTGGCACAACCACCCGAGCCTGTCCTACCTGTTCTCCGGGCTGTTCATCGGCCCGACCAGCCAGGCGCCGCGTGTCGATGAAGCGCGTAACGACAGCCTCTACGAGCTCGAAATCGCCTTCAAGCAGATTCCGCAGCCGGGCGGTGTCGTCCCGCCCTGGCTCATCGACCGCATCCTGCGCAATCTGCTCACCGATGTGACTGGCAATACGCACCGTTCCGAGTTCTGCATCGACAAGCTCTACTCGCCGGACGGCCCGACCGGCCGCCTTGGCCTGCTCGAACTGCGCGCCTTCGAAATGCCGCCGCACGCGCGCATGTCGCTCGCCCAGCAACTGCTGCTCCGGGCCATGATCGCCCGCTTCTGGGAAACGCCCTACGAGCCGGCCCGTCTGGCCCGTTGGGGCACCGAGCTGCACGACCGCTTCATGCTGCCCTTCTACGCCGAGCAGGATTTCAAGGACGTCATGCAGGAAATGGCCGAAGCCGGCTTTGCCTTCAAGGCTGAATGGTTCGCCCCGCACTTCGAATTCCGCTTCCCGAAATACGGCGATTTCGCCGTCAAGGGCATGGAATTCGAGTTGCGCCACGCCCTCGAACCCTGGCACGTCATGGGCGAGGAGGGCGGTGCCGGGACCACGGTGCGCTACGTCGATTCCTCGGTCGAGCGCGTCCAGGTGCGCATCAAGGGCATGGCGCCCGACCGCTACGTGCTGACCTGCAACGGCGTTCCGGTGCCGCTGCAGAACACCGGCATCAACGGCGAATTCGTTGCCGGCGTGCGCTACCGCGCCTGGCAGCCGGCGTCCTGCCTGCATCCGACCATCGGCGTCCATGCGCCGCTGGTCTTCGACATCGTCGATACCTGGATGCAGCGTTCGCTGGGCGGTTGCCAGTACCACGTGGCGCATCCGGGCGGGCGCAGTTTCGACACCTTCCCGGTCAATGCCTTCGAGGCCGAAAGTCGTCGTCTGGCGCGCTTCTTCCGCTTTGGCCACACGCCGGGCAAGCTGCAGGTCGAGGCGCCGGCGATCAGCGCCGAGCACCCGTTTACGCTAGACTTGCGGCGGTTTTAATCAAAAATTCGGGTTGACCGTGGAAACAGGCCGGAAACGGCCTGTTTTCGCTAGAAAACAAATAAATGGCGCGCACCCTCCTCGCAATCTACCCCCACAGCCCTCGCCGCTACGATGAAATGCTGGCCGCGGACGGCTCCGTGCGCCCGCACTGGAAGCAGTTCCTCGACCATCTCGATGCGGTGACGCCGGAGGAGATGCGTCGCCGTCTCGATTTTTCCGAGCAGCGGATCCAGGAAAACGGCGTCACCTACAACGTCTACGCCGATCCGAATGGCGCCGACCGGCCGTGGGCGCTCGATCCGCTGCCGCTCATCATTCCGCCCGACGAGTGGGCCGAGCTGTCGGCCGCGGTGGCTCAGCGCGCCACCTTGCTCAACGCCATCCTCGACGACCTCTACGGCGAGCAGACCTTGCTTTCCGAAGGCCTTTTGCCGCCGGCCCTGGTCTATGGCCAGCACGGCTACCTGTGGCCGTGTCGCGGCGTCAAGCCGCCGGGCGGCATCTGGCTGCACCATTACGCGGTCGACCTGGCGCGTTCGCCGAACGGCCGCTGGTGGGTCATCGCCGACCGCACGCAGGCGCCGTCGGGGGCGGGTTATGCGCTGGAAAACCGGCTCATCGTCTCGCGCGTTTTCCCGGAAATGTTCCGTGACCTGCGCATCCAGCACGTCGCCGACTTCTTCCGCGACCAGCTCGACGGCCTGACCGCGCTCGCTCCGGTCGAAGGCGACGAACAGCCGCACATGGTCCTGCTGACGCCCGGGCCGTACAACGAAACCTATTTCGAACACGCCTACCTGGCGCGCTACCTGGGCTTCCCGCTGGTCGAGGGGCAGGACCTGACGGTGCGCGGCGAGACGGTTTATCTGAAAACCCTGCGCGGTTTGAAGCGCGTGCATGTCATCCTGCGCCGCCAGGACGACGCTTATTGCGACCCGCTCGAACTGCGCGGCGAGTCGGCGCTCGGCATTCCCGGCCTGCTCAATGTCGCCCGTGCCGGCCGCGTTGTCATCGCCAATGCGCTGGGCAGCGGCCTGCTCGCGTCCGGCGCCCTGATGGGCTTCCTGCCCGCCATCTGCCGCCATCTGCTCGGCGAAAAGCTGGCCATGCCCTCGGTCGCGACCTGGTGGTGCGGCGAGAAGCCGGCGCTCGACTACGTCAAGGAAAACTTCGACGATCTGGTCATCAAGCCGGCCTACCCGACGCAGAACATGGAGCCGGTTTTCGGCAACGAACTCAAGGGCGAAGCGCGGGCCGAAATGCTGCGCCGCATCGAAGCACGGCCGCACGCCTACGTCGCCCAGGAAATGGTCAACCTGTCGCAGGCGCCGACCTGGAGTCGCTCGCACGAACGCCGCCTGCTCGCCCGGCCGGTCGGACTGCGTGCCTACGCGGTGACGACGCCGGACGGTTATTCGGTGATGCCGGGCGGTCTGGCCCGGGTGACGACGGCGGCCGGCACGCGCATCATCTCGATGCAGCGCGGCGGCGCCTCGAAGGATGCCTGGGTGATGACCAGCGGCCCGGTCAGCCAGTTTTCGCTGCTCAAGCCATCGGTCGGCGTGCGCGACCTGGTGCGGGCGGGGTCGAACCTGACCTCGCGCGTCGTTGAAAACCTGTTCTGGCTCGGCCGTTATTCGGAGCGCTTCGACGACAGCGCGCGCATGTTGCGCGTCGCCCTGTCGCGCGTCGTCGTCGGCGGCGGGCAGAAGACGCCGGTGGTCATCGCGGTCATGGAACTGGCCCGCCGGCTCGGCGTGCTGCCCAAGCCGGAAGAGGATACCGAGGTCAAGGAGGGCGGCGAGCACGAGTTGCTCGAGGCGATCTACGACCCCGAACAGCCGGGTAGCCTGGCCTGCAACATCCGTTCGCTGATGTGGTCGGCGACGCATGTCCGCGAACGCCTTTCGCTCGACCACTGGCACTCGCTCAACCGTCTGCAGCGCGACCAGCAGGCGGCGCTCAAGACGCATCCGACGCTGACCGAAGCGATCGCCTTCCTTGATCGCGTGCTCGGCGTTTCGTCGTCGCTGACCGGTTTCGCCATGGACAACATGACGCGCGACGATGGCTGGCGTTTCCTGTTCATCGGTCGCCGGCTCGAACGGCTTTCCTTCCTGGCCCTGACGCTGGCTCATTTCCTGCGCATGCCGGCGGCGCGCAGCCAGGGCTCGCTCGAATGGCTGCTCGAACTGTCCGACTCGATCATCACCTACCGCTCGCGCTACTCGCGTCAGCCGGAGCTGTTGCCGGTCGTCGACCTGCTCGTTTTCGACGAGAGCAACCCGCACGGCGTGATCTTCCAGGCGACCGTCCTCGGCAACTACCTGGAGCGCATGAAGCGCGAACTCGGCGACGATTTCGGCGCCGGCCTGTCGACCGCGCTGGCCGACCTGCAGGCCTTCGACCTGCGCCGCCTGGAAAATGTCCAGTTCGACAGCGCCCGCGACTACTCGCACTGCGAAGCGCTGGCCGATCTCCTGCACGGCCTCGATAGCGCCGCTACCCAGCTTTCCGAGGCGCTCGGCATGCGCTATTTCACCCATGTCGGCGATGTCAGCCGGCAGACGATGGCGGTCTGAGCATGCAACCCGTCCGTTACCGCGTCCTGCACGAAACCCGCTACGACTACGGCAGCAACGTTTCGCTGTCGCAGCAGCAGTTGCACCTGTCGCCGCGCATCCTCGAATGGCAGCAGGTCGAGGAGCAGCGCATCGACATCGAGCCGGTGCCGACCTGGCGACGCGACGGCCAGGACGTTTTCGGCAATCCGGTGACCTGGATGGCCTTCCACGCCCCGCACGACGCCCTGCTCATCCGCTCGGTCATGACCGTGGCCGTCATGCCCCACCAGCCCAAGAATCTCGAGGCCTCGCTGCCCTGGGAGGAACTGCGCGACCGCCTGGCCTACGACTCGACCGATCCGGTGCCGGCCGATCTCGATGCGACGCGCTTCCTTTTCGAAAGCCCGCACGTCCGCGTCAAGCACGAGCTGGCCGATTACGCCGCCGACTGCTTCCCGCCCGACACCCCGGTGCTGGTTGGCGCGCAGGCCCTGATGGCCAAGATTTTCCGCGAATTCACCTTCGACCCGGAGGCGACCACGGTGTCCACGCCGGTCCTCGAGGTGCTCGAAAACAAGCGCGGCGTCTGCCAAGATTTCGCCCATTTGATGATCGCCTGCCTGCGCGCGCTCGGCTTGTCAGCCCGCTATGTCAGCGGCTACCTGCTGACCCGTCCGCCTCCTGGCAAGCCGCGGCTGATCGGCGCCGACGCCTCGCACGCCTGGGTTTCCGTCTATGCCCCGGACGGTGAAAACGACTGGGTGGATTTCGATCCGACCAATAATCTGCTGCCCAATACCGAGCACATCACGCTGGCTTTCGGCCGCGACTTCTCCGACATCTCGCCGCTGCGCGGCATCATTCTCGGCGGCGGCGGCACCGAGCCGGATGTCGCGGTGACGGTCGTCCCGCTCGACGAGGAAGAGCTGCCGAGCGAACTGCGCGACCCGGCTGGCGACCCGCCGGAATCCACCGCGGACGACCAATGACCCGGCGCGTCGCCATCATCGGCGGCGGCCCGGCTGGCCTCATGGCGGCCGAAATGCTGGCGGCGGCTAATCCTGCGGTCAACCCGAAAAAAGTCGATATTTTCGAAGCCATGCCCTCGGTCGGCCGCAAGTTTTTGATGGCCGGCAAGGGCGGCATGAACATCACGCACTCCGAGCCGCTGGTCGATTTCATCGGGCGCTACGGCGAACGGGCGGGGCACATCGCCCCGCTGCTCGACGCCTTCGGCCCGACGCAATTGCGCGAATGGATACACGGTCTCGGCATCGCCACCTTCGTCGGCACCTCGGGTCGGGTCTTTCCGACCGACATGAAAGCCGCCCCGCTGCTCCGCGCCTGGCTGCATCGCCTGCGCGGGCAGGGCGTGGCGTTTCATGTGCGCCATCGCTGGCTGGGCTGGGCGGCCGATGGCCGCCTGCGTTTCGCGACGCCGGCCGGCGAAATCGCGATCGAGGCCGATGCGGTCATTCTGGCCCTCGGCGGCGGCAGCTGGGCCAAGCTCGGTTCGGACGGCGCCTGGGTGCCGACGCTGGTCGACCGCGGCATGGCGGTGGCCCCGCTCAAGCCGGCTAACTGCGGTTTCGACGTGGCGTGGAGCGCGTATTTCAGCGAGCGCTTCGCCGGCGCCCCGGTCAAGGCCGTCACCGCCCATTGCTACGGTCAACCGGAAAAAAAGGGCGAATTCAACATCACCGCAACCGGCATCGAAGGCGGCCTGATCTACGCCGTTTCGGCCCCGCTGCGCGATGCGCTGGCTCGTGACGGCAGCGCCGTGCTGCATCTTGACCTGGCGCCCGGGCGCAGCCTGGAAAAGCTCACCGCCGACCTGGCCCGACCGCGCGGCCGCGATTCGCTGGCCAACCACCTGCGTCGGCATGCCGGCATCGAAGGCGTCAAGGCCGGCTTGCTGCGCGAATTCTGTTCGCCGGAGATGCTTAACGTGCCGAGCCGTCTGGCTGCCGCGATCAAGGCCTTGCCGCTGGCGGTGACGGCTACCCGGCCGCTTGACGAAGCGATCAGCACGGCCGGCGGCGTGACTTTCGAGGGCCTCGACGACAACCTCATGGTGCGCCGGCAGCCCGGCCTTTTCTGCGCCGGCGAAATGCTCGACTGGGAGGCGCCGACCGGCGGCTACCTGCTCACCGCCTGTCTGGCCAGCGGCCGGGCGGCCGGGCTGGGGGCCAGCCGCTGGCTGGCCGGCGAGGCTTAAGGCTTCTCGGCCGGGGCCGCCCTGTCGAGGCTGGCCAGCGCCCCTTCGAAGTCGAACGAGGCGACGCTTTCCTCGAACCTCGAGAAATCCTTGCCGAGCACGGCCATGAGCGTTTGGGCCTGCTGGCGAACGATGTCCTGGACGCTCATTTCACCCTGCTGCAGGTCGTGCCGGAGTCGTTCGACCAGGGCCCTGGTTGCTGCCGCGTCGCCGGCATCGTCCCCGGCGTGCGTCGGCTGGGCGAAGGTGGCCAGCTGTTCGCGCAACGAGGCGTAGGCTTGCTCGGTGGCGGCGACGAGCGGCTCGACGACGGCCATCGGCCGCCCTTCCTTGATCGCCATTTCGAGTTCCATCGAGGTCTGGTAGATGTGCGTGGCGCCCAGCGTGGCGGAGACGCCTTTCAGCGAATGGGCCAGGCGGCGGGCCTCGTCACGGTTGCCGGCGGCGAGGTTGCTGCGGATGCGTAAAAAGTCGTCGCTGTGGTTTTCGGTGAATTTGCCGAGCAGCCGCAGATAGCTGTCCATCCGGCCGCGCACGGCTTGCAGGCCGAAATTGCTGTCCAGTCCGACAACCCGCGCCAGTTCGCTGCTGCCGGCGGCATGGGCGACGCTGGCCGGTGTGCTGGCCGGCGAAACAGGCGAAACGATGGGCGAAACGATGGGCGATATGCTGGGCAGCCAGCGGGCCAGGGCGGCAAAAAGAATGTTCGGGGCCACCGGTTTGGCAATGTGATCGTTCATGCCGGCGGCCAGGCAAGTGTCGCGGTCGGCATCGAAGGCATTGGCCGTCATGGCGATGATCGGAATGTTTTGCCAGCCGGGCAGGGCGCGAATCCGGCGGGTGGCGTCGAGGCCATCCATGACCGGCATCTGCATGTCCATGAGGACCAGGTCGTAATGGCGTCGGCGCGCCATCTCGAGCGCCTGGGCGCCATCGACAGCATGGTCGACTTTCAGCCCGGCCGTGAGCAGCAATTCGCTGGCTACCTCGGCGTTGATCGCATTGTCTTCGGCCATCAGGACATGGGCACCGCGCTGGTGGACGGGGGCCGGGCCGGCAACCTTGCCGGTAGGCGCCGCCTGGTCTGCGTCGGCGATGCCGAGGCGGGCCGTGAACCAGAAGGTGCTGCCCTTGCCGAGTTCGCTGTCGACGCCGATTTCGCCATGCATGGCCTCGGCCAGCCGGCGGCTGATGGCCAGGCCGAGCCCGGTCCCGCCGTAGCGGCGCGTGGTCGAGGTATCGCCCTGTTCGAAGGGCAGGAAGAGTTTGGCCAGCCCCTCGCGGGAAATCCCGATGCCGGTGTCGGCCACTTCGCAGCGGACCACGGCCCGGCCTTCGCTGCGTTCGAGCAGGCGCATGCGGACGGCTATCCTGCCGTGGTGGGTGAACTTGATGGCGTTGGACAGGAAATTGAGCAATATCTGCTGGACGCGCAGCGGATCGCCGAGCAGGGTCGCCGGCAGGGCCGGGTCGATCTCGCAATGGATCGGCAGATGCCGGGCCTGGGCCCGAACGGCAACCATCTCGCAGGTGCTGGCGCAGATACTGTCGAGCGAGAAGCCGGTGTTTTCCAGCTGCAGCTTGCCAGCCTCGATCTTGGAAATGTCGAGCACGTCGTTGATGATGGTCATCAGGTGCTGGGCCGCATCGGCCACCTTGCCCAGGCGATCCTGCTGCTCGGGGCTGCCGGCGCTGCGCTGGGCAATGTGGGTGAGGCCGATGATGGCGTTCATCGGCGTGCGGATTTCATGACTGATATTGGCCAGGAAGGCACTCTTGGCCCGGCTCGCCGATTCCGCCTCGTTCTTGGCCCGGATAAGTTGCTCGGTGCGGTCGGCGACCAGCGTTTCGAGGTGCTGGCGATAGTTTTCCAGTTCGGACTGGGTGCGCTTTTTCTCGGTGACGTCTTCCTTGATGCCGAGATAGTGGGTGATCTTTCCGTCCTGCTGGCGCACCGGCGAAATAATGGCGAATTCGATGAAGATCGATCCATCCTTGCGCTGGTTGATGAACTCGCCGCGCCAGGTCTCGCCCTTAGCCAGCGTCGCCCACAGGTCGATGTAGGTCTGCCTGGGCGTCTGCTTGGAGTGCAGCAGGCTCGGCTTCACGCCGATGACTTCTTCGCGGCGGTAGCCGGTATTGCTGACGAAGGCGTCGTTGACGTACTCGATCTCGGCATTGGTGTTGGTAATGACGATGCTGTGCGGGCTCTGCTCGATGGCCAGCGACAGCTTGCTCAATTGCTCCTCGGCGAGATGGCGCTCGGTCACGTCCTGCACCGTGCCGACGGCAAAAATGGCCTGGCCCGACGGGGCAAAACGGACATGCGCCCGCTCGCGCACCCAGCGTGTGTCCTGGCCGACGACGATGCGATGCTCGTTGTCGTAATTGGCGCCCTGCAGGGCGGCCTGCCATTCGGCCAGGACATGCTCGCGGTCGTCAGGGTGGATGCGGTCGACAAAGTCGGCCAGATGCAAGGGATGATCCTCGGGAAGGCCGAAGATCTGGTAGACCTCGGCGCTCCAGTTCAGCTTGTCAGCGACGATGTCGAGCGTCCAGCTGCCGAGGTGGGCGACGGACTGGGCTTCTTTCAGCTCGGCCTCGCTCTGGCTCAGGCGCTGTTCGAACAACTTGCGTTCGGTGATGTCCTGGCTCGTCCCGAACAGCCGGCTGACCCGGCCATCGTTGCCGAAGGCGAGTTGGCCGACGGTATGTATCCAGCGTTCCTGCCCGTCGTTGCGGCGAATCAGCCGGTATTCCGCGTCGAAGGGCTGGCCGCCGCGAAAGACGTGGTCGCGCGAGTAATCGCTCATGCGGCCCCGGTCATCAGGGTGAATCAGCTGGCGCCAGCCTTCGGTATCGAGCGGCTCGCCGGGGGCCAAACCGAAGATCTCGTTGTGCGTCGGCGAGCCGGTCAATGTATTGGTGACGGCCTCGAAGGTGAAGTGGCCAAGCCGCGCCAGGCGCTGCGCCTGGAGCAGCATGGCCTCGCTCTGGGCCAGTGTTTGCCGCGAGCGCTGCATGCTCAGGCCGAGCCCGAGTTCGCTGGCGAGGTCGCAGAGCAGGCCAATTTCCTCGTCGTCGAACCGTTCTGTGGTACCCGAGTAGAGGCTGAGGACGCCGATGATCTGGCCGTCGACACGCAGCGGGAGGGCAATCGTCGCGCAAAATCCCTGGGCCAGGGCAGCGCTCCGCCATGGCTCGAAGGAGGGGTCCCGCTCGATGTCGCGGACGATGGCTGGCACCCCGCTGCGGGCGGCCCGGCCGCTTGGCCCCCGGCCGCCCGGCGTGTCGTCCCAGTTGATTTCCAGATTGTCCAGATAGGGGGAGCAAAGCCCCGAACAGGCGGTAGGGACAATGCGCTTTTTTTCGTCGTGGACGAGTTCGCCGACCCAGGCCATCCGATAGCCGCCGATATCGACAGCCACCGTGCAGGCCTCGGTCAGCATGTGTTTTTCGTCGTTGTAGCGGACCAGCGCCTGGGCGACGCCGCTCATCATGCGCAGGGCGCGGTTCTGGCGGGTGATTTGCTGGCGGGTGATCTGGCGTTCGGTAATGTCGCTGACGACGCCGGCCGTGATGCTCGGGCTGCCGTTTTCATGGCGCTCGACAACGCAGCTGCGATCCTCTACCCACAGCCAGCGTCCGTCGTGGTGCCGGATCCGGTATTCGATGACCCGGGCGTGGTCCTTTTGGCCCTTTTGTCCGTAGCCTGCGGTACTCAGCAAATGCCGGTCTTCGGGGTGGATGGTGGCCATCCAGTCGGCTTTCGTTTGTGGCGCGTCGGGGCGGGCGTGGCCGAGCATGGCGAGGAGACCGTCGCTGGCGATCAGGGCACCGGACTGGTGGCTGTATTCCCAGCTGCCGGCCGAGGCGCCGTCGAGGGCCAGGCGCAAATGGGTTTCGAGGCGCAGTCGATCGCGTTCCTGCCGGGCATGCAGCATGGCGTTTTCGATGCGCTCGACGGCCAGTTGCTCGAATAGCCGGCGCTGGCTGATAACGCCGAGAATCTGCCCGTCATCGGCGAGGACGACCATGTGGCGGAGGCGGAAGCGATTCATCGCTTCGAGGGCGGCGGTCACCGTATCGTCGACATGAACGCTGCGCAGAGGGGCGCTCATGGCCTGGAGCAGGGTGACGCCATGCGGTTCGCGGTGGGTGCTGATGAGGCGCGGAATGTCGCGTTCGGTGATGATGCCGAGCGCTTTCTCGTCGGCAATGACGATGAGGTAATCGGCGGCTTGCCGGACCATGCTGGCCAGGGCATCGCTCAGCGTGGCTGTCGGCGGCAAGCTCGGAACATTGCGCTCCATGATGCCTTCCAGCGTGCGCAGGTGGCTGAAGGCTTCGCCGCCCAGGCTCAGGCGGAAATCGGTGTCGCTGACGATGCCGCAGACCCGATCCGCGGCATCGACGATGACCAGATGGCGGATGCCATGTTCTTCGACCAGACGGCGCGCATTGGCCAGGTCGAGATCGGCCGGGGCGGTGATCAGCGGGCGCGACATGACGGCATCGAGGCGAACGTCGCCCGACTGGTGCTCGTGCAGGGAGCGCAGGATATTGCTTTCGGTGATGATGCCCAGGGCTTTTCCGTCGACCATGACGAGCAGGCTGGAAATATGTTCGCCGGCCATCACCCGGGCTGCTTCGCGCAGGGTGGCGTGCGGCGGCAGGCTGCGCACGGCGCAGGTCATGATCTCGTGGAGCGTGGTCGAGGGGGTGGTGCTCATTTCGGTTCCGTAGGCTTGGCAGCGATGATCGTTGGCAGTGGGGAGCAGGTTTCCGCCAGGCGCTCGCCCAGTGCCGCGACGAGGCGGGCCAGTTCGGGCTGCGGGGCTGGCACCAGCAAGGCGTCATTGAGGGTCAGCGCCGCCTCGTAGATGCCTTGCAGGCCGAGCGTGCCGGAGACACCCTTGAGGCCGTGGGCAATCCGCTCGGCTTCCTGCGGGGCGCCGTTGTCGAGGGCGGCCGCGATCTTTGCCGCGTCGTCGCCATGGCTGTCGACGAAAATGCCGAGCAGGCGCAGATAGCTCGGGAGTTTGCCGCGCATGGCCTTGAGGCCGTAGGCGCAATCCAGTCCGGGGACCTTCTCGAGCGCGGCAATGGTGGCTTGCGCCGCATCGTTCGGCGCCGGCCGGGGGGCGGACGGGTGGGGGCTGGCGCTGGCCTCGACGACAGCCGGGGTCAGCCATTTGATCAGCGTGGCGTAGAGGTTGCCCGGATTGACCGGCTTGGCGATGTGGTCGTTCATGCCGGCGCCGAGGCAGCGCTTGCGGTCCTCGCCAAAGGCGTTGGCAGTCATGGCGAGAATGGGCATCTGACGGATTCCGGCATTCTGGCGGATCAGGCGGGTGGCGGTCAGGCCGTCCATGACCGGCATCTGGATGTCCATGAGGATGAGGTCGTAGGCTGTCTCGGCGGCCATTTTTACGGCTTTTTCCCCGTCGACCGCAAGATCGGCCTGCAGGCCGATGCCGCGCAGCAGTTCGAGCGCGACTTCCTGGTTGATCGGGTTGTCTTCGACGAGCAGGATGCGCGTCTGGGCGTAGCCGCTGCGGATCAGGCGCTCCGCCTCGTTGGTGGAGAGGCGGGGGGTGGAAACAACGGCGGCCGCCGTGCCGGCTTTCAGGCGGGCGGTAAACCAGAAGGTGCTGCCCTGCCCGGGCGTGCTGGTCAGCCCGGTTTCGCCGCCCATGAGACGGGCCAGGCGGTGGGCGATGGCGAGGCCGAGGCCGGTACCGCCAAAGCGCCGGGTCGGCGAGTTGTCGACCTGCTCGAAGGCCTTGAACAGCCGTCCTTGCTGGTCTTCGGGTATGCCGATGCCGGTATCGGTGACGGCAAAGCGGACGAGTAATTCATCGGCCTCGGCCGTGAGCAGGTTGACGGAGACGTCAATGCTGCCGGCTTCGGTGAATTTGACCGCGTTGCCGAGGTAGTTGAGCAGAATCTGGCCAACGCGCAGGGGGTCGCCATGCAGCACGGGCGGCAAGGCGGGGTCGATGTGCTGGGTGTAGCCGAGTTTGCGCGACTGCAGGCGGTCGAGAACGAGTTCGGCGGTGCTGTCGAGGACCTGGGAGAGGAGAAAGTCGACCGGGGCGAGTTCGAGCTTGCCGGCTTCGATCTTCGAGATGTCGAGGATCTGGTTGATGATCGCCAGCAGGTGGTGGGCGGCATCCGCCACCTTGTTGAGGCGGCCGAGTTGTTCGGCATCCTGCGTGTGGTGCTCGGCGAGGTGGGTGAGGCCGATGATGGCATTCATCGGGGTCCGGATTTCGTGGCTCATGTTGGCCAGGAAATCGCTCTTGGCCCGGTTGGCCTGCTCGGCCGCTTCCTTGGCAGCCTCCAGTTCGGTGGTTCGGGCTTCAACGAGTTCTTCGAGGTGCTCGCGATGCTGGGCCAGTTCGGCCGCCGTGCGCTTGGCTTCGGTGATGTCCTGCCAGATGGCGGAGACCTTGGTGTGTTCGCCGACTTTGACCGTCGAGGCGGCGATGCGGGCGATCTGGATGCTGCCGTCGCGGCGGCGGTGCTGGCGCTCGAAGGTGGCGTTGCCCTGGCTGATGATTTCGGCGAGCACGGAGCGCAGTTCGCTTTCCGTGGTGTCCACCTGCAGGTCGAGCAGATTGACGCCGGCAAATTCGTAGCGCGTGTAACCGAGGTTGTGGATGACCTTGTCGTTGATTTCGATGAAGCCCAGCGTCTCGGGATCGATCAGGCAGATGCCGTCGTTGGCATGGGCGACGATGCTGCGATAGATTTCCTCGCGTTCGCGCAAGGCTTGTTCGGCCGCCCGGCGTTCGGAAATGTCGATGATGTAGACGACGATATGCGGTTCGTCGTTGACCTCGATTCTGGCGGCAGAGAGGCTGATCCGTCGCTGGCGTCCGTCGCGTCCGGTGCCGGTGCTTTCGAAATCGACGACGTAGCCGTCGCGTTGGAGAATCTCGATCATCCGGGCTCTGTCCTCGCCCTGCCAGAGTCCGGCTTCGATGGTGGTCTTGCCGATCAGATCTTCGCGTGTCGCGCTGTATTCGCTGAGCAGCCGCTCATTGACATCGATCATTTTGCCGTCGGCAACACGGGTGATGCAGGCGGCGACCGGCGCGGCGCGGAAGGCGACGGCGAGGCGTTCCTGCAACTGGGCGATTTGCGCCGCGGCCCGCAGGCGCTCGGAAATGTCGAGGATGAAGGCCAGCACATACGGCTTGTCGCCGAGGTGGACGACTTCGGCGGAGAGACTGATCTGGATGGGCGTTCCGTCGCGTTTGCGCCATTCGGTCTGGTAGTCCTGCAGGATGCCGCTGGCGGTCAGCCTGTCGCGCCATTCAGTCCTGGCTACGCGGCTCGGCCACAGATGAACGTCGAGGGCGCTTTTGCCGATGATCTCTTCGCGCTTCCAGCCGAGAAGTTCAAGGTAGCGGGGATTGACCTCGAGGAAGATGCCATCTTCGACGGTGCTCAGGGAAATCGCTGCAGGGCTGCCGTTGAAGGCGACGGCAAAGCGTTCCTGCAATTCGTGCTGTTGCGTCATGTCGCGGCCGATGCCGAGGACACCGATCAGATGCCCGGCGCTGTCGTGGATCGGGGCCTTGGTCGTTTCCAGCAGTTCGCGATGGCCATCGCTGGCGAAGGTGACCCATTCGTCGTTGCGGCAGGGGCCTTTCGCCAGCAACGCGGCGAGGTCGTTGGCGCGGAAGAATCTGGCCAGTTCCGGGGAGACGAAATCGAAGTCGGTTTTGCCACGAATGGCCGCTTCTTCGGCTCCGAAGAATTGTTCGAAGCGCTTGTTGCAGCTCAGATAGACGCCTTCCGGATCTTTCAGCCAGATGAGATCGGGCATGGTGTCGAACAGGGTGCGCAGGTGGCCGCGCTCGTGTTCCAGGGCGTCCTTGGTTGCCTCGGCCGCATCCCGGCGCGCCATGCTGTCGCGCAGCAGACGATGGAGCAGGACGGCGACGAGGCTTGCCGTGACGACGATGAACAGCCAGCCTTTGAACATGCTGGCGATGATGCGGGTGTCGGGGTCGGCGATGAGGGAGGCGACGAGCTGGTCCGAGACCAGGATCCAGAGCGCCGCCAGCACCACATAGGGAACAACGACGTGGGCGACGGCCCGGCGCAATTCCTTCTTCTGGTTGCGGCGACGAGAATCGGCCATCGCTTACTCGGCGTAGGTCTTGGCGATGGTCATGAAGGTCGAATATTCACGAACGAAGGCGTCGACGACGTCGGGGTCGAAATGGGCGCCCCGGCCATCGACGATGATGCGGTAGGCGTCGTCGAAGGAGAATGCCGGTTTGTAGACGCGCTTGCAGGTCAGGGCATCGAAAACGTCGGCCAGCGCCATCAGGCGGGCGGCGATCGGGATGCTGTCGCCGGCCAGCCCGTCCGGGTAGCCGCTGCCGTCCCATTTTTCGTGGTGGGAGCGGGCGATGAGCTTGGCGATGGCGAGAAACTCGACAGGCTTGTCGGCGTCGGCTTCGGCCTGGGCGATGGCGTTGCTGCCGAGTTCGGCATGGGTTTTCATGATTTCCCACTCTTCCGGCGTGAGTTTGCCGGGCTTGAGGAGAATGTGGTCGGGGATGCCGACCTTGCCGATGTCATGGAGGGGGGCGGACTGGGCCAGGGCGTTGATGGTCCGTTCGTCGAGGTAGCCGGAGAAGCGCGGGTTGTCGCGCAGTGCCCGGGCCAGGGTGAGCACGTATTCCTGGGTGCGGCGCAGGTGCTTGCCGGTTTCCGGGTCGCGCGTTTCGGCCAGGCGGGCCAGGGCGTGGATGCTGACTTCCTGGATCAGCTGGTTCTCGCCCATGCGCCGCATGACTTCGGCTTCGAGATAGCTGTTCTGGTTGCGCAGGATGTCGCGCGCCTCTTTGAGTTCAAGTTGGGTGCGCACGCGGGCAAGCACGATGCTCGGGCGGATCGGCTTGGTGATGTAGTCGACGGCGCCTTTGTCGAGGCCGCGTTCTTCGTCTTCGGTGCCATCCATGGCCGTGACGAAGACCACCGGTATGTTGCGCGTGGCAGGCGTCGCGCGCAATTCGGCAAGGACAGCATAGCCGTCCATTTCCGGCATCATGACGTCGAGCAGGATGAGGTCCGGTGTCGGGTCGCCCTGCGCGATTTGTAGCGCGCGCCGGCCGGAGTTGGCGGCGCGTACCCGATAGACCGGTTGCAACAGTTCGCCGAGCACGCTGAGGTTCTCGGGCGTGTCGTCTACGATCAGTATGGTTGGTGGGTTGGCACCCATTTTTCTCTCCGCTTGCCGAGCATGGCAATTTTTACAGAATTTTCAACTGGTGAGCGGGAAATTGCTATGGTGGCTATCCCCCGGTCGTGCGCCTGATTTCATTTTTGGCCAATATTTCCGGTTGACCGTAGCAATGGCGGAAAGCCCGAATCGGTCAGCTGTTTCGCTGGTTGCCGACGATCCGGTGATAGATGGCAAAGCGCGCGCTGTCGATGTCGCCGTTGGCGACGGCGGCGTTCAGCGCACAGTCGGGTTCCTTGTTGTGATGGCAGTCGCGAAAACGGCATTTTCCGAGAAACGGGCGAAATTCCGGGAAAGCGCTTTCGATTTCCTGCCGGTCGAGGTGGCCGAGGCCGAATTCCTGCAGGCCGGGCGAGTCGATGAGATGGCTGTCGGCGTCGAGGTGGTAGAGCGTGGCGTGGGTGGTGGTGTGCTTGCCGGAGTCGAGGGCTTGCGATATTTCGCGGGTGGCGGCCCGGGCTTCGGGGATGAGCGCATTGACCAGCGTTGATTTGCCCATGCCGGACTGGCCGACGAGGACGCTGGTCTGGCCGGCGAGGTAGGGGCGCAGGTCTTCGGCGTGGTCGCGGGCCGAGAGTTCAAGGACGCGGTAGCCGAGGGCGGTGAGTACGGCCAGCCGGGCGCGGGCTGTTGGCAGCTTGTCGGCGAGGTCGCATTTGTTGAGCACGATGAGCGGCGCGATTTCTTCGCTCTCGGCGGCGATCAGGGCGCGGGCGATCAGTTCGTCGGAAAAGGCCGGTTCGGTGGCGACGACGATGACCAGTTGATCGACATTGGCCGCGATCAGTTTCTGGCGGATTTCGTTGGAGCGGTAGAGCAGGCTGCTGCGCGGCTGGATGGCGTCGATGACGCCCTGGTCGTCGGAGGTCTGCTGGATATCGACGCGATCGCCGCAGGCCACCTCGCTCTTCTTGCCGCGCGGAAAGCAGGGCAGGCGCGAACCATCGGGCAGTTCGACAACGTACTGGCGGCCGTGGGCGGCAATGACGCGGCCTTCCATCAGGCGGTCTTTTCCTGCGCCTGCAGGTGGGCGATGCGCTGGGCGGCCGGCGGGTGGGAGTCGTGGAACAACGAGTGCAGCGGGTCGGGGGTCAGGGTCGAGGCGTTGTCCTGGTAGAGCTTGACGAGGGCCTGGACGAGGTCGCTGGCCGAGGCGTGTTGCGCGGCGTAGGCGTCGGCTTCGAATTCATGGCGGCGCGAGAGATGGCTCATGAGCGGCCCGAGCGGGAAGGTGAACACCGGCATGACGAGGAAGAAGAGAATCAGGGCCAGCGTGGTGTTTTGGGCCGGGACGCCGAGCCCGGTGTAGAACCACGGGGCATCGATGAGCTGGCCGAGCAGCCAGAGGAAAGCGAGCGAGCCGGCGAACATGAGGACCATGCGCTTGACCACGTGTTTCTTGCGGAAATGGCCGAGTTCGTGGGCCAGCACGGCTTCGACTTCGGGCGGCTGGAGGCGGGCGAGCAGGGTGTCGAAGAAGACGATGCGCTTGTTGTTGCCAAAGCCCGTGAAGTAGGCGTTGCCGTGGCTGGAGCGCTTCGAGCCGTCCATGACGAAGAGGCCGGAGGAGCGGAAGCCGCAGCGGGTGAGCAGGGCTTCGATGCGCGACTTCATCTCGCCGTCTTCGAGCGGCGAGAATTTGTTGAAAAGCGGCGCGATCCAGGTCGGGTAAACGAACATGATGAGCAGGTTGAAGCCGCTCCAGAACAGCCAGACATAGAGCCACCAGTATTCGCCCATGGCGCCCATGAGCCAGAGCACGGCGGCAATGACGGGAGCGCCGATGGCGAGGCCGAGCAGGGATTGCTTGAGCAGGTCGGTGAAGAACAGGCCGAGGGTCATGCGATTGAAGCCGTGCCGTGCCTCGATGACGAACTGGCTGTAGAGCGAGAGTGGCAGGTCGATCAGGCCGGAAATGATCATGATGCTGAAAATCATCGCCAGGCCGTAGGCAAGACCGTCGAGTTGGCTCGACCAGACGTCGTGCAAGGCGGCCAGCCCGCCACCCAGGGTGAAGGCGAGCAGCACGCCGGCGTCGATCAGGGTATGCAAAATGGCCGCTTTGCTACGGTCGACCGTGTAATCGGCCGCTTTTTGATGGTCGGCCAGGGCGATGCGCTCGGCGAATTCAGCCGGCACGGCGTCACGATGGCTGGCCACGTAACGAATGTGGCGCAGTTTCAGCCAGAGGCGGACTGCTACGGTCAACCCGAAAAAAAGCAGAAAAACGAGCCAAAGCTGTGCGAAAATCGCGGTTTTCAAGGATTCGGGCAATTATATGGCAGGCACTGCAAACAACCTCGTCTGGCTGGACATGGAAATGACCGGTTTGAACCCGGATGGCGACCGCATCATCGAAATGGCCATGGTCGTCACCAACTCCGAGCTGGAAATGGTCGCCGAATCGCCCGCCTGGGTCGTCCATCAATCCGACGAAATCCTCGCCGGCATGGATGATTGGAACCAGAAAACCCACGGTCGTTCCGGCCTGATCGACAAGGTCAAGGCGTCGACCATGAGCGAGGCGACCGTCGAGGCCGAGGCTCTCGAGTTTTTGAAGAAATATTCGCTGGCCGGCCACTCGCCGATGTGCGGCAACTCGATCGGCCAGGACCGTCGTTTCATGGCCCGCTACATGCCGATCCTGGAAGCCTTCTTCCATTACCGGAATCTCGATGTCAGCACCCTCAAGGAACTGTGCAAGCGCTGGCAGCCGGAAATCTACAAAGGCTTCAAGAAAAAGAGCAAGCACACGGCGCTGGCCGACATTTACGAGTCGATCGACGAAATGAAGTATTACCGCGAGCACTTCCTGAAAGGGTGATCGCCTCGCCGGCGCTGTCGTCAGCGCCGGAAAAGACGGAAGGTTTCCTTGCGGTCGCCGGGGCGGTTGCCTTCCCAGACCTTGGTCCATTGGCCATTCGGCGCCGCCAGGTTGCGCCGGGTTTCACCGACCACCAGGAGCCAGGCGCAGGCCTGGCCGGCCTTGGAGTCTTCGGCCACCGGTTCGATGCCGACAAAATACGAGAGCGAAGCGAGCTGGGTCTGGTTCAACCTGCGTTCGGCCAGGCAGCCGTGGTCGGCCGGCAAGGCCTGGGCAATAGCCTGGGCGACCGGGCGATAGGATTTGTTGAAGTCAAACCACGGCATGATCAGCGTCGTGGCCAGCAGCCACAGGGTCGTGCAGCCGAGCGTCCAGTGCGTCAGGCTGCGATACGGCGAACGTGGCGCGGTCCGGATCAGCCAGATCCACCATGCTGTGGCCAGCAGGCCGATGGTCAAGGCCAGCGGGTCGAATTCCCCGACAAAACCCGGACGCAATACAACGGCCCGTTTGGCCATTTGCGCCGGCCAGCCCAGGGCCATCGCCGACCAGCCCAGCCAGACAATGCCCATGAATACGCTGAAGCTGGTCATCGCGAACCAGTCGAAGGCATTGGCCGAGCCGCGCCGCAGGGCGAGGGCGCCCGGCGTGGCGAGCAGGGCCAGCGGCGGCAGCAGGAGCAGCGCGGGAATTTGGCGCGGACGGTAGGCCCAGGCCAGCAAGAGCAGGGTGATCAGCAGAAAGGCCAAGGGCAGCAACAGTTCGGGCGCCTTGAGATTCTTGCGCCGAATCCATAGGGTCCAGGCGGCCAGGGGAAAGGCCGGGAAGGCAAACCACGGCAGCATGGCGAGAAAACGCGTGCCGCCATCGAAAGAGAATGGTGTTTTCAGCGGTGCCAGTTCGGTCGCCAGCCAGCCGTGGAAACGGGCCGGTTCCAGCGTCAGCAGGAGTAGCGGCCAGGGCACGATCAGTACCGCCGCAATGGCCAGGCCGATCAGCAAGGTGTGCAGCGCCTTCGGGCGGTCCGGCGACAGCCACCAGGCGATGGGCGCGATGGCGAGCAACGGCAAGGTTGGCGCGATGCCGGTACCGAGCAGGCAGGCGGCCACTGCCAGGCCATAAAAAATGCCGGTCAGCCGGGGCTTTCGACCAATCGCGGCGAGTGCGCCCAGACCGCCCGCGTAGGCAGCAAGGGCGATGAGCATAGGCTGTGCATCGTGAGCGTGGAAAAGCAGACCGACGCAACCGGCAATCAGTAGCGGGCTGGCGGCTGCACTGTCCTCGCCATAGAGTTCGCGGCCGGCGTAATAGAGCCCCATCAGGGTCAGCGCGACCCACAAGCCGGAGGCCAGACGCATGGCCTCGTGGGCGGCCAGAACCCAGCCGAACAACATGCCGGTCAGCGCGGCACTCCAGTAATAGAGCGGCGGTTCGTGGAAGGGGCGGCCAGCCAGGTCGGGCGATAGCCAATCGCCAAAGTTCAGCATGTGCCAGGCGGCGCCGATGTGGATGGCGTCCTCGCCCTTCCAGGGGTCGCGTCCGAACAGGCCGGCCAGCACGTAGAAGGCTAGGATGGCAGCAAGCACCCAGCCGGCCGGCGGCAGGCGAATGCCGCGACGCAGTGTGTCGCGAGTTAGCGTGAGAAAGTCAGACATGTCGGCCAGAAATGAAAAAGGCAGCCATCAGGCTGCCTTTTATACCGCAGTTCGGCCAGATCAGGCAGCGGCCTTGCCGCGCATGGCGCCGAACTTCTGGTTGAAGCGCTCGACACGACCGGCGGTGTCGACGATTTTCTGCTTGCCGGTGTAGAACGGGTGGCAAAGGGCGCAGACTTCGACGTGAAGGGCCTTCTTCATGGTCGACTTGGTCGTGAAGGTGCTGCCGCAGGAGCAGGTCACCTGAATTTCGTTGTAATCCGGATGGATATTGGCTTTCATCTTTAATCCTTAGTCAAGCGACCGGCGGATGTGGCCGATCTGGGAAGCCGGAGATTATCGTTGAATAATCACCGGCTTGCAATATTTATTATTAGCCGCGGCGCATGGCGTCAAAGAACTCCTGGTTGCCCTTGGTCGATTTGACCTTGTCGAGCAGGAACTCCATCGCTTCGAGGTCGTCCATCGGGTAGCAGAGCTTGCGCAGAACCCACATCTTTTGCAGGACGTCGGGCTTCAACAGCAGTTCTTCGCGACGGGTGCCCGAACGATTGACGTTGACTGCCGGGTACATCCGCTTCTCGGCCATGCGGCGGTCGAGGTGGATTTCCGAGTTGCCGGTGCCCTTGAATTCTTCGTAAATCACTTCGTCCATGCGCGAGCCAGTGTCAATCAGGGCCGTAGCGAGGATGGTCAGAGAGCCACCTTCCTCGATGTTGCGCGCTGCACCGAAGAAGCGCTTTGGCTTTTGCAGGGCATTGGCGTCGACACCACCGGTCAGCACCTTGCCGGAGGCCGGCTGGACGGTGTTGTAGGCACGGGCGAGGCGGGTGATCGAGTCGAGCAGGATGACCACATCCTTCTTGTGTTCAACCAGGCGCTTGGCTTTCTCGATGACCATTTCGGCAACCGCAACGTGGCGGGTGGCCGGTTCGTCGAAGGTCGAGGCAACCACTTCGCCCTTGACGGTGCGGGTCATCTCGGTGACTTCTTCCGGGCGCTCATCAATCAGGAGCACGATCAGCACGACTTCCGGGTGGTTGGCGGTGATGGCGTGGGCGATGTTCTGCAGCATCACGGTCTTGCCGGTTTTCGGCGGGGCAACGAGCAGGCCGCGCTGGCCGCAACCGATCGGGGCGATCATGTCGATGACCCGGCTGGTGATGTTTTCTTCGGACTTGATCTCGCGTTCGAGCTTGAGGTGACGCGTCGGGTGCAGCGGCGTCAGATTCTCGAACATGATCTTGTTCTTGTTGGCTTCCGGCGGGAAGCCATTGATGCGATCGAGTTTGATCAACGCAACGTAGCGTTCGCCATCCTTCGGGGTGCGGATTTCGCCTTCGACGGTATCGCCGGTACGCAGGTTGAAACGGCGGACTTGCGACGGGGAGACGTAGATGTCGTCCGGATTGGCGAGATAGGAGGTGTCGGCCGAGCGGAGAAAGCCGAAGCCGTCCGACAGGACTTCCAGTGTGCCATCACCGTAGATGGTTTCGCCGTTCTTGGCCTTGGCTTTCAGGATGGCGTAGATCAGCTCCATCTTGCGCATGCGGTTGGCGTTTTCGATGGCCAATTCGGTGGCCATGTCCAGCAGTTTGCTGACGTGTAGTGTTTTT
>PHCH01000137.1:2992-13844 GCA_002840785.1 Betaproteobacteria bacterium HGW-Betaproteobacteria-4 | reverse complement strand
ATGATAGTGAGCTTCCGCTCGCGAAAGTAGGTCAACGCCAGACTCCCCCACAAGCAAAGCCCCTCCCGGTATTCCGGCGAGGGGCTTTTTGCTTTGGCTACCGGCGAAAAATCGGCGCAAAAATGTGATTCAACGAGGGGGCTGAATTTTGCCCTGTGTTAGAATTCGCAGTGGCGGGTCTCCCCGCATTGCAGGGTGGTGAATCTGGTCAGGTCCGGAAGGAAGCAGCCACAGCCACTTACTGCAAGTGCCGGGGGTTAGGCTCGCCACTTTCATTTTCTGCATTGGTGTGGAGCGCATGAGTTATCAGGTTCTTGCGCGCAAGTGGCGGCCGCGCAATTTTTCTACGCTAGTTGGGCAGGAACATGTTGTTCGTGCTCTTACGCATGCGCTCTCGGAGCGGCGTTTGCACCATGCCTATCTTTTTACGGGGACCCGAGGGGTTGGTAAGACGACCATCGCGCGGATTCTGGCTAAATCGCTAAATTGCGAAGCTGGGATCACTGCTACGCCTTGCGGTACCTGTTCGGCTTGCATGGAGATAGACAGCGGCCGATTCGTAGATTTGCTCGAGGTGGATGCGGCCACCAACACCCGGGTCGATGAGATGCGTCAATTGCTCGAGAACGCGGTCTACGCGCCTACCCGTGGACGCTTCAAGGTTTATGTAATTGACGAAGTTCACATGCTCTCCAATTCAGCATTCAATGCGATGCTGAAGACCCTTGAGGAGCCTCCGGAGCATGTGAAATTTATTCTGGCTACGACCGACCCGCAAAAAATTCCGGTAACTGTTCTATCCCGTTGCTTGCAATTCAATTTGAAGCAGATGCCTGCGCTGGCTATAACCAAACATCTCAGCCACATTCTGCAGGCAGAGGAAATTCCATTTGAGGCACCGGCATTGACGTTGGTTGCGCGTTCAGCCTCAGGGAGCATGCGTGATGCCCTTTCCCTATTGGACCAAGCGATTGCTCATGGGGCGGGGAGGGTGGATGAGTCTCAGGTTCGCAGTATGTTGGGCACTGTCGATCAGGATTATCTATTTAATATTCTTGAGGCGCTGCAGGCAGGGGATGCGTCGGCATTGCTGCAGGTCGCCGCTGATCTCGGTATTCGTAGTCTTTCGTTTTCTTCTGCGTTGCAGGAGTTGGGGGCATTGCTGACGCGGTTGCAGATGGCTCAATGTGTTCCGGCCACGATCGACGATGACGATCCGGATAGGATGAGATTGCTGTCGCTGGCAGCAGAGCTTTCGCCTGAGTTTGTACAGTTGGCTTATCAAGTCGTGAATATTGGCCGAATTGAGATGTCGACCGCACCAGATGAGCATGCAGGGTTCGTTATGACCTTGCTCAGGTTGTACACGTTTCGGCCAAGTACCGTTGCTGACGTAATTGTCGCAACGGGGCCCAAGAACAGACCGGTGGCGAACACCAGGCCGTTACAGCCGGTTGAGAAAGACGGTGCGGTTCGGGGTGGGCAAGTGCCAGTGGCGGCGGTTCAGTTTGCCACCAAACAGATGCCTGCCGGGAATGCTGATTGGCATCAGATCGTGGCGTCGCTTCCGTTGTCCGGGCTGGCACGGGAGCTTGCGCAGAATTGTGAGCTGAGGCAACTTGGCGAAACTGAGTGTTTGTTACGGCTATCGCCATCGCAGGCGCATTTGCAGATGAAGCCCGGTCCTGACAAATTGCAGCAGGCTTTGAGTGAATATTTTGGGCGCGCAATGAAGGTGCGGTTTGAATTGGCCCAGAATGAATTGGATACGCCGGCGGAGACCGTTGGGCGTGAGCGTCAAGAGCGACAGGCTGGTGCGGTCGCATCAATTACTCAGGATACTTTTATACGGGACGCGATCGAGTCTCTCGATGCATCCGTTGTGGAATCATCCATTAAACCTATTGCGTAACGGAGAACGAAGATGATGAAGGGTGGCTTGGCTGGCCTGATGAAACAGGCGCAGGCGATGCAGGAGAATATGAAAAAGGCCCAGGAGCAGCTAGCTCAAACCGAGATAGAAGGGGTTTCCGGGGCGGGTATGGTCAAGATTGTAATGACTGGCGCCCATGAGGTGCGTAGAGTCAGTATTGATCCGTCAGTGATGGATGACCGAGAAATGCTCGAGGATCTGATTGCTGCGGCCATGAACGATGCTGTTCGCCGAGGCGAAGCTCTAAGTCAGGACAAAATGTCCGGCTTTACTTCGGGGTTAAACCTCCCGCCTGGCTTCAAGCTTCCTTTTTGATTAGTGAATCCCTCGGGGCTTGATTCGCTGATTGAGGCGCTACGTTGCCTGCCTGGTGTCGGGCCAAAATCAGCTCAACGCATGGCATATCACCTGTTACAGCATGACAGGAAGGGGGCTCAGCATTTGGGGGATGCTCTCCAGCATGCTTTGCAGTCAATTCGACATTGCCAACGCTGCAATACCTTCACCGAGATGGAGATCTGCGAGCGCTGCGCATCGCCAAGGCGCGATGCAAGTTTACTGTGTGTTGTCGAAACGCCGGTTGACATGAATATGATGGAGCAAACCCGGAGTTACCAGGGGCTCTATTACGTGTTGATGGGCAAAATATCGCCCCTTGATGGCGTTGGGCCAAAAGATATCGGACTGGATCGTCTCGTGGCCAGAGCGCTTGACGGAGTGGTGCGTGAGGTGATTTTGGCGACGAACTATACCAACGAGGGCGAAGCGACTGCCCATTACATCACGGCGATGCTTGGCACCAAAGGCGTAAGCGTGACCAGGATTGCACGTGGCGTACCGGTGGGCGGTGAGCTTGAATATGTCGATAGTGGGACCTTGGCGCAGGCGTTCCGAGAGCGCAAGACCTGTGGTGGGTCAGCGTAATGAGCAATCAAGGAAAAATGGACTGCGGACGGCGACGTCTGGTCGTTGCGACCGCAGCCGTGGGCGGGGCGGGCGCGGTTGCCGCACTCGTACCGTTCGTATCCAGCTTGCTTCCGTCCGAACGTGCCAAGGCTGCAGGCGCACCGGTCGAAGTGGATATCAGCAAGCTCGAACCGGGTCAGATGATGACCGTCGAGTGGCGTGGCAAGCCGGTGTGGATCATCAACCGCACCAAGGAGATGATGGATACGCTACCCAAGCTGGCTGATGCGGTCGCTGATCCCAAGTCCGAGAAAAACCAGCAACCGGCTTATGCGCAAAACGACACGCGCTCAATCAAGCCCGAAATCATGGTTGTTGTCGGTATCTGTACCCACTTAGGTTGTTCGCCGTCCCAGAAGTTCAAGGCCGGTACCGAAGAGGGAATGCCTGATGGCTGGCTGGGTGGCTTCCTGTGTCCTTGCCACGGTTCGACCTTCGACTTTGCCGGTCGTGTATACAAGTCGAAGCCTGCCCCGACCAACCTCGAAGTGCCGCCGCACGTGTATCTCGCCGATACCCGTATCATGATCGGCGAAGACAAGAAGGGAGCATAAGAAATGGCTGCTGGCAATTTCGAAAAATACAAATCGGACGGCTCACTGGCCGGTAACGCTCTTGAATGGGTTGATGCCCGTTTCCCCGCGACTTCCATGTGGAAGGGCCACCTGTCTGAGTACTACGCCCCGAAGAACTTCAACTTCTGGTATTTCTTCGGCTCTCTGGCGCTGCTGGTTCTGGTTATCCAGATCGTTACCGGCATCTTCCTGGTTATGCACTACAAGCCGGATGCCGCACTGAACGCCAATGGCGTGCCAATTGCGTTTGCCTCGGTTGAATACATCATGCGTGATGTGTCGGGTGGCTGGCTGATTCGCTACATGCACTCCACCGGTGCTTCTGCCTTCTTCATCGTGGTCTATATGCACATGTTCCGTGGTCTTCTTTACGGTTCGTATCGCAAACCGCGAGAACTGACCTGGCTGTTTGGCGTGGGCATTTTCCTGTGTCTGATGGGCGAGGCCTTCTTCGGCTACCTGCTGCCATGGGGTCAGATGTCCTACTGGGGCGCTCAGGTTATTGTTAACCTGTTCTCGGCGATCCCTGTTATTGGCGGCGATCTGTCGCTGATCATTCGCGGCGACTTCGTCGTTGGCGATGCTACGCTGAATCGCTTCTTCTCCTTCCACGTGATTGCCTTCCCGCTCGTTCTGATCGGTCTGGTTGCTGCTCACGTCCTGGCCCTGCACGAAACCGGTTCGAACAACCCGGACGGCGTTGAAATCAAGGCCAACAAGGACGAGAACGGTATTCCCCGTGATGGCATCCCGTTCCACCCGTACTACACGGTCAAGGACATCGTTGGTGTTGTTGTCTTCCTGATGGTTTTCTCAGCCGTCATGTTCTGGGCACCGGAAGGTGGCGGTTACTTCCTGGAAACGCCGAACTTCTACCCGGCTGACCCCTTGAAGACACCACCGCATATTGCGCCAGTCTGGTACTTCACGCCGTTCTACTCGATTCTGCGTGCGGTTACCTATCCGCTCTTCGGTCTTGATGCCAAGTTCTGGGGGGTGGTTGCCATGGGCGCTTCGGTCGTCATCTTCGCCTTCCTGCCCTGGCTCGATCGTAGCCCGGTCAAGTCGATCCGTTACCGTGGTCCGATCTACAAGACCCTGCTGACCATCTTCGTCATCTGCTTCTTCGTGCTTGGTTATCTGGGTACGCTGTCGCCGTCGCCGATGGGCGAGCTGGTGTCGCAGGTTTGTTCGGTGTTCTACTTCGGTTTCTTCCTCGCTATGCCGTGGTGGTCGCGGATGGACAAGTTCAAGCCGGTTCCCGACCGTGTGACGTTCAAGTGAGAGGATGATTAAAATGAAAAAATTCCTTATCGCCTTGCTCTTCGCGCCTATCCTGGCATTTGCCAACACCAGTACGGTCCATATCGACAAGTGGCCAGGTTCCGTCAGCGACAAGGCGGCATTGCAGAATGGCGCCAAGCTGTTCGTCAATTACTGCATGAACTGTCACGGTGCTTCCTACATGCGCTACAAGAACCTGCTGGATCTCGGTGCTTCCTACATGCGCTACAAGAACCTGCTGGATCTCGGTCTGACCGAGCAGCAGGTCAAGGAAAACCTGATGTTCACGTCCGACAAGATCGGTGAATTGATGCGTGTTGCTGCTCGTTCCGACGAGCAGAAGCAGTGGTTCGGTGCTACCCCGCCGGATCTGACCATCATTGCCCGGGCCCGTGGCGAAGCCGGCAATGCCGGTGCCGGCGCGGACTGGCTCTACACCTACCTGCGCTCCTTCTATCGTGATGCGAATCGCCCGACGGGCTGGAACAACACGGTGTTCGAGAATGTCGGCATGCCGCATATCCTGTACGGCCTGCAAGGCCAGCAAGTGATGAATCACGAAACGCACAAGCTGGAACTGGCAGTCCCTGGCTCGATGGCGCCGGCCGAATTCGACAAGTCGGTTTCCGATCTGGTCGGCTTCATGGTCTGGATGGGCGAGCCGCAGCAGGAATATCGCCGCACTCTGGGCTGGTTCGTTCTGGCCTTCCTGGCAGTTCTCTTTGTTGTCGCCTACGCGCTCAAGAAGGAATACTGGAAAGACATTCACTGATCCTTCCCGGATCGGCTAACGGCATCGCGGGTTTGGCTCTGGCCAGCCCCCGATGCCGAATCTCATTTTGAGGGTTACCACAAATGATGAACCTCTATTCGGGCACCACCTGCCCCTTTAGTCACCGTTGCCGCATTGTCCTGTTCGAAAAGGGCATGGATTTTCAGGTCATCGACGTCGACATGTTCAACAAGCCGGAAGAAATGGCGGCGATCAACCCGCACAATCGTGTGCCGGTTCTGGTCGAACGCGATCTGGTCCTGTTCGAGCCGAACATCATCAACGAGTACATTGACGAGCGCTTCCCGCATCCGCAACTGATGCCGGCCGACCCGATCATGCGCGCCCGCGCCCGCCAGTTGCTGGTCGGCATGGAACGCGAAATCTTTTCGTTCATGGAAGTGATCGAGAAGAACGGCAAGACGGCCGACAAGGCGCGCCAGGAAATCAAGGCTCGTCTGACCGAGATCGTGCCGATCTTCAACAAGCAAAAATTCATGCTGGGTGACGAGTTCTCCATGCTCGATGTGGCCATTGCCCCGCTGCTCTGGCGTCTTGACCATTACGGCATCGACCTTGGCAAGGCGGCTGCGCCGCTCATGAAGTACGCCGAGCGCATTTTCAGCCGTCAGGGTTTCATCGATGCGCTGACCCCGTCCGAAAAGGCGATGCGCAAGTAAGGCATGGAACTTCCGTCTACCAAGCCTTATCTCCTGCGTGCCATCTGGGAATGGTGCTGTGACAATGGTTTCACACCGTACATCGCGGTTGAGGTCGATGAGCGCACCCGTGTCCCGCGCGAGTTTGTTCGCGATGGCCAGATCGTGCTCAATCTGGGGCCCGATGCGACCAAAAAACTGCTGATCGGAAACGATTTCATCGATTTCCAGGCACGTTTCGGTGGCGTTGCCCGCGATCTGTCGGTGCCTGTCCAGCGTGTTTCGGCAATCTATGCGCGCGAAAACGGTGCCGGCATGGCGTTTGAAGTCGATGGCGCCGAGGATGAAGGCGCTGCCGAATTCGTCGATGCTGGCGAAGTAGCAGTGGAGCCCGAAGAGCCGCCACCCGAGCCGCCGCGCCCAGATGCGGGGCGTCCCTGGCTGCAACGCATCAAATAGGGACGCAGGCTACGGTCGACGCACTAAAAAGGGGAAATTCCACAACGGGATTTCCCCTTTTGTCATGCAAGTCCATGATTTTTCAACTTGGCATAGCTGTTGCTCAAGCCAAGCCGGAAGGAAAATCATGCGAACTGAAGTTAAATCCACCTGTTGTTACTGCGGCGTCGGCTGCGGTGTTCTCATCGAAACCGAGGACGGACAGATCACCGGCCTGCGCGGTGACCCGGATCATCCGGCCAATCGCGGCCGCTTGTGCACCAAGGGTGCGACGCTGAGCCAGACGGTCAATCCGACCTATCGTCTGCAATTTCCCGAAAAACGTATCCGCCGTGGCGAGGCCGGGCGGCGCCAGGGCTGGGATCAGGCGCTCGATGAAGCTGCCGAACGTTTCGCCGCCACCATTCGGCAGCATGGTCCGGATTCGGTTGCTTTCTACATCTCCGGCCAGTTGCTGACCGAGGACTACTACGTATTCAACAAGCTGGCCAAGGGCCTGATCGGCACCAATAACGTCGATACCAATTCACGTCTCTGCATGTCCTCGGCCGTTGCTGGCTACAAGCAGACGCTGGGCGCCGATGCGCCGCCGTGCAGCTACGCCGACATCCTGCAGGCCAAGGTGATTTTCATCGCCGGCGCCAATCCGGCCATCGCCCACCCCATCGTTTTCCGTTACATCGAAGACGCCAAGGCGGCCAATCCCGATCTCAAAGTGATCGTCGCCGACCCCCGGCGCAGCGAAAGCGCGGAGATCGCCGATCTTCATCTGGCGATCAAGCCGGGGACCGACATCGCCCTGTTCAACGGCATGCTGCATGTGCTCATCGTCGAGGGCCTGGTCGATCAGGGCTATGTCGCAGCGCACACCAGCGGCTTCGAAGCGCTGGCCGAGATTGTCAAAAATTACACGCCGGACAAGGTCGCGGCTCTCTGCGGTGTTCCGGCCGAGGCCATCGTTCAGGCGGCGCGCTGGTTCGGGGTCAGCGACGCCTCGCTGTCGCTTTACTGTCAGGGCTTGAACCAGTCGGCACATGGCACGCACAACAACGCCGGGATCATTCATCTGCATCTTGCCACGGGCCACATTGGCAAGCCGGGAGCCGGGCCATTCTCGCTGACCGGGCAGCCGAATGCCATGGGCGGGCGGGAGGTTGGCGGTTTGGCCAATTTGCTGTCGGCGCACCGTGACCTGGCCAATCCGGCACATCGGGCGGAAGTCGCTCGCCTGTGGGGTGTTCCCGATGTGCCGGCGAAGCCGGGCAAGTCTGCGGTCGACCTGTTCAAAGCACTCAAAACCGGCGAAATCAAGGCCGTCTGGATCGCCTGCACCAATCCAGCCCAGTCTTTGCCCAACCAGGCTGCCGTTCGTGAGGCCTTGCTCGCTGCCGACTATGTCGTGCTTCAGGAGGCTTACGCCAACACCGATACTGCCGCGTATGCCGACCTGTTGCTGCCGGCCAGCGGCTGGGGCGAGAAGCACGGCACGGTGACCAATTCCGAACGCTGCATCACGCGTGTCCAGGCTGCCATTCCGGCCCCTGGCGAGGCGCGTCACGACTGGGAAATCGTCGTCGATTTCGCCCGCCGACTGGGTGAAAAGCTGGGCAGCGAAGATGTCGACCGTTTGTTCCCCTACGCCAACCCGGAAGCTATCTTCAACGAGCATCGCGAAAGCACGCGCGGTCGCGATCTCGATATCACCGGCTTGTCCTACGCCTTGCTTGAAGCGCAGGGGCCGCAGCAGTGGCCGTATCCGGCAGGGGCCAGCGCCGGCAAGCTCCGCCTCTACGAGGATGGACGTTTCCCGACGGCCGATGGCAAGGCGCGCTTTGTCGCCATCGAACACAAGCCAACGGCCGAAGCCACGACGCCCGAGCTGCCGATCAGCCTGCTCTCCGGTCGCATGCGCGACCACTGGCACGGCATGAGCCGGACCGGCACGGTGCCGCGCCTGTTCAACGTCGAAGACGAGCCGCTGCTCGCCATGCATCCGTGCGACATGCGGCATCGGGGGCTGGAGTCCGGCGATCTGGATGCACTGGGGTAACCAGTTCATGAACACGGCGGGCGCCAATGCGCTGGCCTGCGACGCCATCGACCCCTATTCGCTGCAGCCCGAGTTGAAGCATGCGGCGGTCCAGATCACCACGGCCGGGCTGTCCTACCCGCTTGCCGTGGTCCGCCGCTGCGCCGGCCAGTCCGAGGCGTTGGAGTTGCTCCAGCGCGCCCGGGCGGTGCTCGCTGATTTTCCCTATGCCAACGTCGGGCTCTATGGCCGGACGACGCCGCTCGTCGTTTTTCGCGGCGCCAGTGCCGGGCCGGTGGACGATGCCGCGATTCTGGCGCTGGATCGCCTGTTCGGCCTGGATGGCGAGGAGGGGGCTATTTTCTATGCCGACGCGACGCGCCGGATCAGCAAGAAGGCGATTGCCCAGCACGGCCGCCTGCTCGGTGTCCGGCTGGCCGGCGAGACGCAGGCACTGGCGTGGTTGCGCCAGGCCATGGCCGAAGATGAACTCGACGTCAGCCTGATCCGCTTCGCCCTGGCGCCGTCGGCCAAAGCGCCGAAGAGCATGGTGGCGCGCAACATCGTCTGCAAATGCGCCGATGTCAGCGACATCCAGATTCATCAGGAACTGGAGAAGGGGGCCGATTTGCCTCAACTCCAGAAAAGCCTGAAATGCGGAACGTTCTGCGGTTCCTGTGTGCCTGATATCAAGCGCATGGTGGCAGAGCATCCCCCCAGCATTGCCGCGGCGGCTTGACCGCAACCGGAGGAGACAGTGAGCTACGCACAATTCATCAAGGAGATCGGACGCGGCGCCCAGGGTGCCCGCGATCTGCCGCGCGACGATGCGCGACAGATTTACGCGGCGATGCTTGACGGCGGCGTGCCGGATCTCGAAATGGGCGCGATCATCCTTGGCCTGCGCGTCAAGGGCGAATCGCTCGACGAAATGCTCGGCTTCCTCGATGCCACGGCCGAGCGCACGCACCGTCTCGACATGCCGCACGGCCGCGTTCGGCCGGTCGCCCTGCCGACCTACAACGGGGCGCGCAAGGAAGCCAACCTGACGCCGCTGCTCGCCTTGTTGCTCCAGCGCTTCGGCGTGCCGGTCGTGGTCCATGGCCTGTTGGAGGGTTTTGGCCGGGTAACCACGGCGCACATCTTCCGCGAGCTGGGCATCATGCCGGTCGCCTCGACGACGCAGGCGCAGATCGCCCTCGAAGAGAAAGGGCTGGCCTTCCTGCCGCTCAACGCCCTGTGCCCGGGCATCCACAACCTGCTCGCCCTGCGCAGCCGCCTCGGCGTGCGCAACAGCGCGCACAGCCTGGTCAAGCTGATCAACCCCTTCCACGGCGACGCAGTCCTCGTGGCGCCGGCGACGCATCCCGAATTTGTCGACCTCATGCGCGACATCCTGCTCGCCCGGGGCGACCGGGCGCTGCTCCTGCGCGGCACCGAGGGCGAACCCTTTGCCAACCCGAAACGCCGGCCGCGCCTCGAGTTCATCCACGACGGCGGGGTCGATACCCTGTTCGAGGCCGAGCACGAGAGCCTGCGCGCCCTGCCCAACCTGCCGGAAGCCAGCGATGCCGTGAGCACGGCGAAATGGATACGGCGCATTCTCGACAAGCAGGCGCCGCTGCCCAAGCCGCTCGCCAACCAGCTGGCCTGCCTGCTTTTTGCCAGCGGTTACGCCGAGGATTTCAACCAGGCCAAGGCTATCGTAGCTGTCGAAGCCACCGGCCTGATCATCGGCGGCAACTAAGAGGCGCTAACAAAAAGCTTCTGGCGTCGTTGAACCTCCTCGTCGTACTGCGCGTACTGCCTTCGTCCCCCAAGAGGACTTCCTGCGGGGCGTCGGTCCGCCTAGCCAGAACCGCTTCGCTGCATTCTGTCAGCGCCTCTAAAACCAAATCCGCACCGCTCTGGAACCGCTTGCCCCGCCATGGTGCGCGATTGCTACGGTCAACCGGAAAAAAAGCCTAAAAATCAAATGCCTGATCAGCTGGCACGCTGATTGCAAGAACCCTGCAGGTACAGCGAATCAACCGCCAACGGAGGCGGCTCGATGGCAACGACGTCATGCGCTGAAGTAAATTTTGCACCCCCGGGTGCGCGCAATGTTGGAGTCAACCATGAGCACAACCGCTGTCAAACCTCGTCTCGTCCTGATCGGCAACGGCATGGCCGGTG
>PHCH01000137.1:0-2972 GCA_002840785.1 Betaproteobacteria bacterium HGW-Betaproteobacteria-4 | reverse complement strand
CCTCGCCGGTGAAATGACCATTTCCGAGATCGTCCTCAACGAACTCGAGTGGTACAAGGAAAAGGGCATCAAGCTGCACACCGGCAAGCAGATCAAGACGATTGACCGGGTCAAGCGCAAGGTCGTCGCCGAGGACGGCACCGAAGAAAGCTACGACCGCCTGCTCATCGCCACCGGCTCGACGCCCTTCATGCTGCCCATTCCCGGCAACGACCTGCCCGGCGTCATCGGCTACCGCGACATCAAGGACACCGACGAGATGATCGAAACTGCCCGCCTGCACAAGCACGCGGTGGTCATCGGTGGCGGCCTGCTCGGTCTGGAAGCGGCCAACGGCCTCAAGCTGCGCGGCATGGACGTCACCGTCGTCCATCTCGGGCCGTGGCTGCTCGAGCGCCAGCTCGACGAAGTCGCCGCCAAAATGCTGCAGAAGTCGCTCGAAGACAAGGGCCTCAAGTTCCTGCTCCAGAAGCAGACCGAAATGCTCGTCCAGGGCGAATCCGGCCGCGTCGCCGCGGTGCGCTTCAAGGACGGCATGACCATCCCGGCCGACCTCGTCGTCATGGCCGCCGGCATTCGCCCCAACTACGCGCTGGCTGAATCCTCCGGCATCTACTGCAACCGCGGCATCGTGGTGAACGACACCATGCAGACCTACGACCCGAAGGTGTACGCCGTCGGCGAGTGCGTCAGCCACCGCGGCATCGCCTACGGCCTGGTCGCGCCGCTTTTCGAGCAAGCGAAGGTTGCTGCCAACCACCTGGCCGGTTACGGCATTGGCCGCTACACCGGTTCGGTGACCTCCACCAAGCTCAAGGTCACCGGCATCGACCTGTTCTCGGCCGGCGACTACATGGGCGGCGAGGGCACCGAGGAAATCCTGCTCAACGACCCGCATGGCGGCGTCTACAAAAAGCTGGTGATCAAGGACAACAAGCTGGTCGGCGGCGTCATGTACGGCGACACGGCCGACGGCCCGTGGTACTTCCAGTTGCTCAAGGACGGCCGCGACATCCACGACATTCGCGACTCGCTGATCTTCGGCCAGTCGCTGGTCGGTGACGTCGGCCACGCCGGCAACAGCAAGGCGGCTTCGATGCCCGACAGCGCCGAAGTCTGCGGCTGCAACGGCATCACCAAAGGCGTCATCGTCCAGGCCATCAAGGCCAAGGGATTGTTCACGCTCGACGAGGTCAAGAAGCACACCAAAGCGGCGTCATCATGCGGTTCCTGCGCCGGCCTCGTCGAACAGATTCTCGCTTCGACCATCGGCGGCGCCTACACGCCGGCCGCTTCCGACAAGAAGCCGATGTGCGGCTGCACCGAGCATTCGCATGCCAAGGTCCGCCAACTCATTCTCGACGAGCACCTGACGAACAAGGAAACGGTTTTCGCCGAACTCGGCTGGACGACGCCGAACGGTTGCGACAAGTGCCGCCCGGCCATCAACTACTACCTGATCTCGACCTGGCCGCACGAAGCGAAGGACGATCCGCAGTCGCGCTTCATCAACGAACGGTCGCACGCCAACATCCAGAAGGACGGCACCTATTCGGTCGTGCCGCGCATGTGGGGCGGCCTGACCACGCCCAATGAGCTGCGCGCCATCGCCGACGCGGCCGAGAAATACAAGGTGCCGACCGTGAAGGTGACCGGCGGCCAGCGCATCGACCTGCTCGGCATCAAGAAGGAAGACCTGCCCGGCATCTGGGCCGACCTCAACGCCGCCGGCATGGTCTCCGGCCACGCCTACGGCAAGTCGATCCGCACCGTGAAGACCTGCGTCGGCGCCGAGCACTGCCGCTTCGGCACGCAACTGGCCATGGACATGGGCGTCAAGCTCGAAAAGATGCTGTTCGACATGTACGCCCCGCACAAGGTCAAGCTCGCCGTCTCGGGCTGCCCGCGCAACTGCGCCGAAGCCGGCATCAAGGACGTCGGCGTGATCGGCGTCGATTCAGGCTACGAGCTTTACGTCGGCGGCAACGGCGGCATCAAGACCGAGGTTGCCCAGTTCCTGTGCAAGGTGAAATCCGACGAAGAGGTCATGGAATATTCCGGCGCCTTCCTCCAGCTCTACCGTCTCGAAGGCTGGTATCTCGAGCGCACCTGCCACTGGCTGGAACGCGTCGGCCTCGATTACGTGAAAGGCAAGATCGTCGAGGACGAAGAGGGCCGCAAGGCGCTCTACGCCGCGCTGCTCGACGCGCTCAAGGATGCCAAGGACCCGTGGGCGACGTCGCGCGAAGAAGGCCCGATCAAGCAATTTATCCCCATCAAGGTTGAAGCCTGAAAACCGAGGACAAAAAAATGAGCAACTGGAAACTGATCTGCAAACTGGAAGACATCCCGCAACTCGGCTCGCGCGTTGTCAAACCGGGCAATGGCGGCGACATCGCCGTGTTCCGTACCTCCGACGACGAGGTCTTCGCCATCCATGACAAATGTCCGCACAAAGGCGGCCCGCTGTCGCAAGGCATCGTGCACGGCAAACGCGTCACCTGTCCGCTGCACGGCTGGAACATCGGCCTGGAGGACGGTCAGGCCGTCGCCCCGGATGTCGGCGGCTGCACCAAATTCGACATCAAGGTCGACAACGGCGACGTTTATCTCGCCGTCTAAAAAATTCATTCGATTTTTATAACCACAGGGGAAATAGCATGGCCTACCTAGCTCCAACAGAGTTCGTAACAAAAATGGTCGACGCAGGCGAGTCGAAGATCTTCATGTCCACCCGCGATACGCTGATCCGCGCCTACATGGCCGGTGCCATCCTGGCGCTGGCCGCGGCCTTCGCGGTGACCGTCGCCACCAACACCGGCAACCACCTGATCGGCTCGCTGCTCTTCCCGGTCGGCTTCTGCATGCTGTATCTGCTCGGCTTCGACCTGCTGACCGGCGTGTTCACGCTGGCCCCGCTGGCCGTCATCGACAAGCGCCCGGGCTGCACCTGGGGCGGCGTCATGCGCAAC
>PHCH01000010.1 GCA_002840785.1 Betaproteobacteria bacterium HGW-Betaproteobacteria-4 | reverse complement strand
TTGCGAGGGGCTTTCGTAGCCGACGTGATGCGCCGCCGAGGCGGCATCGGTGTCGCTGACCAGCATGAGGCGGCGGGCTTCCTGCAGGCGCAGCTGCTTTTGGTATTGCAGTGGCGTCATGGCGGTCAGGGCCTTGAAATGATGGTGCAGCGATGACCGGCTCATGTTCGCCAGGCTGGCCAGTCGTTCGATGCTGAGCGGCTGGTCGAGGTTGGTTTTGAGCCAGTCGATGGCGCGGACGATCTGGTGGCTGTGGCTGCCACTGGCGGCGGCCTGGCGCAGGCGTGAACCGAGCGGGCCGGCGAGCAGGCGGTAGAGCAGTTCGCGTTCGATGATCGGGGCGAGCACCGGGATGTCGGCTGGCGTATCGAGCAATCGGGCGAGGCGCAGGGCGGTGTTCTGGATGTCGACGTTGAGCAGGCCGACGGCAATGCCACGGTCAACGCCTTCCAGGGCCCGATTTTTGGGCATGGCGGCAGTCAGTTCGTTGATTTTCAGCGGGTCGATGGCGAGCCCCAAGCCGAGGTAGGGCTCGGCGATGGAGGCCCGGGTGATGCGCCCAAAAATCGGCAAATCGACCGATGAAATGAGGTAATGGCGGGCGTCGTAATCGTAGGTGTCGTCGCCGACCGTGATGCGTTTGGCGCCCTGGGCCATGATCGCGAAGACCGAGGTCATGATGGTGCAGGTCGGCACTTCGGTGTTCGATCCGCGGAAAATTTTGACGCCGGGAATGGCCGTATCCACCATGCCATCGGCAGGGCAGTGGCGGTCGATGAGGGCGGCAAGCTCCGTGCGCTGGCGGGCCAGTTCGGCGTCGTTCATGGCGCTGGAATTATTTGGGCGAGGCGTGGTCAGAACGGCAGTATCCATGACCGGAGAGTAGCGGTTTTGGCGCTGGCCGGCGAGAGGCGGCAGGCCGATTCTGGAGGATCAGGCAATAAGTCTGCACGATTGGGTTATCGCTCGGCGCCTTGCCTCACCCACACTATTCGCACAAACAGCAGCCACCGGATGGCTGCTGATCCCCTTCCGACGAGGAGTATGCAGATGATCAAACTGACTATTAACGGCAAGGCGCATCAACTCGATGTGGCGCCCGATACGCCGCTGCTCTGGGCGCTGCGCGACACGCTGCAGATGACCGGGACGAAATATGGCTGCGGCCAGGCCCTGTGCGGCGCCTGTACCGTGCATGTCGATGGCGAGCCGGTGCGCGCCTGTTCGGCGCCGGTCTCGGCGGTGGTTGGGCGCAAGATCAGGACCATCGAGGCGGTCGATACCGAGCGCGTCGGCAAGGTGGTTCAGGAAGCGTGGCGCAAGCTCGATGTCGTGCAGTGCGGCTACTGCCAGTCCGGGCAGATCATGAGCGCCGTCGCCTTGCTTACTCAGAACCGCAAGCCGACCGATGCCGATATCGACACCGCCATGTCGGGCAATCTGTGCCGCTGCGCAACCTATGTGCGCGTTCGCGCCGCCATCCACGAAGCCGCCAAAGCGCTGGCCTGAGGAGATAAATCATGAGCGAAATCCTTATTGAAAACCTCAGCCGCCGTCGTTTCCTGCAGGGCAGTGCAGGCCTGACGCTGGGTTTTTGCCTGCCGGCTGTCGCTGCGGGCAAGTTGAACCGCGTTGCTACGGTCAACACCGAAATTAACGCGTTTTTGAAAATCGGCGCCGACAACAGCGTGACCGTCATGTCCAAGCATCTCGAAATGGGGCAGGGCACCTACACCGGTTTGGCCACCATTCTGGCCGATGAGCTCGATGCCGACTGGGTGCAGGTGCGCGTTGAAGGCGCCGCGGCTGATGCCAAGCGCTACAACAACACCTTCTGGGGCCCGGCGCAGGGCACCGGCGGCAGTACGGCGATGGCCAATTCCTGGGACCAGATGCGCAAGGCCGGGGCAAGCGGGCGGGCCATGCTGGTTTCGGCTGCGGCCAAGCGCTGGAATGTCGGCGCGGCGGAAATTGTCGTGCGCGACGGCATCGTCAGCCACGCCGGCAGTGGCCGTAAAGCCAGTTTTGGCGAACTGGCGCTCGATGCGGCCAAAGAAACCGTGCCGACTGAGGTCAAGCTGAAAGACCCCAAGGATTTCCGCCTGATCGGCAAGCAGGCCAAGCGCAAGGACAGCGCGGCCAAGACCAACGGCACGGCGCAATTCACGCAGGATGTTTTCCTGCCCGGCATGCTGGTGGCCGTCGTTGCCCATCCGCCGCAGTTCGGCGCCACGGTGAGGTCATTCGATGCGAGCAAGGCGAAAGGGATCAAGGGCGTCGTCGATGTTGTGCAGATTCCGCAGGGCGTCGCCGTGCTGGCCAGCGATACTTGGAGTGCCAAGAAAGGGCGCGATGCACTGTCGGTTGAGTGGGATGACAGCAAGGCCTTCAAGCTGGGCAGCGATGAAATCCTGGCCCGGTACAAGGAAATGGCCAAGAAGCCGGGTCTGGTCGCCGCGATTAAGGGCGATACGACGAAAACCTTTGCCAGCGCCGCCAAGGTGGTCAGCGCCTCCTTTGATTTCCCCTACCTCGCCCATGCCGCGATGGAGCCGATGAACTGCGTCGTCCAGCTCAAGGCTGACGGCTGCGAGGTGTGGAACGGCGAGCAGTTCCAGACCGTCGATCAGGGCCGGGTGGCGGCGCTGTTCGGCCTCAAGCCGGAACAGGTCAAGCTCAACATGCTCTACGCCGGCGGCAGTTTCGGGCGGCGGGCCTCTACGCAGTCCGATTACGTGCTGGAGGCGGCGCATATCGTCAAGGCGATCAACGGCAAGGCGCCCGTCAAGCTGGTCTGGATGCGCGAGGACGACATGCGCGGCGGCTACTACCGGCCGCTCTTCCACCACGCGCTGGAAGCGGCGCTCGATAGCAGCGGCAAGCTGGTCGGCTGGCATCACCGGCTGGTCGGCCAGTCGATCCTTACCAGCTCGCCGTTCGAGTCGGTGATGGTCAAGGACGGCATCGACCACGTTTCGGTCGAAGGCGCCTCCAATCTGCCTTACGCCATCCCCAACCTGCTGGTCGATCTGCATACGCCGACTGATATCGGCGTGCCGGTGCTCTGGTGGCGCTCGGTTGGTTCGTCGCACACGGCTTACTCGACCGAGGTTTTCCTCGATCAGGTGGCGGCGGCGATGGGCAAGGATCCGGTCGCCCTGCGGCTCGAATTGCTGACTGAGCATCCCAAGCACGCTGGCGTGCTCAAGCTGGTGGCCGAGAAAGCGAATTGGGGAACGCCGCTCAAGGCGGCAGCCGGCGAGCGGCGTGGGCGCGGTGTGGCGGTGCATGAATCGTTCAATTCTTTCGTCGCCCAGGTGGCCGAAGTGACGGTCAAAAGGGATGGCTCGATCAAGGTCGACCGCGTCATTTGCGCCGTCGATTGCGGCACGGCGATCAATCCGGACAACATCCGTTCGCAGGTCGAAGGGGCTGTCGGCTTCGCGCTGTCCGCCGCCTTGCATGGCGAAATCACGCTCAAGGAAGGGCGTGTCGAGCAGGGCAATTTCGACACCTATGCGCCGATACGCATCGATGAAATGCCGGTGGTCGAGGTGCACATCGTGCCTTCAACCGCCGCCCCAACCGGCATCGGCGAACCCGGCGTGCCGCCGCTGGCCCCGGCTGTGGCCAACGCCATCGCTGCCGCCACCGGCAAGTTCCTGCACAAGATGCCGTTCAACACCGCCGAATTGGTGGCCTGAGATGGATTGCCTAGATACGCAGGTACTCGACGCTGCCCGCAAGTGGGCGGCGGCCGGACATCGTTTTGCGTTGATCACCGTCGCCCGGACCTGGGGTTCCGCCCCGCGGCCGCCCGGCGCCTGGATGATCCTGCGCGACGACGGGCAGGTGCAGGGCTCGGTCTCCGGCGGCTGCATCGAGGACGACCTGATTCGTCGGGCTGCTGCCGGCGAGTTTGCCGGCAGCGCACCGCGCCTGCTGCGCTATGGCGTCACAGCCGATGAAGCGCATCGCTTCGGCCTGCCCTGTGGCGGCACGCTGGAACTGGTGCTCGAACCGGCGCCGGATGCTGCTTTGCTCGAACAACTCGCCCAGCGCATCGCCACCGGCCAGCTGGTGCATCGGCGGGTAGCGCTGGCGAGCGGCGCAGTCAGCCTCGAAGGTGGCAGCGCTGGCGACAGCCAGCAGTGGGATGGCCAGACGCTGGTCACCCTGCACGGTCCGGCCTGGCGGCTGCTGATCATCGGCGCCGGGCAGATTTCGCGCTATCTGGCGACCATGGCGCAGGCCCTCGGCTATCGCGTCTATATTTGCGACCCGCGCAGCGAATATGCCGACGGCTGGGATGTGCCCGGCACCGAGCGCCTCGCCGCGATGCCCGACGATGCCGTGACCGAACTCAGCCTCGACCCGCGCAGCGCCGTGGTGGCGCTGACCCACGACCCCAAACTCGACGACATGGCCCTGCTCGAAGCCCTCAAGTCACCGGCCTTCTACGTTGGCGCCCTCGGTTCGCAGGCCAACAACAGCAAACGCCGCGAACGCCTGCTGCAATATTTCGACCTCTCGCAAGCCGAAGTCGACCGCCTGCATGGCCCGGTCGGCCTGCCCATTGGTAGCCGCACGCCGCCGGAGATTGCCGTCTCGATTCTGGCCGAAATGACCGCTGTGAAAAATGGGCAAAATTTCCGGTCGACCGTAGCAGTCCCCGATCCCTACGCCTGCCGGGTCGCATGAGCCAGATTGTCGGCATTCTGCTGGCGGCGGGCAACAGCCGGCGTTTTGGTGCCGACAAACGGCTGCATCCATTGCCCGACTGCACGCCGATGGTGCTCGCTTCAGCTCGTCATCTGGCTGCCGTTTGTTCGCGCAGCATTGTCGTTATCCGGCCTGACGATACGGTGCTGGCCAGTCTGCTGGCGGCCGAGGGGCTGGAAACCGTCGTCTGTGCAGAGGCGGCGCAGGGCATGGGTCACAGCCTGGCCAGCGGCGTCGCGGCCACAGCCGATGCAGCCGGCTGGCTAGTCGCGCTGGCGGACATGCCCTACATCGAGCCCGCCAGCTACCGCGCAGTCATCAACGCCATGCAGGGCGGGGCGGCGCTCGCTAGGCCGATCCACGGTGGACGGCCAGGTCATCCGGTCGGCTTCGGTGCGGTGTATCGGGCCGAGCTACTGGCGCTGACCGGCGACCAGGGCGGCAAAGCCATTCTCGAGGCCGATCCGGCGGCGCTGGTCCTTTGCCCGGTCGACGATCACGGCGTGCTCAAGGATGTTGATCATCCACTGCAAATCGTAACTACCGACAACTAGGCCAAGAGCTTTTCCCCTCCCCTTCAAGGGGGTGAAGGCGGGGTTTCGCAGAGCATGGCTCTGCGCCGCCTGAACGGGCTGGCTATGCAAAGCCAGCCCTCCGGCTGGGGTGGGGATGGGTTTCTCTGGCCAAGTGGGAGCCAAACCCATCCCCCTCCCAACCTCCCCCTTGAAGGGGGAGGCGCCAACGCCGTTACCTTTCTCCACCACCCGGCCAAGGCTGCAGCATGGCTCGTTCTGGGCTATCATTCTCCAATTGCCGAGGACCAAAGCGATGAACCCCACACCCCTGACCGATGCCGATCTTGACCGGCTTGAAGAACTGCTCGAATCCGATGTTTTCCAGGGCGAGGCCATGCGCCTCGACGAAATCCAGGCCATGCTGTGCGCCGTTGTCAGCGCTCCCGAGCCGGTGCCACCCGCCATCTGGCTGACCGAAGCGCTCGGCAAGGGCCTTGAAGCCGGTGGCAACCCGGACGTCGAAGCCGCGCTCGAACTGCTCATGCGCCTGAACAACGACCTTGCCGCCGCACTGCTCGCCGACGAAACGATCGCTCCCGTGCTTTACCCGCTCGACGAAAGCTGCGAAGAATACGACTACGAAGCCTGGGCCGATTCCTACGTCTTCGGCGCCGGTCTGGCCGGCGACTGGTACGAAATGGCCGGCAAGCACGCCGACGACCTGTCCGAGTTGCTCGAACCGATGTTCATGCTCAACGGCATGCTCAAGGAGGACGCCGAAAAGAGCGGCGAACGCTGGTTCCCGCCCGCCGAAGAAGCCCGCCTGGTCGCCGACATCCAGGAAAACCTGCCGGTCATCGTCCAGACGCTGTACAACTTCTGGCGCAACAAGCGCACGGGCGGCACCGTCCAGCGCGAAGCCGACAAGACAGGCCGCAACGACCCGTGCCCCTGCGGTAGCGGCAAGAAATTCAAGCAGTGCTGCGGCAGCCCGGAAAAGCTGAACTGATCAACGCCTTGCCGGCTTTCGTCCGACCTTGGCTACACCGCAAAAGGCCCCGAAAGGGGCTTTTTCTTTATCGGGTGGATAGCTCCCGGAAGAATATTTGACGAATTGCCGCGGCAGGCTACGCTTGAACTGTAGGTTCGAAAAGAAAGGTGCGTGTCATGAAAAAACTCTTTTCTCTCATGTGTCTGCTGCTGGCCAGTCTGCTGTCTTCGCAGGTGATGGCGCAAGGTGACGGGGTCGCGCTGGTCGAAAAAAACTATGGAAACGTGAGCTATGTCAGCGGTGGAATCGGTGACGAGGAGGTGGATGAAATCCGCTTGCGTGAACGGGATTTCAATCTGAAGCTTCTTTTTGCCGAGCGCGATGGCTCCTATCTCGGGAGCGTCGATGTGGTCGTGCTCAATGCCAAGGGCGACAAGGTTCTTGAAGTGAATTCGGCGGGGCCGTTCCTGCTCGCCCGGGTGCCGCCCGGGAGCTACGTGATCAAGGTTTCGTTGAACGGTCAGGAGCAGCAAAGGAAGCTGTCAATCACTGACAAGCGCAGGTCCGAAGGCGTTTTTCGCTGGTAACCGCCACTTCCCCAAAAGGGGGCTGCATGAAAAAGGCCGTTCATCCGAACGGCCTTTTTGACGTTTAGCCCAGGTCGACCGGGACGAATATTCGCGAGTCGCCGCGTTCGATCAGGATGGCGGCTTTCTTGCCGGATTTGGCGATGATGCTCCGTAGCTGGTCGATGTCACCGATTGGCTGGCCATTGACCGCAACGATGATGTCGCCCGGGCGGATGCCGGCGCGGCCGGCGGCGCCGCTGGCTTGTTCGACGAGCAGGCCGCCCTTGACCTCGGCCTGGCGCTGTTCGTCCGGGGTCAGCGGGCGGACGGCGACGCCGAGGCGGCCTTTGTCGGCGGATGGGGCTTCGTTCGATGCCACTTTTTCCTCGCCGAAGCTGCCGACCTTGACGTCGATGTTGCGCGTTTCGCCCTTGCGCCAGACTTGCAGGCGAGCCGTTTCGCCGGGCATCTTGGCGGCAACGGCGGCTGGCAGTTCGCCGGAGCTTTCGATGGTCTTGCCGTCGATGCCGAGAATGACGTCGCCTGGTTCCAGCCCGCCCTTGGCGGCCGGGCTGCCTTTTTCGACCGAGGCGACGAGGGCGCCGGCCGGTTTGGCCAGGCCGAAGCTGTCAGCCAGCGACTGATTGACTTCCTGGATGCTGACGCCGAGCTTGCCGCGCTGGACTTTGCCGTTGGTGACGATCTGCTTCTCGACATTCATCGCCACTTCGATCGGGATGGCGAAGGAGAGACCCTGGTAGCCGCCGCTGCGCGAATAGATCTGCGAGTTGATGCCGATCACTTCGCCGTTCATGTTGAACAGCGGGCCGCCGGAGTTGCCGGGATTGACCGCAACGTCGGTCTGGATGAAGGGGACGTAGCTACCGTCCGGCAGGTTGCGCGACTTGGCGGAGACGATGCCGGCGCTGGCGCTGCTTTCGAAGCCGTAGGGCGAGCCGATGGCGAGCACCCAATCGCCGACCTGGGTTTGCAGCGAGGTGCCGAGCTTCACGGTCGGCAGATTTTTGGCATCGATTTTGAGCACGGCGACGTCGCTGGCCTTGTCGAGGCCGAGCACCTTGGCCTTGAATTCGCGTTTGTCGTTGAGCTTGACGGTGACTTCCTCGGCGCCGTCGACGACGTGGGCGTTGGTCAGCACCGTGCCGTCGGCGGTGACGATGAAGCCCGAGCCGAGGCCGTGCATCGGCTGGTTGCTCTCCGGCATCTGGCCGCGGAAATGGCGGAAGAACTGGAAGAACGGATCGTTCGGGTCCATCTGCTGGAGGTCGGGCAGGTTGGACGCCGTCTTGCGAGTGCCGGTGACGCTGATGTTGACGACAGCCGGGGCGTTGCCGGCGACGATGCTGCGCATGTCGGGCAGGCCGTTGGGGATGGTGGCGCTGACGGGCGGGGCGGCGACGACAGCAGCGGTCGGTTGGGTAGCGGCATTGGCGTGGCCGATGGGCACATTCTGGCCGAGCGAATAGGCACCGCCAACGGCGGCGGCAACGGCAATGGCGGCGACGGTCATTTGGAGTGAATTACGTTTCATGCTTACCTCTTGTTGAGTGGGTTTGGGGGATTGATCAGCGATTTCGGCGATACAGGGAAAGCCGGTGAGCATGGGGCGTTCGTTCACTGGCCTTGAGCCGCGTGCCATGTTCGTTCGGGCTGCGCTTGGCGGGTTCGCGGCTGGCCTCGCTGGCGAATGCCGTGGTGCCAAACAAGGCGCCGAGGGAACTGGCGACGACCAGCGAACGCAAGAGCTTGCGGCCAGAACGGGCAATCGGTTGGGGTGGCGTGAGGTCGGCGGGGGCCTGCACGAGGCCGAGGTGCTGGCGGGAAGCCAGAATGAATCGGGCGAGAGTCTGTTCTTGCCAATGGGGATCAGTCTGCATCGGTGACTCCTTTTGCAAAATCAGTAGACCGGCAGTTTTGCCCCGAATGCGCTATTTTCGATGGGTATTTTTGCGACGATTTGTATCAATTTTTGACAGTGTTCCGGATGCTACGGTCAACCGGGAAAACCGGCCAAAATTGAAACCGGCAGGGGGCCGAAAGGCGGGCGCGAAGGCGGTTCGACTGCCGTTTGTCATGGGGTCGTAACACGTGGCGCTTAATTTCGGGAAATTCCAAACTGACCCGCGCCGACATGAACGCACCCGCACCGCAGAACCTGGCTGTCCCCGCTCTCAATCTGACACTCAAGGACCGCATCGACCAGAAGATTTTCGACGCGCTCTATTCACGTTCGCTGGTTTACAACACGTGCTGGGAAGACCCGGCGGTCGACCGCCAGGCCCTGCACCTCGGGCCGCGGGACACGGTGATGGTCATCACCAGCGCCGGTTGCAATGCGCTCGATTACGCCCTGCAGGGGCCGGCCAAGGTCTACGCGATTGACGCCAACCCGCGCCAGAACGCGCTGCTCGAACTCAAGATGGCGGGTATCCGCAAGCTCGGCTTCGACGATTTCTTCGCCATTTTTGGCAGCGGATTCCACCCGAACATCAAGAATATCTACCGCCACCAGTTGCGGGCCGAACTCTCGGCTTTCGCCAAAACCTACTGGGATCGCCGTTTCAACTGGTTTTGCAGCCGTCACGGCAGCTTCTATTTTCATGGCCTGGCCGGCTTCGTGGCGCGCGGTTTCCGTACCTATTTCCGCATGCGGCCGGTGCTGGCCCAGCGTGTCACCGAACTGTTCGCCTCGACCAATCTGGTCGAACAACGCCAGATTTACGACCAAAAGATCGCCAGCGAATTGTGGACGCCGGTTATCAACTGGGTGCTCAACCGCCAACTGACCATGAGCCTGCTCGGCGTGCCGCATCCGCAGCGCCGGCTGGTCCAGGGCCAGCACCCGGGCGGCGTTTCCGGATTCATCCGCGATGCCATCGAATACGTCTTCCGCAATCTGCCGGTTGGTGAAAACTACTTCTGGCGCGTCTATCTGACCGGCAGCTACACCCGCGACTGCTGCCCGTCGTATTTGAAGGAAGAAAACTTCAACGCGCTGAAGGGCGGCCTGGTCGATTGCATCGAGCCGCACACCTGCACCGTCACCGAATTCCTGCAGGCCGGCGACGAGCCGATCACGCGCTTCGTGCTGCTCGACCACATGGACTGGATGAGCTGCTACTACCCGGCGGCACTGATTGAAGAATGGAACGCCATCTTCGAGCGGGCGGCGCCCAAGGCCCGGCTGCTGCTGCGCAGCGCCCACGCCAACCCGCCATTCCTCGACTGGGTGACGGCCGGCCCGCAACACAAGCCGCTCAAGGAAATGCTGAACTTCGAGACCGAACTTGCCGCCCGCCTGCAAGGCGATGATCGCGTCCATACCTACGCCGGGTTCGTCGTTGCCCAACTGGCGGAAAATGGCCGCGGCTGATCTGGCGGCCGATGCCCGCATCCTGTGGCGCCTGCTGCGCGGCCAGCCGAATTCGGGCAGCCACGCCGAGCGCTTGCAGGCTTTCTATGCGCCGCAGGCCGAGCGTTACGATGCTTTTCGTGAACGCCTGCTGCATGGCCGGCAGGAACTGATCCAGCGGCTGGGTCTGCAGGCCGGCGCCCGGGTCGCCGAACTCGGTTGCGGCACGGGCAGCAGCCTGCTGCGGATCGGTGCCCGGGCCGGCCAGTTCGCCAGTTTCGACATGGTCGACCTCTGCCCGGCCTTACTCGACGTGGCCCGGCAACGGGCGGCCGGCCATGAGCGGATCAGGGTCATCGAGGCCGATGCGACAAGCTGGCAGCCCGATCAGCCGGTAGATTTCGTCTTCATGTCGTATGCGCTGACGATGATTCCCGACTGGTCGCGAGTGATCGCCAATGCCCAGGCCATGCTTGCCCCGGGTGGGCGCATCGGCGTCGTTGATTTTCATCTGCCAGCCGCCGGTGGTCGATTGAGCAACACCTTCTGGCGCAAATGGTTCGGCCATGACGGCGTGCATCTGTCGGGAGAGCATCTGGCAATGCTTAGAGGTTTGTTCGTCGAGCAGTTTTCGGCTGAGCTGCGGGCGCCGGTTCCCTATCTGCCGGGCGTTCAGGCACCGTATTACCTGTTTGTCGGGGAGCGGGGGGAGCTGGCGGGCGAAGAAAGTCAGTTTTCGGCAACGCTGCCGGAATGGTTGAAGAAGGCGGGCTGACGCTTCAAACCAAACCCCTCCCCAACCCTCCCCTTATCAGGGGAGGGAGCCTGATCGCGCGCGGTCTTGGTTTGCTCCTCCCCTGACAAGGGGAGGCCGGGTGGGGTTTGAGATGCACATCAAATGCAAGCAGCCAATTCTTTACGCCTACGCGTCCAGCAAAACCGTATCGTCGTGCGCATAGGCCGGCGCACAGCAGCACAGAATGACCAGCGCCGTTTCGCCGGTGTTCGCCACGCAATGCGGCGTGCCGGGCGGGATCAGCACGCTGTCGCCGGGGAGGATCGGGAATTTTTCGGCGCCCAGTGTCATGATCCCCGCGCCGCCGGTGACGTGGTAAATCTCTTCGGTGACTTCATGGCGATGCAGCAAGGTCGTACATCCGGCCGGCACCCGTGCTTCGGCCAGGCTCTGGTTTCGGGCGCCATGGTGGGCCGGGTGCAGCAGTTCGCGGATTTCCGAGCCATCCTTGGTGATGTAGGGGCTGATCTCGTCGCGCGCAGTCTTCACCTTACTTGCCGCCCCACGGCTGGATCGGCACGGTAGATATGGCGTTGGCCGGGGCGCCTTCGATGATCTTGCGGCTGATCGCCATGTAAATGAGGACGTTGCGCTTGTGGTCGAAGAAGCGATGGACGTCGGTTTCCTTGAAGAAAATCGAGGTGTCCGCGCTGAACACGATTTCGTCTTCGGACAGCTTGGCGGGCAGGGTGATCGGGCCGATCTGGCGGCAGGCCAGCGAGAACTGCGACGGATCTTCGGCCAGCCCGAAACTGCCCTTGACGCCGCCGGTGCGGGCCTGGCTGACGTGGCAGGTGACACCGGAAATCTTCGGGTCGTCGTAGGCGTAAATGCAGACGCGGTGATTGGCGCCGATCAGCTTCCAGGTCGTCGTCGCGCAGCCGATTTCTTCGGCGGCGACGGGCAGGGTGAGGGCAGCAAGGATCAGGGCGGCAGCGATTTTCATGATGGTTCCGTTGAGGATGGACGGCTCGATGATAGCGGAATCATCTTGCCGACGTATTTCGTGAGGATTTTGTAGATGTCGCGGTCGAAAGGCGGGCGCGGGCTGTCGAGCAGGGCGTGCAGTTCGTCGTCTGAACGGGCGGTGCCGACGTAGCGCCAGCCTTCGATGAGGTGGATTTCGTCGCCCTCGCGGACCAGCCCAGGGCCGGCAAAGGGCCAGGTAACAAGCTTGAGGCCGACGAGAGCGGAGATCAGGCGAACCGTGTGCTTGGCGTAGGGCTCGGCGCCAACGCAGGCGCCCTTGCAACGCTTCAGTTGGTGGCCGAAGCACGGTTTGCCGGGCTTGGCTTTTTCCAGCCCGAGCAGCACGTCGCACAGATTGTGCGATTCAGCCAGGGCGTGCAGCACCTTGTTGGCTTCCTTGGTGGTCTTGAACAGGCCGTAGCAGGCGCTGCTCAGGCCGGCCTCGATGTCGGCCAGCGCCATGAGTTGCGGCCGCAGCCAGCCTTCGCCTTCGTCGACCAGCGTCCACGTGCAGGCCTCGTCGTTCTTGCGCAACTGGCGGTTGTGCGTCGGCTGCAAAGTCTTGATCAGCGCCGATTCCTTGAGCAGGGCGCCGATTTCGCCGGCCGTTTCGACCCAGTCGATGCGCTTGACCTGCTGCGCCAGTTCCATTTCCTTGGCGGCGCTGTGGTCGCCGGCGAAATGCGAGAGTACGCGCTGGCGGATGTCCTTGGCCTTGCCGACGTAGAGCGGCAGGTTGTTTTCACCGTAGAACAGGTAAACGCCGGGGCCTTCCGGCAATTCATCGATGATCCCGGCGTCGAGATGCGGCGGCAGGCTGGGGTGGGCGTTCTGCGCCTTGAGCGCGGCCTCGATTTGCTCGTTGCTACGGTCAACCCGAATTTTTTGCCAAAATTGAAATATCAGCTGGGCGTCGGCCAGCGCCCGGTGGCGGGCATTTGCCTGCAGATCGTGGCGCTCGATCAGGCTGTCGAGGTTGTGCCGTTTGTGCTCGGGAAAGAGCGTGCGCGAGAGCTTGACGGTGCACAGCACCGAGGCGCGGAAAGTGATGCCGAGGCGCTTGAACTCGTTTTTCAGGAAGCCGTAGTCGAAACGCGCGTTGTGGGCGATGAACAGCCGGCCTTCCAGCCGCTTCATGGCTTCAGCCGCCACTGCCTCGAACGGCGGGGCATCGGCCACCATGTCGTTGCTGATGCCGGTCAGTTGCTCGATGAAGGGCGGAATCCGCATGCCGGGATTGACGAGCTGCTGCCATTCGCGAACGGAACCATCGGCGTCAACTTCAACGATGCCGATTTCGGTGATGCGGTCATGGGTGGCGGTGGCGCCGGTGGTTTCGAGGTCGACGAAGGCGAGAGGGCGCATGGTGCAACTGACTGGTTCCGGGGCGCAGATGATAGCGTTTTCTGGCCCGACGAGGCTTATTGGCACTGCATCGGAACGTCGGCGACGGGCACGGGAATGTCGCGGGTAACCATTTCCGGCTGACGTAGCAGGCAGTAGCGGCTGCCATCGGCACGGGTGATGCGAAACAGGGATGGGCCGAGTTCTTCGATTTTCGTTTCGCCTATGGCGGTGGCGCGTTCAAGCAGCGTTTTGACGGACACCTGGCGCACGGCGGGAGCGAACATCGGATCGAGCATTTGGCGGCGACTGGCAGCGTTGAGTTCAGTCTTGCTACGTTCGATCAGATCGGTGGTGTCGATGGCCGGCGCCGGCGGGCGCATGTCAATGTTTTCAGGGCTAGGCGTTGCGCTCGGGCGAATGGCCGCCGGCCCGCGCGGCACGGTTTGCGCCGCATCAGAGGGCTTTTGATTCGGCGTTAGCGGCGGAATCCGGCTGGCTGCGGGCAATTCGACCGATAAACCCGGGCTTCCACGGTCAACCGGAAATTTCGGCCAAATATCAAATTTCAACTGCAAGGCGAGGGCATGAACGAGCAGCGATAGCAGGACGAAATGCAGCACCTGGCCGCGGCGAATGGGCCCGCCGCGGCCAGGTTCAGCCGGCCAGTTTTGGCTCGCCCAAACCGCTTGCATTGCTTGTCTCCGGGCTGATCGGCAGCAGCCGGTGCAGCGCCTGCACGTAGGTTTGCAGGGCGCTCAGCCCGCCCGGTGTCAGCACGAAGAACGACTGCGGGCGGCCGTTGCCGGTTTCCTTGCGGACCGCGACGTAATCGGCCGCCAGCAGCTTCTTCAGGTGGGCGTCGAGGTTGCCGTCGGAAACGCCCAGCTGACGCTTGAGGTCGCTGAAAGTCTGTTCGCCGGCGCCGGCAAGAAAGGCCACCAGTTGCGTGCGCAAGGGCTGATGGAGCAGGGAGTCGAGTTCTTCCATCTAGCCCTCGGGGAAAAATACGAAAAGCACGCAGCCATCTGGCGATTGCGGTATGTGCGCGCTACCGGCTGGGTGGTGGATAAAGGTACCGGCCGGATAGCTGTTGCGGCCATCGCAGAAGGTGCCGGAAACGACAAATACCTCTTCGGCACCCGGCGCATGGACATCCAGTTCTGGATAAACAGCACCTGGTGCAATCTCAAACATCAGTGCCTTGCGGCCGTTTTGGCCAGTCCACAACAGCCGGGTGCTGAAACCGGGATGGCAGAGTTCCTTCCGCGCGACATCCTGCCAGTGGCAGGCTTCGACGCCCTCAAGGTTCATCGTGAGCGATGGGGTCGGGGTCATGCTTGCCTCAGCGCAGGTTGAATTCTGCGGCCAGTTCGCCCGGGCTTTGGCCGTCGCGCTTGCCATCCTTGTCACCGGGCAAGGCCAGCCAGAACTTGCCACCGACCTTGTCCTGGCCGTTGCTCCAGGTCTTGCCGTCGAAGCTGATCTGGTTGTGGTAGATGTAAATGTCCTGCTTGATCCGGATATTCAATTTGGCCTGATCGGGCTTGCTGAACAGGGTTCCGTCGATTTTGGCGACCACCGGCAGGTCAACGCCGGCCGGATAATAAAGTACGAAATTGCCATCGGCCGGCGCCGGTGAGCCAAAACGGACGACTGGCAGGCGGGAGATTTCTTCCGGCGACGGGCCGCTTAGGCCAGCGCAGGCGGATAGAGAGAGGGCAATGATGGCGATGCCGAGCGGTGTTTTCATGGTGCTACTCCTGTGAGGGAAATCAGTGTTTGCCAAGTTGAACGATGAGCTTGCCGGTGACGACGGGGCCTTGTTCCGGCGTCAGGGTGGCTTTCATCCACGGGATGCTGATCCAGCGGACCTGCCTGGCCAGTTGCCAGCTTTCCCCGGCAAAGCGGGCGTCGCCGGTCAGTTTTCCGTCGCGCATCATGAGTTCGATGGGCTGGTTGAGGACCAGCGGCAGAACGGGCTTGGGCCCGCCGGTCTCGAAAATGTCGCCACCCAATTCGATTTCAACCGGAATGCGCGTGCCGGCCGGGAGGCTGACGCTGCGAAAGCCGGTGGCCGGAAACTGGCCGCTGCGAAAGGCTTCAAGCGACAGCGGCTCGGCGTCGGGCTGTGGTGCGGCATGGACGCGCTGCTCCAGCCAGAGAGGGAGAACGAGTACGACAGCCAGCCACAACAGCATTTGGCCCAGCCGGAAAGTTGCCGGGCGATGCTGGCCGCGATCCAGCATCATGGCCAGTAGCGGCAGGCCGAAACCGAATACGGTTGCGGCGATCCAGCGCATCGTTTCATACGGCAACTGGGCGAGCAGGCAGCCGATGCCGATCACGATGGTGACGCCGCCGACCCATTCGAGCAGCTCCTCGGAAAACAGCCCGTGCAGGTAAAGGCTGATGCCGAGGACGACCAGCCAGAGGGTGCACAGCATGTAGCCCCCGCCGTAGAAAAACATGGCAAAAGTGGTCAGCACGGCCAGCCCCATGAGCAGCCACCAGATTTTCTGCACCTGTCGATGAATGAAGGACCATGCCTCGTCGCGCGCCTGCTTGACGCGGCGGGTCCACAGCCAGTCGATAACGGCGATAGATGTCGAGACCAGCACCAGCACGGCCAGCCAGGCGAGGGCGCGCTGGTCGTTGTCAGGAACCTGGGCCGGCGTCAGGATATGCTCGGAAATGGCAAACAACAGCCCGGTCGGAATGCCCCACAGCAGCAGGCTGTGGCGCTCGATGCGCAAGTTGCGGTGGCCGACCGCGAGCATGGCGTGAATGGCATTGAGTTGCTGACTGGCGGGATGGCTCATTGTTGTCCGTCTTGTTACTCTGATTTGCAGAGTCTATTGCTCTGCGTTTCAGAGTGTCAACAAAAAATGCTGTCGTGCTGGATTCGATTGGCGTGAAAAGAAGGTGGTTCTACTGCATCTAGTGGTTGTTGAGTTGGTTTTGGACTAGATATGGTTATATTTTCTTGACATGTTTTTTGCGGGCCGATTAAACTCCGCCCCGTTGATGGTTCCCTTTCGGGGGATTAAAACGGGAATCCGGTGCCAGGCCGCAAGGTCTGAATTCCGGGGCTGCCCCCGCAACTGTAATCGGCGAGCGTTTCGCCACCTCATGCCACTGGATGCGTCCGGGAAGGCGGGTGAAACGCGATGAACCGAGAGCCAGGAGACCTGCCGCGACAAATTTCTTTCATGTTTTTGGGGCGGGGTGTCCCTGACGAGAGGTTTTTTGCGTGGTCCATTGCCGTTTGTCCGTCGTGTCCAGTCGTTGCCGGGTTTGCCCCCGCCGCGCTGGACTGCGTGCGCCGGCCGGTCACGCCCTCGGTTCTCCGCCCCCCGATACGGAGAATCGCCTTGCCATCCAATGTCCAGTCCCTTTCAGCCGCTAACGCCTTCGCGGTGGCGGCCCTGCAAGTCATCCGCCGCAACGGCGCGCTCGTTGCGTTTGACGCCGACAAGATCGCCGTTGCGCTGAGCAAGGCCTTTTTGGCTGTCGAGGGCAGCCAGAGTTCGGTGTCGTCGCGTATCCGCGAGCTTGTCTCGCGCCTGACGCAGACAGTGGTGAACTCGCTGACCCGCCGCCTGCCCGATGGCGGCAAGGTGCATATCGAGGACATTCAGGATCAGGTCGAACTGGCCCTGATGCGCGCCGGCGAGCATGACGTGGCCCGCGCCTACGTGCTCTACCGCGAGTGCCGCGCCGCCGAGCGGGCGAGCCTGGGCGAGGTGGCTGGGGCGGCGGTGTTGCATGTTCTGGTCGATGGCCAGCGCCAACCGCTCGATATCCCCGCCTTGCTGAAAACCTGCGATGCCGCCTGCGCCGGGCTGGGCGAAAGCGTTTCGGCGCGGACCATCCTCGATCAGGCGCTGAAGAATCTCTACGACGGCGTCGCCATGGCCGATGTGCAGCAGGCCCTGATCCTCGCCGCGCGCACCCTGATCGAGCGCGAGCCGGGCTACAACTATGCGACGGCCCGCCTGCTGCTGGCCAGCCTGAGCGCCGAGGTCATCGGCGCGCCGGTGGCGGCGGAGGACTTTGCTACGGTCAACCGGAAATATTGGCCAAAATTCATCCAGCGCGGCATCGCCGCCGAACTGCTCGACCCGCGCCTCGCCAGTTTCGACCTGCCGCGTCTGGCCGCCGCGCTCAAGCCGGAATGCGATTTGCAGTTCGGCTACCTTGGCCTGCAGACCTTGTACGACCGCTATTTCCTGCACATCGAAGGGCGTCGCATCGAGCTGCCGCAGATTTTCTTCATGCGCGTCGCGATGGGCCTGGCGCTCAACGAAATCGACCGCGAAGCCCGTGCCATCGAGTTCTACGATCTGATTTCCAGCTTCGATTTCATGTGCTCGACGCCGACGCTGTTCAACAGCGGCACGCTGCATTCGCAGCTATCGTCGTGCTACCTGACTACCGTCGCCGACGATCTCGACGGCATCTACCAGAGCATCAAGGAAAACGCGCTGTTGCAGAAATACGCCGGTGGCCTGGGCAACGACTGGACCCCGGTGCGCTCGCTGGGCAGCCGGATCAAGGGCACCAACGGCCAGAGCCAGGGCGTGATTCCCTTTTTGAAGGTGGTGAACGATACGGCGGTCGCCGTAAACCAGGGCGGCAAGCGCAAGGGCGCGGTCTGCGCCTACCTCGAAACCTGGCACCTCGACATCGAGGAATTTCTCGATCTGCGCAAGAACACCGGCGATGAGCGCCGCCGCACGCACGACATGAACACGGCCAACTGGATTCCCGACCTGTTCATGAAACGGGTGCATGAAAACGGCGAATGGACGCTATTTTCTCCGGTCGATGTGCCCGACCTGCACGACAAGTTCGGCGCCGAGTTCGAGGCGGCATACGTCGCCTACGAGGCGGAAGCCGCTGCCGGCCGCTTGAAGTTGCACAAGAAGCTGCCTGCCGTCCAGCTCTGGCGCAAGATGCTGACCATGCTGTTCGAGACTGGCCATCCGTGGCTCACCTTCAAGGATGCCTGCAACCTGCGCTCGCCGCAGCAGCACGTCGGCGTCGTGCATTCGAGCAACCTGTGCACCGAGATCACGCTGAACACCTCGGACGAGGAAACCGCCGTCTGCAACCTCGGTTCGGTTAATCTGCTGGCGCATCTGAAGGACGGCGCCTTGGATCAGGCCAAGCTGGCCCGCACGATCAATACCGCCTTGCGCATGCTCGACAACGTCGTCGATATCAATTTTTACGCGACGCCCAAGGCGCGCAACGCCAACCTGCGCCATCGGCCGGTCGGCCTCGGCATCATGGGTTTTGCCGATTGCCTGTACGAAATCGGCCTGCCTTACGCATCGACCGCGGCGGTGGAATTCGCCGACCGGACCATGGAAGCCGTCTGCTACCACGCCTATTCGGCGTCGAGCGAACTGGCCCGCGAGCGTGGGTGCTATTCGAGCCTCACCGGCAGCCTGTGGGATCAGGGCATCCTGCCGCTCGATTCAATCAACTTGCTGGAAGCAGGGCGGGGCGGGCATCTCGATGTTAACCGCGAATCCAGCCTCGACTGGCCGGCGCTCAAGGAGCGCATCGCCCGCCACGGCATGCGCAATTCCAACTGCGTCGCCATCGCGCCGACGGCGACCATCTCCAACATCGTCGGCGTCTCGGCTAGCATCGAGCCGGCCTACCAGAACCTCTACGTCAAATCGAACCTGTCGGGCGAATTCACCGTGGTCAACGAAGCGCTGGTCAGGGACTTGAAGGCGCTCGACCTGTGGGACGAAGTCATGGTCGCCGATCTCAAGTATTTCGACGGTTCGCTGGCCCGCATCGAGCGCGTCCCGGATGAACTCAAGGCGCGCTACGCGACGGCCTTCGAGATCGACCCGGTGTGGCTGATCGAAGCGGCTGCCCGGCGCCAGAAATGGATCGACCAGGCCCAGTCGCTGAACCTCTATCTGGCGCTGCCTTCGGGCAAGAAGCTCGACGAAATCTACAAGCTGGCCTGGCTGCGCGGCCTGAAAACGACCTACTACCTGCGCACGCTGGGCGCCAGCCAGGCCGAAAAAGCGGGCGGGCGCGACGAGGCGGCGGGGCCGGAAGAGCCCAAGTTCTGCTTGATCGACAACCCGGAGTGCGAGGCCTGCCAATGAAACCCACCCGAAGGAAAGCCATGAAATTTCGCCACCTTGCCTTGCTCTGTCTGGCCCTCTCGGCCAGCCTCGCCCAAGCCGCCGACTGCCCGCGCATCGTCAGCCAGTCGCCCTACATCAGCCGCGCCCTCGACTGGCTGGGGCTGGCCGACTGCATTGTCGGCGTCAGTCGTTACGACACCCTGGCGCGGCCGGACACCGGCGGCGTCATCGACCCCGATGCCGGAGTGATCGACATGCTGGAGCCGGAACTGGTCATCTTTTCCGAATGGACGCCGGTCGCCAAAGTGCAGGCGGCGACGCCGTCCGGCGCCAAGGCGTTGCGCGTCGGCGGCTTTCGCGGCATGGCCGGGGTCGAGGCGATGTTGCGCGACATCGGCCGGGCTGCGGGTGTCGCCGACATTGACCGTCGCGTCGACAAATTCGCCACCGACTGGCGCGCTGCGACGGCGGTCGACAGCCGCCAGCGTCGCGTGCTGATTCTCTCGGCTTGCAGCAACGCGCCATACTCGTTCGGCCAGGGTACGACCTTGCACGAAGTCTTTTCCACCGCCGGCTTCGCTGTCGTGGCCGACCACGACGGCATCCGCAACTTCAAACCGGATGCCCCGGATGGCGACGTCGCCGCCTGGATAGGCCGGCGCCGGCCCGATCTGATCTTTGCCCTGCAGAGCCAGCGCGGTGAAAGCTGCAACCCGGCCATCGCCAAACCGGGCATCCCCATCCTGCCGCTGACCGGCGAGTATTTCACCCATCCCGGCCCGGAATTGCTCAAGGGGCTGGCAGAGCTGCGGCAAACGATGGCCGCCTTCGGCAATTGATCAGGAGTCCGGAAAATGAACGCTTTTCGCTTCGACGACTGGGATACGCCAGTCCAACCCGCTGTTTCCGGGATTCCCACGGTCAACCGGAATTTTTCGCCAAAAATGGAAACCCATGCCGCCGCCCTGGCCCCGACCAACGCCGCCGATAAACGCATCGTCAATGGCAAGGCCGATATCAACCAACTCGCCCCGTTCAAGTACCCGTGGGCCTGGGAGTTCTTCCTCAAGGCCAACCGCAACCACTGGACGCCGCTCGAAATCGGCATGGCGCAGGACGTGCACGACTACCATCACAAGCTGTCGCCGGCCGAGCGCCATGTTTTCGAGAACGTCCTGGCCTACCTGACCACCTCCGACATCCTGGCCATGCGCAACATCGGCCTGGCCGTCATGGAAAAGATGAGCGCGCCGGAATTGCAGATCTACCAGGCCCGCCAGGTCTACGAAGAAGCGCTGCACACCTGGACCTACCAGCACTGCATCGAGAGCCTTGGCCTAGCCCAGCAGGAAATCTACAACCGCTACCGCGTCGTGCCGGAAATCCACGGCAAGATCGCGCTGGCCAACCGCCGGCTGGAAAAGGTGCTGCGCTCGGATTTTGACCTCACCGACCGCGCCAACCTGCACGAATTCGCGCTGTCCTATTTCTTCTTCGCGGTGATTTTCGAAGGCTGCTGGTTCTACAACGGCTTCACCCCGGTCTTCGCGCTGCAAAGGCGCGGCCTGATGAAAGGCGCCGCCGAGCAGCTGCAATACATTATGCGCGACGAGGTGCTGCACTGCGCTTTCGGCATCCGGGTCATTCGCGAACTGCTGATCGAGGAAAACCTGAGTCTCGACCCGACCGCCCTGCGCCAACTGTGGGACGAAGCCGAGGCGGCCGAAACCGCCTACGCCGGCTACATCCTGCGCGAGCCGATCCTCGGCTACAACGCCGAACTGCATGTCCAGCAGTTCCGCTTCATCGCCAACCGTCGGGCGCGGCAAGTCGGCGTCGCCGAACCTTTCCCCGGTGCCGAAAACGTCCTGCCCTGGCTCGACGAGCAGGCCAATCTGCGCAAGGAGAAAAACTTCTTCGAAACCCGCGTCACCGAGTATCAGACCGGCGGGGCGCTGGCGTGGGATTGATGCCCTGGATTGTTGGAAAGTTAACAAGCGTGGTCTGGCCACTTTCGCCAAACCCAGCAATACCGGGCGAGAGAGCGAGGCTGGCGGATGGCATTGCTTTTGCGTGGGGCACTGGATTGTTGTTCGCTGCCAGCCTTCCTTAACCATTTTCGTCATCTCGACCAATGAGAAAACCCACTCTCTACCAAAGCATCAAGGCCAAGCGCCGCACCCAGTCGCTGGTCATCGGCGTCACCTGGTACACCCCGGAAACCTGGGCCGAGGTCAAGGCCACGGCCGTCGATCCCGACTGTTTCGAAGCGTCGTTCGAGAAATGGAAGGCCATGGCCGTGCTTGCCCGTCGCAACTTCCAGCGTTCCGGCGTGCTGGCTCTTGAATACCAGATCGTTCCCGAGGAGTTCTTCGCCTGGTGCGCCAGGAACGGCCAGGAAAACAACTCGACTGCACGCGGCGAATACGTCTCGGAGCGCTTGAGCGCGGTGCATAACGGCGAGGCCTGAGCGGTTTTAGCGCCCGTGCCGCCGCATCGCCATTTGAAAATTGGGTCTTTTTCCCGGTTGACCGTAGGATTCGGGCTGCTTTCTTGATATTCGGCGCGATCGGCGGGGCGCGGGCGGACAGGCCAGGGCCCTGTCGCTTGACTTGATCTGGGCACCCCCGCATAGTCGTAGCCCGATGCAGACAATGGATTCCCCCCTTCCGCAGGACGATGAGCTCGATATGGCCGTGCGCGTTCGGGCGGACCAGTTGCATTTGCTGTATCGGCAGTCGTTTCCGGCCATTTTCCTCAGCGTCGTTATCGCTCTCGTGCTGTGCCAGATGCTTTGGGATGGCGGACGGCACGAATTGCTGATCGGCTGGGTGGCGGCCATCTGCGCCAGTGGCCTGGTGCGTTGGGCCTTGTTCTGGCGGCATCGTCAGCGGCAGCCGGAAGGCTTGCAGATTCTCGATTGGGAGCGCAGCTACGCCGTCACGCTGTTCATGACCACCACGTTGTGGGGGCTGGGCGTGCTGTGGATCTGCATTGAAAGCTCGCTGGTCCATCAGCTCATCGCCTTCATGTTCCTGCTCGGCATGTCGGCGGGGGCTTTCTCGCATTATTCGGCGCGACGCTACATGGTGTTCGGGGCGATGGGCAGCATTCTGTTGCCGACGATAGGCTTGTTCCTGCTCAGCGGCGAGCAAATGAAGCTCAGCCTGGGCGTCTCGGCCTTGCTCTATATGGGCCTTCTGGGGCGGGCCAGTACGGTTTTGTCGCGGGCCCAGAGCAATAATTTCGCCTTGGCTCACCGTTTGTCCGCGGCCAAGCAGAAAGCCGAATTGATGGCGCAGACGGACGATCTGACCGGGCTCGACAATCGCCGGGCATTCTTTGCGCGCAGCCAGACGCTGGCCAATTATTGCGAGCGCAACAAGCTGCCGATGAGCATGGCCATGATCGACGCCGATCATTTCAAGCAGATAAACGACCAGCACGGTCATGCGGTCGGTGACGCGGTGTTGTGCGCGCTGGCCGACCAGTTGCGGCGCAGCCTGCGCAAATCGGATGTGTGCGGGCGGATGGGCGGCGAGGAGTTCGCCGTGCTCTTGCCGGATACCTCGCTGGCCGAGGCGACGGAATTGGCCGAACGCTTTTGCAAGGCTTACGCGGTGACGCCGATACACAGTGCCGGCGTCGAGGTCGGCAATACGGTCAGTGTCGGCGTGGCGAGCGATGGCTACGATATCGAACACTTGCTGCAATGCGCCGACGAGGCGCTTTACCTGGCCAAGGCGGCGGGGCGCAACCGGGTGGTTTCCGAACTCAATGTCGAGGCCGCCTTGGGCTGATGGCTGGTCGGCGCCGAAGCCGCCTTCGCCGTTCCGGAGAAGGAAATCGAATTGAAAAAATCTTACTGGATCATCGTTGTTCTGATCTTGCTGGCCGGGCTTGACTGGTACATCCAGGCGCCCGATTCACGTTCGCGCGAATTGACCAGCGCCATCGAGGCGCAGGCCAGCCCGAAGCTGAAAGCTTATCCGTACAAGTTCCGGGTCATGAAGGTCAATGGCACGACGGCGCTGGTCAGCACGCCGCGCAACTTTGACGTTCCGGCCTTCAAGGCACTGGCTGTTCTTTATCCGGAAATCGACACCAAGAACCCGAACGATCCGGCCTTCATCGCGGCCGAGCAGTTGCTCGGCGAGGTGCAGTCGGAGGCGCGGGCGATTGTGCTGTCTCAGCCCGGTATCAAGGATGTGAGCTGGGAACTCGACCGCGACTGGCTGAAAAAGCATTTCATCGAGGTGCCGGAAAAACGCTGACCGGGAGGCCGCCCGGTCCCCGATTTATCGTTCAGCGGCCGCCGGAGCGATTTTGTTTTTGGCCATTTTTTCCGGTTGACCGTGGCATTCCGCCCGGACGGGCTGCCGGTCGGGCGCCGGGGCGTTTGGGCGCGTCGTCGAAGCCGACCCAGTTGCTCGGCGTGCCCTTGCCGCCCCGGCCGCCGGCCACTTTCGGTTTCTTGATCTTCTTCGTGGCAATGGCCGCGGCGCCGGTCAGCGGCACGCGGTGGTCGGGTTCGAAGCCCGGTTCTTCCTCGCGGCTCAGCGTTTGCTTGAGCAGCGTTTCGATGGCGGCGAGCATCGGCGCTTCGTCGGCACAGACCAGCGAGATGGCCTCGCCAGTGGCGCCGGCGCGGCCGGTGCGGCCGATGCGGTGGATGTAGTCTTCGGCGACGATGGGCAGGTCGAAATTGACGACTTGCGGCAGGTCGTCAATGTCCAGCCCGCGGGCGGCGACATCGGTGGCGACGAGAATCTGCACCTCGCCGGCCTTGAAACTTTCCAGGGCGCGCAGGCGGGCCGCTTGCGGCTTGTCGCCGTGGATGGCATCAGCCTTGATGCGCTTGGCGTGCAGGATGCCGACCAGTTCGTCGGCGCCGCGCTTGGTCTTGACGAAGACGAGCACCTGGCCCCAGCGCCGGTCCTTGCGCATGAACAGGAAGAGTTCGGTCTTGCGCTTCTTGTCGACTGGCACCATCCATTGCTTGACGGCCTTGACGGTGCTGTTCGGCGGGCTGATTTCGATGGTCAGCGGGTTGCGCAGGCGGGCCTTGGCCAGGCTGCGGATGTTTTCGGAGAAGGTGGCCGAGAAGAGCAGGGTCTGCCGCTTTTTGGGCAGGGCGGCGAAGATAGCGTCGAGTTCTGTCGAGAAGCCGAGGTCGAGCATGCGGTCGGCTTCGTCGAGGACGAGCACCTGCACCTTGTTGAGCTTGAGGGCGTTCTGGCTGTAGAGGTCGAGCAGGCGGCCGGGGGTGGCGACGAGGACATCGACGCCGCGGCGCAGGCGCATCATCTGCGGGTTGATGCTGACGCCGCCGTAGGCCGCGTAGGTGCTGACGCCGCTGTGTTCGCCGTACTGGCGGAAGCTGGCGTGCACCTGCTCGGCCAGTTCGCGCGTTGGCACGAGGACGAGGGCGCGCACCGAATTGCTGCCGACCTTGATCCCGTCGGTGGCCAGGCTGTGCAGGATGGGCAGCGCGAAGCCGGCGGTCTTGCCGGTGCCGGTCTGGGCTGCGGCCATCACGTCGCGCCCTTCGAGGATGGCGGGAATGGCTTGCTCCTGAATCGGCGTCGGCGTCTTGTAGCCGAGCGTTTCGAGGGATTGGAGCAACGTTTCGGCAAGGCCGAGGGTAGCGAAGGTCATGGGCGGGGAGGGGGAAAGCAAATGGGCAATGAAGGGGCGAGTTTAACCCGCCCGTGTGGCGAGCGTTTAAACGCCGGCGGCGAGGCCTTTGCGCAACAGCGTGTCGACCACTTCGTTGATGTCGCCTTCGGTGGATTCGGCGAGCGTGCGCAGTTGTTCGGCCAGTTGGGCATCGATCTTGACGGCGAAGGGGATGAGGCCCTTGGCCTGGTCCAGCTTGCGCTGTTCCTTGCGGTCGAGGACGGCGCCCTGGCCGAAACGGTCGGGGGTTCCCGCCTGTTTCATATTGCGGTCAATCTTGCTGGCCAGGCTTTTGTAGAGATCGGTTCTTTTCATGGGGAGGCTCGGGTGCGTGGCGGTGTTGGTCACCGCCACTGGGTCGCAGCCGGCCGGCGGCAGGCTGACAAGCGTGAAGCGCGATTACCGCCGCGTCAGCAGCAGGCCGCACTCCAGATGGTGCGTGTAGGGGAACTGGTCGAAGACGGCGGAAGCGGCGATCTGGTGAGTGTCCTGCAGCGCCGTGACGTTTTCGAGCAGGGTCTGCTGGTTGCAGGAAATGTACAGGATGCGGTCGAAGCCGCGGGCCAGTTCGAGCGTCACGGCATCCAGCCCGCTGCGCGGTGGATCGACGAACAGCGTGGCATGGCGGAAGGGGTCGAGGTCGATGTCCTTGAGGCGCGTGAATTCTTCGCGGCCGGCCAGCGCATCGCTGAATTCCTCGCTCGACATGCGGGCGATGGCAACGTTTTCGACCTTATTGGCGGCCAGATTGTATTGCGCGGCATGCACCGATGACTTGCTGACTTCGGTGGCCAGCACCTGGTCGAAGAGCGGCGCCAGCGCGATGGTGAAATTGCCGTTGCCGCAGTACAGCTCGACCAGATTGCCGCCAATGCCGGCCGCCTGCTGGCAGGCCCAGCCCAGCATCTGGCGATTGACGCCGCCGTTGGGCTGGGTGAAGCTGCCTTCGACCTGCTTGTAGCGCAGTTGGCGGCCATTGAGCTCGAATTCTTCGAGCACCCAGTCACGGTCGAGCACGAGCTTCTGACCGCGGCTACGACCGATGACGCGGATACCCAGTTCAGCCGCCATCTCGCGTGCAGCAGCCTCCCAGGCCTCGTCCAGCGTGCGGTGATAGATCAGCGTGACCAGCATGTCTCCGCTCAGCGTGGCGAGAAAATCGGCCTGGAACAGACGACGGCGCAGGGCCTCACTGGTAGCCAGGCGGTCGCGCAGGCGCGGCATGAGCGCACAGATTGATTCGGCGGCGGGCGGGAAGGTGTCGAGCGTGATCGGCACCTTCGGATCTTCCGGGTCGAACATCGCGTAATCGAGGCGGTCGCCATCGTGCCAGATGCGGAACTCGGCACGCAGTCGGTAATGCAGCGGCGTCGAGGCATGGGCAAGCGTGTTTTTCACGCCGAGCGAGGCGAAGGTTTCCTCGAAATGGGCGAGTTTGCTGGCAAGCTGGGCCGGATAGGTGGCTGGGTCGTAACTGGGAAGCGGCATGATTTAGCGGGTATTTTGGCGGCGCCGGGCCTAATGTCGGGGGGCGACCGTGAGCGAAGGGCGAAATATACGCCGGTCTGCCGGTGAGAGGGAGTATTGCGCCTGGCGGGCATTTGAAATGGCGATGAACTGTCGTAGATCGCCGTCATGGTGGCTTTTTTGGTTTTCAGCCGGTATAAAGTCCGGGTCTCCCGAAGGGATATCAACCATCTTTAGGATAGTCATGAACATCGCCCCCCGATTTGTGAATGCCCTCGTTGCGCCTGTGCTCATGCTGCTGGCCTTGCTTTTGCCCTTGCCATCGCTGGCCAGCGATCATGGCGGCGGTGGCGGTGCGCCGGAGCCAATGGTGTTCACAGTCAATCTCGGCACCGAAAATTATCTGCAGTTCGGGCTGATCCTCGAGCCGGCCGTTCCCGAAGCTGCCGGCGCCATTGCCGCCTACAAACCGAGAATCCAGCACGAAATCATCCTGCTGCTGTCGGGCAAGGAGCTGGAAAAACTGCGCACGCTGGAAGGCAAGAAGGAGTTGATCGAGGAAGTTGTCGAACTGGTCAACCATGCAATCCACGAAGACGAGAAAACCGGGGTCAGTGAAGCCTTGTTTACCCAGTTCCTGATTCAGTAAGCCGGCTTCCTGCCGCCCATGAAGTCGTATTCAGCCCCCGTCGAGGCAGCGCTCGACGCCGTCGCCGAGCATCTCCGCCACGCGCGGCGCGCCCTGTTCATTACCGGCGCCGGCATTTCTGCGGATTCCGGCCTGCCGACCTATCGTGGCGTCGGCGGCCTCTACGACAGCGAGGCCACTGAAGAGGGCCTGCGCATCGAGGACGCCCTGTCCGGCGAAATCTTTGCCGCGCATCCGGAAATTACCTGGAAATACCTGATCCAGATCGAGGAAACCTGTCGCGGCGCCAAGCCAAACGCCGCGCATTTCGCCATTGCCAGCCTGGACCAGCATCTCGACCGGGTCATGGTGTTCACGCAGAATGTCGATGGCCTGCACCGCCAGGCCGGGAGTCGCGAGATCGTCGAGATTCACGGCAACCTGCAGGAACTGGAATGCACCGAATGCAGCCATGAGGAATCCGCCGCCGACCTCAGCGGCCGGGACGTGCCGCCGCTTTGCCCGCTATGCGGTGGCGTGTTGCGGCCGAAGGTGGTGCTTTTCGGCGAGGCTTTGCCTGAAGAGCCGCTGGATCGCTTCATTGACGCCTTCCAGGCGGGTTTCGACATTGTCTTTACCATCGGGACGTCGAGCATTTTTCCCTACATCACCCAGCCGGTTGTGCTCGCTGCCGGCAGCGGCATTCCGACCGTGGAAATCAATCCGGCGCAAACCATGCTCACGGAAATCGTCGATTATTACCTGCCGCTTGGCGCCGCCGAAGCGATGACAGCGATCTTCGACAGGCTGGGTCTGGAACTGCATACAGGCTGAATGGCCGGATAATTCCAAGGCATTATTCCGGCCGATTGGTGCGGTGCACAAAAAGCTGTTGACAGGTGTTCTGCTGTGGTTAGAATGGAGTCATGCTGCGGCGCAACATAAGCGCCAAGGCGAATAGATCACCCCAACCTCAGGAGATTCACCATGTTCACCAAACCCGAAGATTTCGCCAAGTCCGGTATCAATTCCGCCCTGTTTTTC
>PHCH01000136.1 GCA_002840785.1 Betaproteobacteria bacterium HGW-Betaproteobacteria-4 | reverse complement strand
TTTGCCGAGGTTTACAGCGCCATCAAGCAGGGCTATGTCGAGCCGGTCGAAGACAAGAAGATGATCACCAATGCCATTTCCGGCATGCTGTCCAACCTCGACCCGCACTCGACCTATCTCGACGCCGATGCCTTCAAGGATCTGCAGGTCGGCACCCAGGGCGAATTCGGCGGCCTGGGTATCGAAGTCGGCATGGAAGACGGGCTGGTCAAGGTCGTTTCGCCGATCGAGGATACCCCGGCCTATCGCGCCGGCATCAAGTCTGGCGACCTGATCTTCAAGCTCGACGAAACGCCGGTCAAGGGACTGACCCTGTCCGACGCCGTCAAGAAAATGCGCGGCAAGCCGAAGACGCCGATCAAGCTGTCGATCATCCGCAAGGGTGAAACCAAGCCGATCGAAGTCACGCTGATCCGCGAAGTGATCAAGGTGCAGAGCGTCAAATCGAAGCAGGTCGAACCCGGCTACGGCTGGGTGCGCGTTACCCAGTTCCAGGAAAACACTGTCGCCGAACTGGCCAAGCACGTGGCGGCCCTCTACAAGGACGGCAACAAGCTGAACGGCTTGGTGCTCGACCTGCGCAACGACCCGGGTGGCCTGCTCAACGGCGCCATCGGCGTTTCCGCGGCCTTCCTGCCACCGGATGTCACTGTGGTGTCGACCAATGGCCGCAGCGAAGATGCCAAGCAGGATTTCAAGGCGCGGCCGCAGGACTACCTGCGCGGCAACAAGGAAGACCCGCTCAAGAACATCCCCGTAGAAGCCAAAAAAGTGCCAATGATCGTGCTGGTCAATGGTGGCTCGGCATCCGCCTCGGAAATCGTCGCCGGCGCGCTGCAGGATCACAAGCGCGCCATCATCGTCGGCACCCAGACCTTCGGCAAGGGTTCGGTTCAATCGGTGCTGCCGCTCCCGGGCAACACCGCCATCAAGCTGACCACGGCCCGCTACTACACGCCGGAAGGCCGCTCGATCCAGGCCAAGGGCATCACGCCGGACATCGTCGTCGAAGAAAATGCCAATGGCTCCAGCCCGGGCATGCGCGTCCGCGAAGCTGACCTCGACCGTCACCTGAACAACGACCGCGACAAGGAAGCGGCAAAGCAGGAAGCCAAACCCCAGGCCAAGCCGGCGAAAAAGGGCAAGGACGATGCCGAGGAAGAACTGCCGCAGCGCCTCGAATACGCCAGCAAGAGCGACTACCAGTTCCAGCAGGCGCTGAATCTTCTCAAGGGTCTTCAAATCCTGCAGAATAAAGCGCAATAGTTCATTGATCAGGAGGGATGATGGCTGACACAGACCTCAAGAAAAACAGGGAGATCCTGTTCTCCAAATTCCCGCCCGGGCAGGTGCCCGAGGCGGCCGATGACCTGCAGCGCATCGAAGCCATCGAGGTGCAAGCGAAATTCGAAAAGCGCTCGCTTGGGGTCAGCTACGACCTCCAGCAGCACACCCTGCGCGAACTTGACGAGCACCTGGTCGACAAGGGTTTTCATCTCGACAACACGCTGCTCACGAAACTGACCCGGGCGCTGATTTACTACGTCGAAGAAACCCAGCTGCACAACATCGGCGCCCCGGAAAAACGCCTCAAACGTTCGGCCCAGGAGGCCTACGTTCAGGCCTGGGAGCACCACCCGCACGGCGACCACGACGATACGCCGCCGGAATGGCGGGAATACAAGTAGTGATTAGTCGATAGTAGGTAGTCGTTAGCGACGGCCCCCAACTAGCGACCAATTACCAACAACTACCGACTAGATGACTGACGAGCAGCTTCTCCGTTACAGCCGACACATCCTGCTCGACGCGCTGGGCATCGAGGGCCAGACGCGGATTCTGGGTACGCACGCGCTGATCATCGGGGCCGGCGGTCTTGGTTCACCAGCAGCGCTCTATCTTGCCTCAGCAGGGATCGGCAGGATCACGCTGGTCGATGACGACACGGTGGATTTCACCAACCTGCAGCGGCAGATTCTGCATACCCAGGCCCGCGTCGGCATGGCCAAGGCCGAATCCGGTCGGCAGGCGCTGAGCGCCATCAATCCTGACATCGAGATCATTCCGCTGGCGCAGCGTCTATCGGGCGAAGCGCTTGATACGCTGGTTGCCAGCGCCGACCTCGTCCTCGACTGCACCGACAATTTCGCCACCCGGCACGCCATCAACCGCGCCTGCGTCCATCACCGCAAGCCGCTGGTGTCCGGTGCCGCCATCCGTTTCGATGGCCAGATCAGCGTCTACGACCTGCGCCGCGACGACTCGCCGTGCTACCACTGCCTGTTTCCCGAAGGCGAGGACGTCGAGGAAGTACGCTGCGCCGTGATGGGCGTCTTCGCGCCGCTGACCGGCATCATCGGCACCATGCAGGCGGCCGAGGCCCTGAAGCTAGCCGCAGGCATCGGCGAAACGCTGAGCGGGCGACTGTTGCTGCTCGATGCGCTGAGCATGGAATGGCGCACCGTCCGTTTCAAGAAAGACGAAGACTGCGCCGTGTGCGGGCCTAAGGGAAACGGGCGATCAGGCGAATATCTTCGCCAAGCTGGCGCAGATCGCGAATCTTCAAACGCTGCTTGCCGTCTAGCGTAGTCAGCTCGGGCAGATTGAACAGGCCGCTCGCCTCATGGCCGATCAGGCAAGGCGCCAGATAGAGCAGCAATTCGTCGACCAGACCTTCGCGCAACAGCGAACCATTGAGCTTGAAGCCGGCTTCGGCGTGCACCTCGTTGAAGCCGCGCCGGGCGAGCAATTCGAGCAGGGCTTTGAGATCAACCTTGCCGCTGCCGTTATTCAGAATTTCGACGAAATTTCCGGTTGACCGTAGCAATGCCATTTTTTCGGCATTTTCGACGGCGCCGACGATCAGCACCGGCTCGCCTTGCAGAATACGCGCCGTCGGCAGAATTTCCAGACGGCTATCGACGACCACGCGCAAAGGCTGGCGCGTCGTTGCCACATCGCGCACGGTCAGGCTCGGATCGTCGTCGCGCACCGTGCCGGTGCCGGTCAGGATGGCGCAGGCCCGCGCCCGCCAGGCATGGCCATCACGGCGCGCATCCGGGCCGGTGATCCACTGACTGACGCCGTTGTTGAGCGCCGTCTTTCCATCCAGACTGGCCGCCGCCTTCAGGCGAAGCCAGGGCCGACCGCGCGTCATGCGTGAGACAAAACCGATATTCAGTTCGCGCGCCTCGTTTTCCAGCAAGCCACTGGCTGTTTCGATCCCTGCCGCCTGCAACAGGCCGAGACCTTTGCCGGAAACGAGTGGATTCGGGTCGGTCATCGCCGCCACGACACGCGAAACACCGGCCGCAATCAGCGCTTCAGCGCAGGGCGGCGTTCTCCCGTGATGACTGCACGGTTCCAGCGTCACGTAAGCCGTCGCACCTTTGGCCTTGTCACCGGCAGCGCGCAGGGCATGGACCTCGGCGTGCGGCTCGCCGGCCTTCTCGTGCCAGCCTTCGCCGACGATTTGACCAGCGCGGACCAGGACGCAACCAACCCGCGGATTGGGCGACGTCGTCCACAGGCCTCGCTCGGCGAGTTGCAGGGCACGCGCCATCAGCCGAAAATCGTCGGCTGAAAAACTCATTTTTTCCGGGGGGCGGAGGAAACTTCGCGGATCGCCTTGGAGAAGGCATCCACGTCTTCGAAATTGCGATAAACCGAGGCGAAGCGGATGTAGGCAACCTTGTCGAGTTTCTTCAGTTCGCGCATGACCAGTTCGCCCAGCTGCTGCGTACTGACTTCGCGTTCGCCTGCCGAGAGCAGGATTTCCTCGATATCGGCAACGGCGGCATCGACCGCCTCGATGGCCACCGGCCGCTTGCGCAGCGCCAACTCGAGGCTGGCGCGCAGCTTGTTGCGGCTGAACTCGGTGCGCAGACCGTTCTTCTTGACCACTTGCGGCAGCTGGATCTCAGCCCGCTCGTAGGTGGTGAAACGCTTGTCGCAGGCCACGCACTTTCTGCGGCGGCGGACGACATCCGCCTCTTCGGAGAGGCGGGTATCAACAACCGCCGTAT
>PHCH01000135.1 GCA_002840785.1 Betaproteobacteria bacterium HGW-Betaproteobacteria-4 | reverse complement strand
GAGCGCTCTGCGTGGGGCACTGCTGAGAACGATTCTAACGGAGGCAAATAAGGGTGACTACTACGGTCGACGCGAATTTCCGATTTATTTTCCGGGAACCTTTTCCGGAATCTGCACGAAGGTTTCGTCCTGCCGGACCATGCCCAGCTCAAAGCGTGCACGCTCTTCGATGGCATCGTAGCCCTGCTTCAGATCGCGGACCTCGGCATCGAGGCCCGCGTTCCTGATTTCCAGCTTCCTGGTCACTTCCTTCTGTTGCTCTAACTGACGATCGTATTCCCAAACCTTAAGCCAGCCGCCCTTGCCCATCCACAAGGGATACTGGAGCAGCCCGATGGCAGCGAGAAGGCCGACCGTCAGCCAGCGCATGCGTGATTAACGCAGGTTGTAGAAGGTTTCGCGGCCCGGGTAAGAAGCGGTATCGCCCAGATCTTCCTCGATGCGGATGAGTTGGTTGTACTTGGCGATACGGTCGGAACGGGACAACGAACCAGTCTTGATCTGACCGGCATTGAGGCCGACGGCGATGTCGGCGATGGTGCTGTCTTCGGTTTCGCCCGAGCGATGCGAAATCACTGCGGTGTAACCGGCGCGCTTGGCCATTTCGACGGCAGCGAAGGTTTCGGACAAGGTGCCGATCTGGTTGATCTTGATCAGGATCGAATTACCGATGCCCTTCTTGATGCCTTCCTTGAAGATCTTGGTGTTGGTCACGAACACGTCATCACCAACGATCTGCACGTTCTTCCCAAGGCGATCGGTGAGCAGCTTCCAGCCGTCCCAGTCGGCTTCGGACATGCCGTCTTCGATGGAGACAATCGGGAACTGGTCAGCCAGATTAGCCAGGTAATCGACGAACTGGGCCGAGGTCAGCTCCAGGCCTTCGCCAGCCAGCTTGTACTTGCCGTCCTTGTAGAACTCGGAAGCGGCACAATCAAGCGCCAGCAGGACGTCCTTGCCCGGCACGTAGCCGGCAGCCTCGATGGCCTGCATGATGATCTGCAGTGCTTCGGCATGGCTGCCCAGATTCGGGGCAAAACCGCCTTCGTCACCGACGGCGGTGGAATGACCGGCCTTGTTGAGCAGTTTCTTCAGCGCGTGGAAAATTTCGGCGCCACAACGAATTGCTTCGCGGATATTGGCAGCGCCGACCGGCATCACCATGAATTCCTGGATGTCCAGGCTGTTGTTGGCGTGCTCGCCACCGTTGATGATATTCATCATCGGCACCGGCATCTGCATCGGGCTCATGCCGCCGAAATAGCGGTAGAGCGGCAGGCCGGACTCTTCAGCCGCGGCCTTGGCGACGGCCATGGAAACGGCCAGGATGGCATTGGCACCAAGGCGCGACTTGTTGTCGGTGCCGTCGAGGTCAATCATGGTCTGATCGATGAAAGCCTGCTCCTGAGCGTCAAGGCCGATGATCGCCTCGGAAATTTCGGTATTGACGTTCTCGACAGCCTGCAGCACGCCCTTGCCGAGGTAGCGCCCCTTGTCACCGTCACGCAGTTCGATCGCTTCGCGCGAACCGGTAGAGGCGCCAGACGGAACTGCTGCACGGCCCATGACGCCAGACTCCAGCAGAACATCGGCTTCGACCGTGGGGTTACCACGAGAATCGAGAATTTCACGGGCTACTACATCAACGATTGAACTCATATTTCTTCCTTATTATCAGAAGGTTAAATTAAACACTTAAACCAAAAAATTAACTTATGGCGGGTTACTTCAGTTCCTCGAAGCCAGCCACTTTGACTGCCTTATCGAGCGCCACCAGAGTCGCCAGCAAACCTTCCATGCGGGCCAGTGGCCAGCTATTCGGGCCATCCGACCAGGCTTTTTCCGGACACGGATGGGTTTCCATGAACAGGCCGGAGATACCGACGGCCACAGCGGCACGGGCCAAAACCGGGACGAATTCGCGCTGACCACCGGAAGTCGTACCTTGCCCGCCCGGCAACTGCACCGAGTGGGTGGCATCAAAGACAACAGGACAACCCGTTTCGCGCATGATGGCAAGGCTGCGCATGTCGGAAACGAGATTGTTGTACCCAAATGAGGCGCCGCGCTCGCAAACCATGATGTTGTCGGCACCGTTATTCACTTCGCGCGCTTTGTCGACGACGTTCTTCATGTCGCCCGGTGCCAAAAACTGGCCTTTCTTGATATTCACCGGCTTGCCGCAGGTTGCCACAGCATGGATGAAATCGGTCTGGCGGCAGAGGAAAGCCGGCGTTTGCAGGACATCGACAACGCTGGCGACGGCAGGAATGTCTTCGGTGGTGTGTACATCGGTCAAAACCGGAACGCCGATCTGGCGCTGCACTTCCGAAAGGATGCGCAGGCCTTCGTCAAGACCCAGGCCGCGCACAGACTTGCCGGAACTGCGGTTGGCCTTGTCGTAGGAGGCTTTGAAAATGTACGAAATTCCCAGTCGACCGCAGACTTCCTTCATGTGCCCGGCGACATCGAGGCAAAGTTGCTCGGACTCGGCAGTACACGGGCCGGCGATCAGGAAAAAAGGCTGGTCAAGACCAGCCTCGAAACCACAAAGTTTCATTTGCCTTTGACCTTTTGATTAGCCAGCGCCGCTTTGACGTAAGACGTAAAGAGCGGATGACCCAGACGCGGGTTGGAGGTGAATTCCGGGTGGAACTGGCAACCGACAAACCACGGATGGACGTCAGCCGGCAATTCGACCATTTCGCACAGATCGGTGCCGGGCGCACGGCCGGCGACGACGAGCCCCTTGGCTTCCAGTTGCGCCAGCAGGGTGTTGTTGACTTCGTAGCGGTGGCGATGGCGCTCGGTAATTTCCGGCGCACCGTAAATCTTGCGGGCCAGCGAACCTTCAGCCAGCTTGCAGACCTGACCGCCAAGGCGCATCGTGCCGCCGATGTCGGAATCTTCGCTGCGCTTTTCAACCTTGCCGGAGGCGTCGAGCCATTCGGTAATCAGGCCGATGACTGGATACGGCGTGTCCTGAACGAACTCGGTGGAGTGCGCTTCAGCCATGCCAGCCACATCGCGGGCGAATTCGACGACAGCAAGCTGCATGCCGAGACAGATGCCGAGGTAAGGCACCTTGTTTTCGCGGGCGTAACGAATGGCGGCAATCTTGCCTTCCGTGCCGCGTCGACCGAAGCCGCCTGGCACCAGAATCGCGTCGACACCCTTGAGGACGCCGACACCATTCTTTTCGATATCTTCTGAATCGAGATAGACGATATTGACCTGGCTGCGCGTATGGATACCGGCGTGCTTGATCGCTTCGATCAGTGACTTGTACGACTCGGTCAGGTCGACATACTTGCCGACGAAGGCCACGGTCACTTCATGCTGCGGATGCTCCAGCGCGACGATCAGGTTGCGCCAGACCGACAGATCGGCGGCCTTGGCCAGGATGTTGAGCTTGTGGCAGACGATTTCGTCGAGCATTTGCTCGTGCAGCATGCCCGGAATCTTGTAGATCGAATCGGCGTCGAGGCACTCGATGACCGCTTCTGGCATGACGTTACAGAACAGCGCAATCTTGCGCCGCTCTTCGACCGGAATCGAACGATCGGCGCGGCACAGCAGGATGTCCGGTTGAATACCGATTTCGCGCAGTTCCTTGACGGAGTGCTGGGTCGGTTTGGTCTTCAGTTCGCCGGCGGTCGGGATGTAGGGCAGCAGCGTCAGGTGCATGTAGCAGACGTTGTTGCGGCCCTCTTCGAAACCGATCTGGCGAATGGCTTCCAGGAAGGGCAGCGACTCGATGTCGCCGACCGTGCCGCCGACTTCGACGATAGCCACTTCCGCACCTTCAGCACCGGCCTTGATCTTGTTCTTGATCTCGTCGGTGATGTGCGGAATGACCTGCACGGTTTTGCCGAGATACTCGCCGCGACGCTCTTTCTTGAGCACCGTGTCGTAGATCTGGCCGGTCGTGAAGTTGTTGCGCTTGCCCATTTTGGCGCTCGTGAAGCGCTCGTAATGCCCGAGATCGAGATCGGTCTCGGCGCCGTCCTCGGTGACGAAAACCTCTCCGTGCTGGAAAGGACTCATCGTGCCGGGGTCGACGTTGATGTAGGGGTCAAGCTTGAGGTGGGTGACTTTGATGCCGCGGGATTCCAGAATG
>PHCH01000134.1 GCA_002840785.1 Betaproteobacteria bacterium HGW-Betaproteobacteria-4 | reverse complement strand
GCACGCCATGAAGGCCAAACAACGTTTAATCGTCGCCGTCATCGTGCTCGGTCTGCTCATGACCGGGCCCTTCGTCGTCACCTCGCTGCTCGTCTGGCTGGACATGAAGGAAGCCGAGCGCACCCTGCTCACCGAACTGCTGCTGTCGCGCTTGCCGGTCGGCACGATGATGACCATGGTCGGTTTTGCCCTCGGCGTTGGCGTGCTGCACAAGCTCTTCAAGCAATATGTCGAGGGGCTGTTGCGCATGGCCGAGACGCTGCGCCTCATGCTCGGCGCCAACCGCAACTTCCGGGTGACCATCGAAGGCCCGCCGGAAGTCCAGCAACTGGCCCAGGCCGCCAACGATCTGGCGCAGCAGCGCGACGCCCTGATGGACGACGTCGACGCCCAGATCGCCACGGCCAAGGCCTCGGTCGAGGAAGAAAAGAACCGGCTGGCCGCGCTCATGTCCGAGCTCGCCCAGGCCGTTGTCGTGTGCAACCTCGACGGCCGCATCCTGCTCTACAACAACCGCGCCCGCTTGCAGTTCAAGGCCTTGTCGCAGGGGCCGACGTCGGTTGCCGGTGGGGCGCTGATCGGTCTCGGGCGGTCGATCTTTTCGATTCTCGAAAGGAGCCAGGTCGACCACGCTGAGGAGGTCATTCGCCAGCGTCTGTCGGCCGGCAAGACGGCCATTTCCAATTTCATCACGACGACGCGCGGCGGCCAGTTGCTCCGCGCCCAGATGGTGCCGGTGCTCGCCGCCTCGGGCGAGGAGGGCGAGGCGGCGATGTCGGGCTACGTGCTCACCGTCGAAAACATCACGCGCAGCATCGAGGAAGAAGAGCGCCGCGATCAGGCGCTGCATTCGCTGACCCAGGGCAGCCGGGCTTCCATTGCCAACATCCGGGCCGCTGTCGCCAACCTGCTCGATTACCCGGACATGGAAGCCGAGTTGCGCCAGCAGTTCCTGCGCGTCATCGACGACGAAGTGGCCAAGCGCAGCCAGGTCATCGACCAGACCATGAACCAGTTTTCCGATGCCATCAAGACCCGTTGGCCGCTCGAAGACGTGCTTGGCATCGACATCATCGCCGCTGCCCAGCGCCGCATCGACGACAAGCTCAAGCTGCCGAGCAAAACCGAAGAAATTGACGATGCGCTGTGGATCAAGGCCGACAGCTTCTCGCTGGTCTTCGCGCTGGTCAGCCTCGCCTCCAAGCTGCAGGATCACTACGAACCGCGCGAACTGCGCTTCCGCCTGAGTTCGGCCGGCCGGCTGGCCTATCTCGACCTGATCTGGGCCGGCCCGGCGATGTCGTCGGAAACCTTCTACACCTGGGAAATGGAGACGATGCAGATCGGCAGCGAAAGCTCGCCGCTCAGCCTGCGCGACGTCATCGACCGGCATGGCGGCGAAATCTGGTACGAACGCGAAAAGGCCGCGCACCGCGCCTTCTTCCGCTTCGTGCTGCCGGTTGCCGTGCCCGAAGTCGAGAACGACCAGGAAGAGCGCCTGCGCGGTAGCGGGCGGCCGGAATACTACGATTTCGACCTTTTCAAGTTCGAGGACCAGAGCATCGACCTCGACCGCAAGCTGTCCGAACTGACCTACACCGTATTCGATACCGAGACGACCGGGCTGGAGCCGTCGAAGGGCGACGAAATCATCCAGATCGGCGCCGCCCGCATCGTGAACAACCGCCTGTTGCGTCAGGAAACCTTCGACCAGATCGTCGCATCGACGTCGTCCTGCCCGCCTTCCACGAGTTCTGCGAAGACACCGTGCTGATCGCCCACAACGCCGCCTTCGACATGCGTTTCCTGCAACTCAAGGAGGCCCGCACCGGCATCCGTTTCACCCAGCCGGTGCTCGACACCCTGCTGCTCTCGGCCGTCGTCCATCCCAACCAGGAGTCGCACAAGCTCGACGTCATCCTCGAGCGCCTCGGCGTCAGCATCGGCGCCCGCCACAATGCGCTCGAAGATGCCGTGGCGACCGGCGAAGTCTTCCTCAAGCTCGTCAAGCTGCTCGAGGACATGGGAATCGTGACCGTCCGCCAGGCCCTCGAAGCGGCCGAGAAAACCTATTTTGCCCGGGTCAAGTATTGAGGCCGGCGTGAATTCCGACTTTACGCTGCCCTGCCGGCAGCAACTCGAACTTGCCGCCGACCTGCATGCGCTGGCCGAGCCAAAGGCTGCCCCGGCCCTCGCCGGACGCCTGCGCGAATATCTGCTGAGCGCGGTCGGCAATGGTCTCGATGGTCTTGTCGCGACACGCCTGGTTTCGGAATTCAACGATCGTCTGACCGCCCGGATCATTGCGCTGACCGCGCAGCGCCACCGCCTGCCGCCGGTCGCCTGGTGCTGGCTGGCTCTGGGTTCCGAAGGGCGCCACGAGCAGACGTTTGTCACCGACCAGGACAACGGCCTCATCTTCAATGCGACGAGCGAGCAGGAGGCGGGTGCACTGCGCCGGATTTACCTGCCCTTTGCCGAGGCGGTCAACGAGCATCTGGCCGCTTGCGGTTTTGCCTTGTGCACCGGCCAGATCATGGCCGGCAACCCGGCCTGGTGCCTGTCGCTCGACGAGTGGCGCGACCGCTTCATCGACTGGGTGCGCCGACCCGAGCCGGAGGCGCTGCTCAATGCCAGCATCTTTTTCGACCTGCGCCCGCTGTACGGCGAACTGGCGCTCGGCGAGGAACTACGCACGGTATTGCTGGCGATGACCGAGGCCACGCCATCTTTTCAGCACCTCATGGCGGCCAATGCCCTGCAGGTCGATGTGCCGCTCAACTTTCGCGGTGAGGTCGCGGTGGACGAGGGCGAATCGGTCGATCTCAAGAAATACGGCAGCCGGATCTTTGTCGACGCCGCGCGCATTTTTGCCCTGTCGTCGGGAACACGGGCGGTGAACACGGCCGAACGCCTGCGCCAGGCCGGGGCGGCCATTGGCTTGCCGGCGCCCGAAATCGCTGCAGCCGAAGCCGCTTTCTCTCAAATTCTGCGTTTGCGACTGGGGCAGCAGATCGCGGCGGCGGGGAGGGGTGAGGCTGGAAGTCACGGCCTGAAACCCGCCGCGTTGCACGAAGTCGACCGGGCCATCCTGCGCGAGACGCTCAAGCAGGCGAGGCGCCTGCAACAACGTCTCAAGTTAAACTACGCACTCTAAAGAAAGCGTGAGGTTGTCGTGACTACGCAACAACAAGCAGGGCAAGAAAAAGAACAGGCCGTCGGCCAGGTTGAAATGTCGCTGCGTCAGGATGGCCGCGCCCGGATGGCCGGCAACACCCAGGCATTCCTGCGCAACCATGCGCCCTTCAACAAGATGCAGCCGGATGCCCTGCAGCTCTTCGCCGACAAGGCGAAAATCGTTTTCTACGCCGCCGGCAGCGAGATCGTCGGGCCGGATTCCGGCAAGGTCCGCTACTTCTACCTCATCGAATCGGGCAAGGTGCAGGCCCGCCAGGCCGGCGAAGTGACCGTCACCGAATATTCCATCCTCAGCCTCGGGGCAGGGGAGAGCTTCCCGATCGGCGCGGTGACCGCCGGCCGGCCGTCGACCAATCTATACACGGCCGTTGACGATACGTTCTGCTACCAGTTGCCGGCCGAGGATTTCCTCACTCTGCTTGCCTCCAGCCCCGAGTTCAACCTGTTCTGCACGCGCTACATCGCCAGCCTGCTCGACCAGTCGCGTTGCCAGTTGCAACTGCAGTTTGCCCAGCGCGCCAGTGAGCAGCAGACCCTCAATTCGCCGCTGCATGGCATCGGTTCGCGCTCGCCGATTGCCGTGTCGCCCGAAACGCCGCTGCGCGCGGCGCTCGAGACGATGTCCCAGGCCGGTGTCGGCTCGCTGGTCATCGCCGGCGAAGATCGCAAGGCGGTCGGCGTCTTTACGCGAACCGACCTGCTTGACCGCGTGGTTCTCGCCGAATTGCCGTTGACCGCGCCGGTCAGTCAGGCCATGTCGCCCCATCCGTTCATGCTCGCCGAGCACGCCACGGCTTACGACGCGATGTATGCCATGGCGACGCATGGCATCCGCCACGTGCTGGTCACCGATGCCGAGGGCAAGCTGACTGGCGTCGTTTCCGAGCGCGACCTGTTTTCCTTGCAGCGTGTCGGCCTGCGCCAGATTCGCCAGTCCATCGATGGCGCACACAATGTCGAGGCGCTGCAGCAGGCGGCGGCCGACGTTCGCCAACTGTCGTTCAACATGCTGGCCCAGGGCGTCGGGGCCGAGCAGTTGACCCAATTCATCTCGGCGCTCAACGACGCGCTGACCCGCCGCGTCATCCAGCTCAATCTCGAAAAACACCATTTCGACGGCATCGAATGGGCCTGGCTGGCCTTCGGCTCGGAAGGCCGCGACGAGCAGACCTTCAGTACCGACCAGGATAACGGCATCGTCTTCGTGCCGCCCGAAGATGCTACGGTCGACGCGCTGAGAGCGCGTTTTCTGGCCTATGCGCTGGCCGTCAACAAAGACCTCGACCGCTGCGGCTTTCCGCTGTGCAAGGGCAACATCATGGCCAGCAACCCGCAGTGGTGCCTGACGCTGGACGAATGGAAAGACCAGTTCGCGACGTGGATCCGGACCCCCCAGCCCGACGCGCTGCTCAACGCCACCATCTTCTTCGATTTTCGGGCCCTCTACGGCAAGGCCGACCTGGCCGATGCCATGCGCCGTCACCTGCTGTCGCTGACCGCATCGAGCCCGATGTTCCTGCGCGCCATGGCCAAAAATGCGCTCGACGTCGAGCCGCCGCTCGGCAAGATCCGCGATTTCCTGACCGATCTCGAACCCGGCCAGCCGGGCAAGATCGATCTCAAGAAATACGGTTCGCGTATCTTTGTCGACGTCGCCCGCATCTACGCCATGGCCAGCGGCGTGCACAACACCAACTCGATCCAGCGTCTGCGGCTGGCGGCGCAACGCCTGTCGATCCGCAGCGACGAGATCGATGCCGTGCTCGAGGGGCTCAACTTCATCCAGCTCCTGCGTCTGCAGCACCAGTATCTCGAAGGCGAGCCGGGCACCCAGGGCGACAACCTGATCGATCCGGATACGCTCAATGAACTGGACCGCCGCATTCTCAAGGAATCCTTCCGCCAGGCCCGCAAGATCCAGACGCGCCTCAAGCTCGATTACCAGGTGCAATGACCATGCTCGGCCTCAAGAAATTCCTGTTCCGGGGCAGTGCGCAGGCCAATCTGCCCGACGACGTGCGGGCTTCGCTTGATCTCTGGCGGGCCAGCAAGGCGCCACCGCTGGACGATGTGCATTTCCACACGCGTTATGTCGTCGTCGACATCGTCAGCAGCGGCACCAATCCGGAAAGCGACCGCTTGCTCGGCATCGCGGCCGCCGCGGTCTGGAAAGGCGCGATCCAGCCCGATGACACCTTCTACGTCGATTTTTCGACGCTGGATGGCGAGGGTTCCACGGTCGACCGGGAATTAACGGCATTTTTGCTATTTGCCGCCAAGGCGCCACTGGTCACCTACCACATCCCCTATGTCGGCGGCTTCCTGCAGCGTGCCTTCAAGGAGCGCCTGGGTGTTGATTTCCAGCCGCAGTGGATCGATCTGGCCTGGCTGCTGCCGTCGATATTCGACGACAAGGGTGATTCCGTCATGCCGATGGATCACTGGATCGACGTATTCGGCCTCGATGCCGGCAGCGGACGGCGCGATGCCATGGCCAACACCCTGCTGCTCGCCCGGATTTTCCAGATGATGACGGTGCGCGCCGTCAGCAAACAGATCGATACCGCCGCCCACCTGATCGCCGAATCGCGGGCGAGCAGCTTCCTGCGACGTACTCACTAGAAGCCCCGGATGTTTGCCTCAATGACCCGGCTGCAGCGCTACTACCTTTATTACACCGGCAGTTTCATGGTGTTCATCGTCGCCCTGGCTTATCTCGAGCAGCATGGCATGCCGCCGCGCTGGATCGGCTATGCCTTCCTGTGCTTCACCATTTCGATG
>PHCH01000009.1 GCA_002840785.1 Betaproteobacteria bacterium HGW-Betaproteobacteria-4 | reverse complement strand
GAAGTCTGGATGAACGGCATGGAAGTGACGCAATTCACCTACTTCCAGCAGGTCGGCGGCATCGACTGCAAGCCGATCACCGGCGAAATCACCTACGGCATCGAACGCCTCGCCATGTACCTGCAAGGCGTCGAAAACGTTTTCGACCTGACGTGGACGGAAGGCCTGACCTACGGCGACGTCTATCACCAGAACGAAGTCGAGCAGTCGGCCTACAACTTCGAGCACAGCAACGTCGAATTCCTGTTCCACGCCTTCGGCAAGCATGAAGAAACCGCCGTGCACCTGATGGGCAACCAGTTGCCCCTGCCGGCTTACGAACAAGTTCTCAAGGCCGCCCACACCTTCAACCTCCTCGACGCCCGCGGCGCTATTTCGGTCACCGAGCGTGCCGCCTACATTGGCCGCATCCGCAACTTGGCCCGCGCCGTCGCCCAGGCCTACCTAGATTCCCGCGCCCGCCTCGGCTTTCCGATGGCGCCGAAGGAATGGGGCGCCGAAGTCCTGAACAAGCTCGCTGAGCAGAACGCAAAGAAAGCTGCCTGATATGTCGTCGAAAAATCTGCTCGTTGAACTGTTTGTTGAAGAACTGCCGCCCAAGGCGCTCAAGAAGCTGGGCGAAGTGTTTGCCCAGACGCTGGCCACCTCGCTGAAAAATGCCGGTTTGGCCGCGTCGACCGCAGCAACCACTGCCTACGCCTCGCCGCGCCGCCTCGCTGCCCACGTCACCGAAGTCGCCGCTGTCGCCGCCGACAAGCCGGTTGTCCAGAAGCTCATGCCGGTCGCCGTTGGCCTTGATGCCGCCGGCAACGCCACGCCCGCCTTGCTCAAGAAGCTGGCCACCCTCGGCGCCGACGCTTCCTGCGTGCCAAACCTGCGCCGCGAGAATGACGGCAAGGCTGACGTCCTGTTCTACGAAAGTCTGGCCAAGGGTGCGACGCTGGCCGAAGGCCTGCAGAAGGCCCTCGAAGCCGCGCTCGCCGCGTTGCCCATCCCCAAGGTCATGACCTATCAGTTGCAGGACGGCTGGAGCAGCGTCAATTTCGTTCGCCCGGCCCATGGCCTTGTTGCCTTGCACGGCAGCGATGTCGTGCCGCTGGCCATTCTCGGCCTCAACTCGGGCCGCGAAACGCATGGCCACCGCTTTGAAGCCAGCGTCGATCCGGTCGTCTTCGCCAACGCCGACGAATACGCCACGAAGCTGGCGACCGACGGCGCCGTCATCGCCTCCTTCGCCGAGCGCCGGGCCGAAATCGCCCGCCAGCTCTCCGCTGCAGCCGCCCAGGCCGGTGGCAAGCCGATCGACGATGACGCCCTGCTCGACGAGGTCACCGCGCTGGTTGAACGCCCGAACGTGCTGATCGGCCAGTTCGAAGAGGAATTCCTCGCCGTGCCGCAGGAATGCCTGATTCTCACGATGAAGGCCAACCAGAAATACTTCCCGCTCCTCGACGCCGCCGGGAAACTCACCAACAAGTTCCTCGTCGTCAGCAACATCAGCCCGGAAGATGCATCGGCTGTGATCGGCGGCAACGAGCGCGTTGTCCGTCCGCGTCTGGCCGACGCTAAATTCTTCTTCGACCAGGATCGCAAGAAGTCGCTGGAAAGCCGCGTCATCGGCCTGTCCAAGGTCGTCTATCACAACAAGCTGGGCACCCAGGGCGAGCGCGTCCAGCGCGTTGCCGCGATTGCCCGCGCCATCGGCGAGCACCTCGGCGGCGGCGAACTGACGCACCACGCCGAACAGGCTGCCGTGCTGGCCAAGGCCGACCTGCTGACCGACATGGTCGGCGAGTTCCCCGAACTGCAGGGCATCATGGGCCGTTACTACGCGCTGCATGACGGCCTCAACGCCGATGTCGCCGACGCCATCGAGGATCACTACAAACCGCGTTTTGCCGGCGACAGCCTGCCGCGCGGCCTGGTCGGCACGGTCGTCGCGCTGGCCGACAAGCTGGAAACGCTGGTCGGCATGTTCGGCATCGGGCAGATCCCGACCGGCGACCGCGACCCGTTCGCGCTGCGTCGTCACGCGCTGGGCACCATTCGCATGCTGGCCGAAGGCAATTTGGATTTACCGCTAAATTCCCTGTTGACCGTAGCATCCGCCGCATTTGCCGCCGTCGAAGGCTTCAAGAGCGCCGACGCCGAGCTCGCCGACTTCATCTACGACCGCCTCGCCGGCAGCCTGCGCGAGCAGGGTTACACGGCGCAGGAAGTCGATGCCGTGGTCAGCCAGCGGCCGCAACGCCTTGGCGATATTCCCAAGCGCCTCGCTGCCGTCCGCGCCTTCGCCGCCTTGCCGGAAGCTGCCGCGCTGGCCGCTGCCAACAAGCGGGTCAGCAACATCCTCAAGAAGGTCGAAAACCCGGTCGAACCGACGGTCGATAACGCCCTGCTCAAGGAAGCCCCCGAAATCGCCCTGCACGACGCCCTCGTCGATGTCGTGCCGCAGGCCGACGCCGCCTTCGTCACCGGCGACTACGCCGAATCGTTGCAGGCCCTCGCCGCGCTGCGCGCCCCGGTCGATGCCTTCTTCGACGGCGTCATGGTCAATGCCGACGATCCGGCCCTGCGCGCCAACCGTCTCGGCCTGCTCGCCAAGCTCCACGTGGCGATGAACAAGGTCGCCGACATTTCCAAGCTGTCTGCCTAGAGAGCCAGGAGGACGCCATGCCGACCAAACTCGTCATCCTCGACCGCGACGGGGTCATCAATTTCGATTCCGCCCAGTTCATCAAGAACCCGGCCGAATGGAAGCCGATCCCGGGCAGTCTGGAAGCGATTGCCCGCCTCACCCAGTGTGGCTACAAGGTGGTCGTGGCGACCAACCAGTCGGGCGTCGGGCGCGGCTTGTTCGACATGGAAATGCTCAACCAGATCCACAGCAAGATGCACAAGGCCGTCGTTGCCTTCGGCGGACGGATCGACGCCATTTTCTATTGCCCGCATGCGGCCGACTCGAAGTGCGACTGCCGCAAGCCGAAGCCGGGCATGTTCAAGCGCATTTCCGAAACGCTCAACGTCGACCTCAAGGGCGTTCCGGCCATCGGCGATTCGCTGCGCGACCTGCAGGCCTGCGCCGTCCTCGGCTGCCAGCCGATGCTGGTGATGACCGGCAAGGGCGAGAAAACCAAGGCCGACAACGAATTGCCGGAAGGCACCCTGGAATTCCGTGATCTCTCGGCCGCGGTCGATGCCATCCTCAAGGAAACCACGCCATGAGGGCCGTTCGCTCGACGCTGTTCATGGCCTACGCCATCGTCTGGTCCATCCTCTCCGCGCCGCTCGTCGTCATTGCCGCCCTCGCCTTGCGCGGCCTGTGGGGCTACCGCTTCGGCAAGCTGTGGCGCCTCGGCATGCAATTCGGCGTCGAAAACATCCTCGGCATCCGGCCCAAGGTCATCGGCCGGGAAAACATGCCGAAAGAGCCTTGCGTCATCCTTTCCAAGCACCAGTCGGCCTGGGAAACGATGACCATCCAGGATCTCGTGCCGGCCGGCGCCTACTGCGTCTTCGTGCTCAAGAAGGAATTGCTGCGCGTGCCGCTGGTGGGCTGGGGCCTGGCCGCCATGAAGATGATCTCGATCGACCGCACGGCCGGCAAGGATGCCCTCGACCAGGTGGTCATCCAGGGGCGCGAGCGCCTGCAACAGGGCTTCTACGTCGTCCTCTTTCCCGAAGGCACACGCGTCGCGCCGGGCCAGAAAAAACGCTACAAGCCCGGCGGCGCCTATCTCGCCACTCATGTCGGCTGCAAGGTCGTGCCGGTCGCCCACGACGCCGGCGAACTCTGGCCGCGCCAGGCTTTCCTGAAAACGCCGGGCACCGTCACGATGAGCATCGGCCCGGCCTTCGACGCCACCGGGATGACCGAAGCCGAAGTCAATCAACGGGCCGAAGCCTGGATCGAAGAGGAAATGCACCGCATTTCGCCGCATCGCTATTCGGATGCCTCGCACAACGCCACCTGAGCCGGCGCGCCACATCGTCATCGCCGGCCAGGCCGTCGCCTACCAGCTGCGGCGCAGCCAGCGCCGGACCATCGGCCTGGCCATTGACCACCGTGGCCTGCGCGTCGGCGCCCCGACGCGGGCCCGCATCGGCGACATCGAAAGCCTGATCCACGAGCACGGCCAGTGGGTGCTCGACAAACTCGCCGCCTGGCGTGATCGCCCGGCCGCCAGCAAGCTGGAGATCAGCGATGGCACAGTCATTTTTGCCCTCGGCGAGCCGTTGACCGTAGCCTTCAGCAATGTTGGCCGCAGCCGCTGGCAGTTCGGCCCCGGTACGATTTACCTGCGCCCCGACACCACGCACACGGCCAGCGAGCTGCTCGAAAAAGCCCTGCGCGAGAAAGCCCGCATCGTCTTCGCCGAACGCCTGGCCATCCACGCCCCACGCCTCGGCGTCGCCCCGCCACCGCTGCGCCTGTCGTCGGCCCGCACGCGCTGGGGCAGTTGCAGCCACCACGGCGGCATTGCGCTGAACTGGCGGCTCGTGCTCATGCCGCTGGCCATCGTCGATTACGTCGTCTGCCACGAACTGGCGCACCTCAAGGAAATGAACCACAGCCCGCGCTTCTGGTCTGTGGTGGAGCAACTTTGTCCGGACTGGAAGGCGCGCCGGCTCGAACTGCGCCAGTTGGCCCGGCAAATCCCCCACTTTTAAGGAAAACGCATGCGCATTCTGCACACCATGATCCGCGTCGGCGATCTCGACAAATCGATCGCCTTCTACACCGAAATCCTCGGCATGCAGCTACTGCGCCGCACCGATTACCCGGAAGGCCGCTTCACGCTGGCCTTTGTCGGCTACGGCGACGAAGCCAGCGAAGCCGTGCTCGAACTAACCCACAACTGGGACACGCCGAGCTACGAACTGGGCACCGGCTACGGCCACGTCGCATTGGCCGTGCCCGATGCAGCGGCGGCCTGCGCCGCGATCAAGGCGCGTGGCGGCAAGGTGGTGCGCGAAGCCGGGCCGATGAAGCATGGCTCGACGATCATCGCCTTCGTCGAAGACCCGGATGGCTACAAGATCGAGCTGATCCAGCGCGCCTGACCTGACGCCCCCGGTGAGCTGCCATTGCCGCAGTCACCCCTTGAAAAACAGCCAATTCGTTTTTTCAGGCGTAGGTGCTAAAGCCGCTCGCGTTGCCGCTTTCGGTCATGCCGTACGTCCGGGCCAATGCCTCCGAACGGCTGCCTGATGTTTCCTGGCGCGCCGCGTTTGCGGCCTGCGCCTGCTCCAGCCGGGCACCCTGCTCCATTTGCGCGGCCTGGGCCGCTACCGCCCGGTCCTGCCCCGATGGATCGGCGGGCGCCAACGCTGCCGCCTTGATCTGGCGGGCCCGCTGAATGGTTTCTTCCGGCGTTCGCCCAGGCGAAGTCGATATGCCAACCTCGCCACCGATCGCATAGTTCACACCATCCGGGCCTTTTTGGTAGCTATAACTCGCACCGGAGGTAACCAGGCCGCCCCCCGCAGCCATATGCGCCTGCTCATGCTGCCGGACTTCACGATCACGCGACTTGAGTTCTGCGACCTGCTTGAGTTCCTCCGGCGTCAAACCCTGCTGGCCGCCTTCGCTCCCGGCCTTCGCCACACCCGACGCATCGGTAGCACGCTGGCCGCGGCTCAGCGCCGAAGCATAGAGGCTTGCGATGGACGACAGGCCCGACACGTTCATCCCGGAGCACTCCAATCAATCAAAAATAGGCGATAGTTTGTTCATCCTAGCAGCCCGAGACAGCACCGCAAGCGGCAGCGTAGCCCGGCCAAAAATAATCGACATCAAGGCCATGCTCCGCCCGGCTGCGCATACTGCAGCCTCAAGGAGATCACCATGGCCTTTCCCGAATTCTTTTCCCGCGTTCCCACCATCACGCTCCGCGACCCGCTGGCCGAGTTGCTCGGCGCGGCGGAGGGTGGGCTGATCGAGTATTGCTTTGCCGATGCGGTCAAACTGGCCGGCCATTCCTGCCCGACGGTGGCCGGCGCCTGGCTAACCAGCGTGCGCGCCTTGCGGGCGCTTTACGGCGACGAGATTCCCGTCCGCGGCAACATCGCCGTCAGCCTGCAAGAAAGCATTGATACGGGCGTCGCCGGCGTCATCGCCAGTGTCGCCACGCTGCTCACCGGGGCGGCCGGCGATGGCGGTTTCAAGGGGCTGGGCGGGGGGCATGTCCGCCGCGGATTGCTGCGTTTCGGCGTGAGCGGCAGCGTCGGCATGACGTTTACCCGGCTCGACACGAATGCTACGGTCAACGGGAATTTTCGGCCAAATTTGATATCGGCCGACCCACGCCTCGGCGAGTTGCTGCCCGCCGTCGTCCATGGCACGGCCACTCCGGCCGAGAAAAAACTGTTTGGCGAACTCTGGCAGGATCGCGTCAAACGCATCCTGATCGACCACGGTGACGATCCGGCCGTGGTCGAACTTCGCGTGCTTCAGGGCTGAGTCGCCATCGCTTCGCGGGCGACATTTTCGAAACTGACGACCACGCCAGCCCAACTACGCGGCAACATCGTTTGTCTGGCCGCTTCGGCCATGCGGCCCAGGCGTTCGGTTTCCTCCAGCATCCACAGCGCGCCGTCGACGTAGCCGCGTTCGTCGCCGGGCGAGGCGACCATGCCGTTTTTCTGCTGGGCGATCAGCTCGGCGGCGGCAGCACTGCGGTAGGCAATGACCGGCAGGCCGCTGGCCATCGCTTCGGCGACGACGTTGCCGTAGGTTTCGGTCAGGCTCGGAAAGAGGAAGAGGTCGGCGCTGGCGTAATGGGCGGCGAGGTCTTCGCCGATGCGCATGCCGGCAAAGTGGTGATCGGGATGCTCGGCGGCCAGTTGTTTGGCCGACGGGCCGTCGCCGACCCAGACCATCTTGGCCTTGGGATGCCAGACCTGGATGGCGGCAAAGGTCTTTTTGACCAGGGCCAGATTCTTCTCGGCCGCCACCCGCCCGACGTACAGGCAGGCCGGGCCTTCGCCCTCGACGCCCCAGCTCTGGCGCAAGGCGTGGCTGCGCCGGGCCGGATCGTAAAGCTGCGTATCGACGCCGCGGCCGACGACGCGCACGCCGCTCAACCCCTCGCCGGCCAGATCGGCGGCCAGCGCCGCCGTCGGCACCATGGTCGCCAGCGTCCGCCGGTGCAGGGTGCGCAGGTAGGCGGCGACGGCCGGGCGCATCCAGCCCATGCCGTAATGCACGCTGTAGCGGTCGAAATTGGTGTGAAAGCCCGAGGTCACGGGGATGCCAAGCTTGCGGGCAACGCTGACGGCCGACCAGCCGAGCGGCCCTTCGGTCACGACATGGACCAGATCGGGCCGCTGATGGCGCCATTGCCGGGCCAGCCGACGCCCGGCCGGCAGACCGAAGCGCAGGCCGGGATAGCCGGGCAGCGGCAAGCCGGGCAAGGCCAGTTCGTGCTCGCTGCCGGCATCGCCCTTGCCCTGCCGCGGCCGGATGACGCTGACCCGGTGACCACGCTCGCGCAGGCCGCCGACCAAGCGGCCGACGGTCATCGCCACGCCATTGACCTCGGGCGGAAAGGTTTCAGTGACGAAGGCAATGACCAGTGACATCAGGCCATCTCCATGAGCACGCAGCCCCAGACGACCATGACGATGATCAGCGAAACGAGCACCGCGGCGCTGCCGATGTCCTTGGCGCGTTTGGCCAGACGATGGTTTTCCAGGCTGACGCGGTCAACCACGGCTTCGATGGCCGAATTGAGCAATTCGACGACCAGGACGAGCAGCACGCTGGCGATCATCAGGCCGCGGCCCAGCCACGGCACGGGCAGCAGGAAGGCGGCCGGAATGAGCAGGGCGGCGAGGATGACTTCCTGGCGGAAAGCGTCTTCGCACAAGTAGGCGGCCTTGAGGCCGGCCAGCGAGTAGGTCAGGGCGTTCCACACCCGACGCAGTCCGGTCTTGCCCTTGAAGGGCGATTCGTTGGCCGGATCGAGGCCGAGTTCGTTCGACGAGGGTTCCTGCATGAAATCTCCGCGAAAGGGCTCACCTTAATCAGCCGGCGCTAAGTTTTGATGACAGGTGGCGTCATCGCCCTGTCACAAATCGGCGCCGGCCGAGGTCGGCAAGCTTGCGCCAGATCAAGCGACATGAATCTGTAACCTCGCCGCAATAAAGCGGCAGCCTGTCTATGCTAAAAGGCGTACTCGCCTTCACCCGGAAATCCAAGCATGGTTTTTTTCGAACTGTTTACGCACAACCCCACCATCGTCAAAATCCCGGCCGGCAGCGCCCTGTTTTCGGAAGACGAGGACGGCCACATGATGTACGTGCTGACCGCCGGCACGGCCGAAGTCATCGTCAACAACCGGGTCGTTGAAAGCCTCGGCCATGGCAGCATCGTTGGCGAGATGGGCCTCGTTTCCCCCGGGCCGCGCTCGGCCAGCGTGGTCGCCGTGAGCGATTGCGAATTCGTCGAAGTCGACGAAAAGCGCTTCCAGTTTCTCGTTCAGCAGACGCCGTTTTTCGCCACCCAAGTCATGCGCGTCATGGCCGAGCGCCTGCGCCACGTCAATCAGCTCGTGACGCCGGTCGAGGACATCTGAGCGGCGGGCGATCAGATCGCTACGGTCAACCGGAAATTTTGGCCAATTTTGCAATCGGCCAGTTCGCCGTAAAGGCGAGCCAACCGCTCGGCCATCGCCACATCGGTCCATTCCTGGGCGTAGATCGGCGCCTCATCGTTGAGATGGCGCCATGACTCGGGATGTTTCAGGAACTGGCCGAGCACTTCGCCGAAAGCCCGCGGGTCGTCCGGCGGCGAGAAAGCACCCCGGGCCGGCGCCAGGATGTCAGTCGTCCCCATCTCGGACAGCGCAATGACCGGCACGCCGGCCGCCATCGCTTCGAGCAGGACGAGGCCCTGCGTTTCGGTGCGCGAGGCAAAGACGAAAACATTGGCCGCCGCGTAGCAATCCGGCAAATCCTGCTTGCGGTCCAGATAGCCGATGAACTGCACGGCGTCCTGCACACCCAGCGCCGCCGACTGTAGCTTGAGATCGGCCATGGCCGGGCCTTCGCCGGCAATGACGAGGAGCGCGTCGGGGCGGATCTGGCGGGCCTGGACGAGGGCTTCGAGGAGGAAGCCGATATTCTTTTCATGCGCCACGCGGCCGACGAAGAGGGCCATCGGCCGCGATTCGCCAATGCCGAATTTCTGGCGAAAGCGCATGCCGCTGCCGCCGGCGAACTGCGCCATCGGGATGCCGGTGGGCAGGACGTGCATCGGTGATTTGACGCCATAGCTGTCGAGGCGTTGACGCATCGCCGTCGATGGCACGATCACCGCATCGAGCTGATTGCATTGCCGCCGTGACAAGGCCCGCGCCTGGCCGCGCAGCCAGCTCGGCGGGATCGGCTTGGCGTAGTGCTGCAGGTATTCCTCGAACAGCGTGTGATAGGTCGCCACCACCGGCAGGCCCAGCCGGCGCCCGGCCTTGAGGCCGGCGTAGTGGGCGATGAACGGGGTCTGGACGTGGATCAGGTCGCAATCCTGCGCCGCCTCCAGCACCGCACGGTGCATGGCACGCCAGCCGACCAGCCGATCCTCGCGGTCGCCCGGCACCGGTCTGCCAGCGACGCGGACGATGCCCGGCTCGTCGGCCTCGTTGCCGTAGCGCGGGACGACCAGTTTGACCTCGACACCATGCGCCGACAGGGTGCGGCGGAAAGTCTCGATGGAGGTCGAAACGCCATTGACGCGGGGAAAATACACGTCGGAAACCATCAAAACACGCATCTCAAGCCTCTACAGTTTCGGCAACGGATTGAACAACCGGGGCGGCCAGCATGGCCACCGGCTTTTGTTCGCCCCAGGTGACCAGTTCGAGCCGGCCGTCGAAGTGTTCGACGATGGCCGTGCAGGAATCGACCCAGTCGCCGCAATTCACGTAAGTCAGGCCGTCGATCTCGCGGATCGTCGCCCAGTGGATGTGGCCACAGATGACGCCATCCAGGCCGCGCTCCTTGGCGTGGTGGATGGCTGATGCCTCGAAATCAAAAATGAAGGTCAGCGCCGTTTTGACCTTGCGCTTGGCGTAGCCGGCCAGCGACCAGTAGCCGGAAATGCCGAGCTTGCGCCGCCCCCAGGAGAGCAGGCTGTTGATGCGGACGAGCATTTCGTAAGCCTTGTCGCCGAGCACGGCGACCCAGCGATGATGACGCGTCACCTGATCGAACTGGTCGCCGTGGATGAGCAGAAAACGCCGGCCATCGGCGGTTTCGTGCACCAGTTCGTCGATCACCTCGACCTCGCCGAAAACGATGCCGCAGTAATCGCGCAGGACTTCATCGTGATTGCCCGGGATAAAGACGACGCGGTCGCCATGGCGGGCCCGGCGGAGCAGTTTCTGAACGACGGTGTTCTGGGCCTGCGACCAGTTGATGCTGCGGCTCATCGCCCAGAAATCGACGATGTCGCCGATCAGGAAAGTCTGTTCGGCCGGATGTTCGCGCAGGAAATCGAGGAGTCTGTCCGCCTGGCACGCCCGCGTGCCAAGGTGGATATCGGAGAGAAAAACGCTTCTGACCTTGAGCATGGCCGCACGATACGGCCGCCCCGTGACCCGAAAGTTACATCTTCGTTAAGCTTTTGTTGCAAGCCCGACGCACCATTTCATTTTTGCGCCTTTTCCCCGGTTGACCGTAGCAATCACCGGAAACGGCTACGCCACGATCTGCGCCGGAATTGCTGGCGAAAGTTCGCTATTTCGGACGGACGAGGGCCGCCGCCGGCTGGGTCGGCATCGACAACTCCAGCGCGACCTTGAGCGGCGCTTCGCCCATCGTCCCGACCAGCGCCTCACGTTCCAGCACGGCATCGGTATTCTTGGCAGCGGCGGCCCGGCTGAGCCAGACGTAGGCGCGAGCCGAATCCTGCGCCACCCCGATACCATCGCGATAAAACCGCCCCAGCTCGAGCATCGCCTCGGGATTTCCCGTCGCCGCGGCCAACTGCACCCAGTTTGCCGCCTGCCCGACATCCTTCGGGCGCTTGTTGCCGGTCGCCAGGTCGCGGCCGAGTTGCAGCATCGCAGCGGGGTCACCGTTATCGGCCGCCTCCTGCTGTTTTTGGGCCGGCGTTGCCGGATCATCGCTCGCGCTGACTGGCGGCAGCACGCTCATCGGTTTGTCTGCGCTTTCCAGCCAAAGATCGACGCCAAGCCAAACCCCGAAGCACAGCATTGCAACGGCCGTGCAGTTGATCAGGATGCGTTCGAGGGACGCGCTGTTGCGGGCGAGAAAGCGGTGCGTGCAGTCATTGCAGCGATAGGGACGAAACCCCTCGGCGCCGAGCTTTTCGGCCTTCGACAGCCATCTTGACGGCCGACAGTCGGTGCCGTGGCACACCGGACACTGCAATCCAATCCCGACAAGGCGGGCGACATCGACGTATTTCAGGATGGACGTTGGCATGATTTACCGAGCACGCAAGCTGCATCGAATTGCCGAAGAGCCGGCGACAGACGGCTGGTTTCCTGGACTCCGAAGCCGAAAAACCAGGCGCCACGCCTCCGGCAGTCGATGACTGATGAATCAGGAAGGGGAAGGCGGACAGTACAAAGTATTGGCCGATTTTGCAAACGGCATATCGCTTGCTGGCGCCGCGGAGGGCGCCGCGACAGTCGTCAATCGCCCGCCTGACGTTCCGCGGCAAGGCCTTCCAGCGGCCGGTTCGCCGCCCGCCAGCCGCCGCTCAGCAGTGGCTGCAGATAGCACAGGACGAAGCCGCCCAGCCCCCACAGGCAGGCGACGATGCGCCACGGGCGGGTGTCGGGGTAGCCCTGGCCGTCGAAGGGCAGCGTCGCCACGCCGATGACGGCGATGACGACCAGCAGCCAGTGGGCGCGAATGCCCAGCCCCCAGCGAAAACGACGCGTCAGGCGCAGGCCGAGCCAGCCGCCGGCCAGGCCAACCAGGGCGCCGGCCAGCACATCGACCGGCCAGTGGGCGCCGACGGCGATACGCGAAAAGCCGGCCAGCCCGGCGATGACGACGATGGGCAGGGCGCGCCGCCAGCCGAGCAGGGCCAGCCAGGCGACGACGAAGGAGAAGGCCGAGACGGTGTGGCCGGACGGGAAGCTGTGTGCCGTCAGGCGGGCGCCGATGATGGTGATCTGGCTGGCGTCGAGGACGGCGGCCGGGCGCGGCAGGTCGAACCAGATCTTGAGGCCGCGGCTCATGGCGCCGGCGAGCAGCGCGCCGACGACGAGGGCCCAGAAAACGCGCGGATAACGCAGGCAGAAGGGCAGCATGAGGGCCAGCTGGACGCGGCCGTCGCCGAGCGTCGTCAGGCTTTCCCAGAGCCAGCCCGGCAGCACCTGGCTGGCCGCCTGGGCCGGGATGAAGCCGCTGTACCAGTCGCCGGTCTGGCCGATGGCGACGAGTCCGAGGGCGAAGGCCAGGCACAGGCCGGCGATGGATGCGTCGAAAACCGGGTTGCGGGCGTGCAAGCCCTGATCGTTCACTGCGCGCCCTCGCGCTCGACACGGGCCAGCGTGACGAAGCTGCGCTGATAGACGTCGCGCAGCACGAGGTTGGGCGCCAGCAGGGCCTGCACTTCATGCTTGCGGTCGGTGCGCGTAAACACCAGCTGGCCGAGTTCGGGCACCCGCGTCGGCGTCGCCGCCTGACGATAGACGCTGAAGCTGGGCATGATGATGCGCCAGGCCACGACATTGGTTTCACCACTCTGTTTGACCAGCATGGCGGCTTCGCGCACGGGGCCCTGGGTGACGTCGATGGCACGCGGTGCGATGACGAGCACCACGGTGATGGTCTGCAGCAGGCCGGCGATGACCAGCCCCTGCCAGACCGGCAGCCGGCGCCAGAAGGCCAGGCCGATGACGGCGACGGCGAGCAGGGGCAACAGCCAGCGGGCCTCGTCGGAGAATGCTACGGTCAACCCGGAAATTAGCGTCTTTTCGAAAGGCCGGGTCGCCTTGCCGGCGGCAAAGGCCAGCACTTCGGGCAGGGCAGCGAGAAGCAGCGCGAAGAGAATGATCGGCAGGAAAGCCAGCCAGCGTCGCTCGAAATCGAGGCGATGGCGGGCGAGCAGAATGAAGACCGGGGTGCAGCCGTAGAGCAGGTAATGCGGCAGTTGCGTGCCGGAGAACGAGAAGAAGGCGAAGACGACGACGAACCAGATGATCAGGAAACGTTCGAGCAGGGCGCCGCTGTCGTTCTGCCGAAGCGCCCCGGCCAGTTTGCCGGCAATGGCCAGCAACCAGCCCGTGAACGGCAGCAGGATGAGCGGCGCGACAGCGAAGTAATACCACCAGCGACCGCCATGCCCCTCGAAGGTGTCGGCGTAGCGGTTGATGTTGTGCTTGAGGTAGAAGCCGCGGAAAAAGGCGTCGCCCTGGTCGAGATAGACCAGCACATGCCAGGGCACGACGATGGCCAGGAAGAGCAGCCAACCCGGCCAGAAGAAGACAGCCTTGAGCCAGTCGCGCCAGGCGCCGGCCGAAACGAAAAAGAGGCCGCTGATGAGCAGCGGGAAGAACACGGCGACCGGCCCCTTGGCCAGGAAACCGAGGCCGAGCGCGGCATAGACGCCGAACAGCAGGCGGCGCGTCTTGGCGGCCGGCTTGCCGTCCCGGCTGGCGACGAAATAGTCGTAGATGCCGAACATGGCCAGCGCGATGAGCAGGTTGAGCAGCGCGTCGGCAATCGCCGCCTTGGCGATGAAGCCGACGACCAGGGTCAGCGCCATGACCAGCGAGGCGATCTGCGCCGTCATCTGGTTGCCGTGGCGAACGCAGAAACGGAACAGAGCGAAGACCCAGAGCAGCGCAAAAACGATCGACGGCAGGCGGAAGCCGATTTCGCTGACGCCGAGCACGGCGACCGAAGCGGCCTGGGCCCAGTAGATGAGGATGGGTTTATCGTGACGCGGCGCGTCGTTGAGCGTTGGCGAGATCAGGTTGCCGCGCGCCATCATTTCGCGCGTCGCCTCGGAAAAGGCCCCCTCGTCCACATCGGTGAGCGGCAGGTTGTAGGCGTTCAGGACAAAGGCGAGAAAAAGCGCCAGCAACAGGCTGAACGGCGACAGCAGAAAACGCTCGATGGTCAGCGGGAGGGATCGAAATTGCATCGCGGCATTATAAAGGAGCGCGGCGCCCGGGTCGGGCGCCGCGAATCATCTGGCTTTCGTCTCGAACGAGGGGGCTAGCCCCCCTCCGTTCAGGCAAATAGCGCGTGTTGTGCCAGATACACGCCGGCACCGGCGAAATAGCCAACCAGGGCGAGGCCGCTGATCCGCTTCACGTACCAGAAGAAGTGAATCTTCTCGAGGCCCATGGCGGCAACGCCGGCGGCCGAACCGATGATCAGGATGGAACCGCCCGTACCGGCGCAGTAGGCCATGAACTCCCACAGGAAGTGATCTGGCGGGAACTCGGTCAGGCTGTACATGCCCATCGAGGCAGCGACCAGCGGAACGTTATCGACGATGGCGCTGACCATGCCGATGATCAGCACAATGATGTCGAGGCGCCCCACCGTCTCGTTCAGCCACTGGGCCAGCGAGGTCAGGATGTGCGTGTGTTCGAGCGTGGCGACCGAGAGCAGGATGCCGATGAAGAAGACCAGCGAACTCATGTCGATCTTGCTCAGGGCATGGGCCAGGGTGAAGTGGAACTTGTACTCGTCTTCCTTGTGGCGATGGACGAGGTCACCGACCAGCCAGAGGATGCCGAGGCCGAACATGATGCCCATGAAAGGCGGCAGGTGGGTGATGGTCTTGAAGGCGGGAACGGCGACGAGAATGCCCAGGCCCATGAAGAACATGAGATTGCGCTCGAACTCGGTGGTCCGCACGCCGTGGTCGTCATCGACAGCCTCCGGGCTGACCACTTCGCGCCCGCGCAGGACGTAGGCGGTCATGGCGAGGGGCACCATCAGGCTGACCATGGAGGGCAGGATCACGCCCTGGATGATGGCCAGCGAGGTGACCTGACCGCCGATCCACAGCATCGTCGTCGTCACGTCGCCGATCGGCGACCAGGCGCCGCCGGAGTTGGCGGCGATGACGATGATCCCGGCGAAGAACAGGCGGTCATCGTGTTTGGCCAGCAGCTTGCGCATCAGGGAAATCATCACGATGGTGGTCGTCAGATTGTCCAGAATCGCGCTCAGGAAGAAGGTGACGAAGCCGACCAGCCACATCAGCGACGACAGCTTTTGCGTCTTGATCCGCTTGGTGATGACCTCGAAGCCGTTATGGGCGTCGACCACCTCGACGATGGTCATGGCGCCCATCAGGAAGAAGACAATTTGCGCCGTGGCGGTCAGCGACTCGCCGAGTTGCTCGGTGAGCAAATGCGTATCGCTCAGCGACAGGGCGTAGATGGTCCACAACAGGCCGGCGCCGATCAGCGCCGATGCCGATTTGTTGACCTTGAGCGGGTGCTCGAGGGCGATTGCCGCGTAGGCAATGACAAAAACAATGACTAGGGTGGAAAGCATTCAATACCTCAACGGGATTGGATAAGGACAGTACTCGGTGCTTATGCGGGCTGGGCGTCAGCACTGGCTGCGCTTGGCTCGTCTTGTTGGGTCCGGCTTTTGTTCTTTTGACAAGGCAAGCATAACGTCAAAAGCGCGTGAGCGCGCCTTGACTGACCCTCCCCGGTCAAACAGGGCTAGTAAGGTAAACCAGCCGACGACTAAAATAAATTCGATTTATTTGTTTAAATAGATCGAATTTCTCGATGAATTGGCCAAACCCGTGAACCACAAGCATCTGTTTTATTTCTGGAAAGCCGCCAAGGCCGGCAGCATTGCCCGGGCGGCAGAGGCGATCAATGTCACGCCGCAAACCCTGAGCGGCCAGATCGGTCTGCTCGAAAGCAGCCTGGACACCAAGCTTTTTGCCCGCCAGGGGCGCTCCATCGTGCTCACCGAGGCCGGCAAAATGGCCCTTGAGTACGCCGACGAGCTGTTTGCCCTGAGCGCCGAACTGGAAGGCATGATCAAGCATCACCCGAAGGGGCGTCCCGCCGAGTTCCGGGTCGGGGTGGCCGATGCCGTTCCCAAATCGCTGGCCTGCAGCCTGCTCCAGCCGGCCATTCATGGCGAGCAGCCGACCCGCATTGTCTGCCGCGAATGGCAGCTCGACCGCCTGCTCGCCCAGTTGGCCGTGCACGAACTCGACATGGTGATTTCAGACGCGCTGCTCCCCCCGGGTTTCAGCGTTCGCGCCTACAGCCATCGCCTGCTCGACTCCGGCCTTTCGTTCTTGGCCCCCCCTCGGCTGGCAAGCCAGGCGAGCCAGCCGTTTCCCGCCTGCCTGAGTACCCTGCCCCTGCTCCTGCCGGGGGAGGATTCGACGATCCAGACCAATCTTCGCCCCTGGCTGGAGCGCCAGCGCATTCGCGCGCAGGTCGTCGGCGAGTTCGACGACACGGCTCTGATGGCGGCGTTTGGCAAAGCCGGGGTCGGCGCTTTTCCGGTGCCCAGCATTGCCGAAGCGGAGTTCATCGGCTCGGGCGAACTGGCGGTCATCGGCCGCACCAGGGAGGTCCAGGTCAGCTATTTCGCCATTTCGGTGGAGCGGCGGCTGACCCACCCGAGCGTGCTGGCCGTGATCGAGTCGGCCCAGCGCCTGGCCGTGCCGGCCGGTCGGGACTTTTAGATGAGCGATTGCACCGGCGAAAAAAAACCCACCGAAGTGGGTTTGAAAATTGGTCTGTCTGGACCATGCAGCAATCCCTGCGAAGGTCACCCTCCGCTTGAGAAGCGGGGGCAGACTAACAGCACACGAATTAATGCTTGATCACGAAAAGATCAACGCTAGGTAAATGGCCGCTTTTTTGTCGCGAGGACCTGACTTTCCGCGCGCTCAATAAGGGCGCAGCCAGGATTCGGCACTCTGGTTGCGGCGCAGATCGGCCAGTGTCTCGATGCCCGAATCCTCGGCGTAGGCAAGCAGCGCCTGCAGCAGCTGGGCCATGGCGAAGACGTCGTAGATCGCGTCGTGCTCATGCCGTCCGCCGCTGCGCATCCTGGCCTGCCATTGGCGCAGGGAGGTGGCGGCGTTGGCCTCCCCGCCGATGACGCTGGCCGCCGCCGACAAATCGAGCCAGTTGCCGACCGGCGGCGGTAGCTGGTGCTGGTCGGCGGCCAGGGTCAGCATGTGCCGGATAAAGTTCGGATTGATGGTCACCACGACGCTTTGCGCCATGCGCTCGAGGCAGGCCTGATAGCCGGCGCTGACATCGGCCGCATCGGCATCGGCGAAGCTGACATAGCGCAGATCGCCGGGATGAAAGGCGCCATCGACCAGCGGCAGCGAGGCCAGACCGATGACCGTATCCTGGGTGGCGTCCGTACCAGTCACTTCGATGTCGACCAGCAGAAAATCCAGCCCGGCCAACAGTTGCGCCCCCGGCGATTCGTCCGTTGCCGAATGCCCGAGTTTGCGCCAGATCCAGGAAGTGAGGCTCATCGCTTGTAGTCCAGCTTGAGCCGTTCCTGCAAGGAGTCGGCCTGACGGAAGGACTCGCGGAGGATGCGTTGCTGCAATTCGTCGAGGGCGTAAGGATCGAGACTGTTGGCGCTCTCGCCGTCGCTTAGCGAAGCCAGTTGACGCTGCAGGCGCAGGGTCTGGACGTGGTGGAAGGCGGCGATGTCGCCGCGGATGGCGCTGACCGAACGCTTGATGCGCTGCCCGACGAGGGCCAGCCGCTGCTCGGTATTGACCGCCTTGACGCCGCAAGCCAGGGCGTAGATGCGGGCAATATCGACGAACAGCCGGGTGCCTTGCGTTTTTACGTCAATTTTCCCGTTGACCGTAGCAAAGCGGCTCAGGCGACCGACCGGCGGCGCCACCTCGAGGGCGTTGATGGCCAGCAGGTGGATGAAAATGCTGTTGCCCTTGACCTCGTCGAGCAGATGGTCGCGCATTTCCTCGGCGAACTGCATTTCGCCGTAGATCGGCCGGAAGTCGAAAAAGATCGTCGAGTTGAGAATCGCCGTCGGCGTCGTCGCCCGGACCCATGACGAGAAGCGGGCTTTCCACTCGGCCAGCGTCAGGCACAGGTCCGGATTGCTGGCCATGATGTTGCCCTTGCAGCGCTCGAAGCCGCAGCGGTCGAGGGCATCGTTCATGTCCCGGGCCAGCGCGAGGAACGCTTCGCGCACCACCGCCACATCGGCGCCGGCCGGCGGAACGAAGACCAGTCCGTTATCCTGGTCGGTGACGAAACCCTGCTCCTCGCGCCCTTCCGAACCGAAGGCCAGCCAGCAGAAAGGGGCCGGTGGCGGGCGGTGCGCCGTGAGCAGTTCGAGCAGGCGCTTGGCAATGCGATCGTTGATTGACGAGGTCAGACGCAGGAACTGGCTGACGTCCATGCCCTGGCTGAACACCCGCTGGCCGAACTCGCGGGCGGTGGCAGCCAGCTCGACCAGGTCATCGACGCTCGCCGCCTCGTCGATCGGCCGGAAGACGTGGGACACGCCCTGTTGCTGGGCGCGAAAGAGGTCGCGCTCGGAAACAACGCCGACCACCGAGCCTTCCGAATTCTTGAGCAGCAGGTGGCGGTACTTTCCCTGGGCCATTTCGATGGCGGCGCCGAAAACCGAAATGGAATCGTCAACCTCGACCGGGTTGCTCGTCATGACCTCGGAAACCGGGGTCGAATCAGGCAGGCGCAGGGCGATGCCGCGGCGCACGAGGTCGGTGGCCGTGACGATACCCTCGACCGCTTCGTGCGTACCGACGAGAACCGAGCCGATACCCTGCTCGCTCATCACGCTGGCCACTTCCTGCAAGGTTTGACCGGGCAGCACGCACGTCACCTGCGTCGCCCCGATCGAGCGCGCCGGCAAGGCCAGGGCCTGGTCGGCCAGCTGCCGGCTATGCACCAGTTCGACCATCGAATGCTGAATCGCCTGAAGCTGCGCCTGCAGCGCCTCGGCCAGCCAGCGCAGAAAGGGCTGTTCGCTGAGCCAGGCGTCAACAGCCGTGCCCTCGACTCGCCAGAGATAGCAATCCTCCTCGGCAACGTAGGCGTAACCGGCGTCGCCGCCATCGAGGATAGACTCGACGGGGAATATGCCGGCCACGCCGAGCTGCGGCGATGCGGCACCGGCCGACCCGCCGCTCCGGGCAACCCGGCCCTGGCGAATAATCCAGAACGAGCGCTCGCGCAAGGCAATCCCCGGATCGAAAATCCGGCTCCCCTGACGCTGGAAAACGATGCTGCATCCGGAGAGCAGCGTAGCCAGCCGACTGCGTTCCATGCCAGCGAAGGGCGAGGCGCAAACGAGGGCGTCGAGTTCGCTGGCCAGAATGGGTTCAATGTTCGAATTCAAGTGTCACCTGCGCGTGATGGGCCCGACCGGAAAGCAGCCAGGCATCTACTGGCAATAACCGGAACAACGCCGGCCAACAGTCCCCGACCAGGAAACCGCCCCCCAATACTACTTAAGAATTACTTTGAGGTTCAATTCCCACTTCGCCAGGAGGGATTTGGCAAAACCGGCACGGCCCGATCAATCAAGGTTGTGAAAATACCGCGGGCATGGCTGGAAAGTCCATGCATGGAATCAAAAACAATCCCGATAAATCAGCAATTTGTATTCCCAAGGTAAACGCCAGATCAACAAAAGATCAATGCGGCAAATATGCCGACCCCCCCGGGTTTTTTGTCAGCAATCTGTAAGCTTCAACATAAAAACTGCGCAGGTGGCTCAAACAGGTGTTTAACCGGGCCAACACAAAATACTTAGGAGGAGTTAATCATGGAAGACAACAGCAAGGCCTATTGGTCAGCCACGCTGGGGTTGCTGGGCAAGATCCTGGCAATCTGGTTCCTGGTTTCGTTCGGCGCCGGCATCTTGTTTGCCGACGCACTGAACGGGATCAAGCTTGGCGGCTACCCACTGGGCTTCTGGTTCGCCCATCAGGGTTCGATGTACATCTTCATTGCCCTGATTTTTTACTACGGCAAGGCGATGGGCAAAATCGACCGTCAATTCGACGTTCACGAAGACTAAGGGGCTGACCACATGGATCTGCAAACTACAATCTACCTATTTGTCGGTGCAAGCTTCGCGCTTTACATCGGCATCGCCATCTGGGCACGTGCCGGCAGCACCAGCGAGTTCTACGCCGCTGGCGGTTCCGTCCCCCCCGTCATGAACGGCATGGCGACCGCTGCTGACTGGATGTCCGCGGCTTCCTTCATCTCCATGGCTGGCCTCATCTCCAACATGGGTTACGGCGGCGGCCTGTTCCTCATGGGCTGGACCGGCGGCTACGTTCTGCTGGCCATGCTGCTGGCACCGTACCTGCGCAAGTTCGGCAAGTTTACCGTGCCGCAGTTCATCGGCGACCGTTTTTACTCCAAATCGGCGTCGACCGTAGCTGTCCTCTGTCTGCTGACCGCATCACTGACCTACATCATCGGTCAGATGACTGGTGTTGGCGTGGCCTTCTCCCGCTTCCTGGGCGTTACCAGCGAAATGGGCATCTACATCGGTATGGCCATCGTTTTCGCCTACGCCGTGTTCGGTGGCATGAAGGGCATCACCTACACCCAGGTTGCCCAGTACTGCGTGCTGATCGCTGCCTACATCGTGCCGGCCATCTTCATCTCGCTGCAACTGACCGGCAACCCGATCCCGCAACTGGGCCTGGGTTCGACGATGTCGGGTACCGATATCTCGCTGCTCGCCAAACTCGACCAGGTCGTCGTTGATCTCGGCTTCGGCAAGTACACGACGACGACGGCCGGCAGCACGCTGAACATGTTCGTCTACACGATGTCGCTGATGATCGGTACCGCCGGTCTGCCGCACGTCATCATGCGATTCTTCACGGTTCCGACGGTTGCTGCTGCGCGTAGCTCGGCTGGTTGGGCTCTGGTCTTCATCGCCCTGCTGTACACGACCGCACCGGCCGTTGCCGCGATGGCCAAGATGAACCTGATCCGCACCATCACCCCGGGTGTTGTGATGCAGAACACCGATCCGTATGCCGCCGACTCGCAAATCAAGTACGACGAGCGTCCGGACTGGATGAAGCGTTGGGAAAAGACTGGCCTGCTCAAGTTCGCCGACAAGAATGGCGACGGCCGCATCCAGTACTACAACGACAAGTCCAAGAACGAAGCCTTCAAGGCCAAGGCCGAAGCGGCTGGCTGGAAGGGCAGCGAACTGACGGTTAACGCCGACATCATCGTGCTGGCCAATCCGGAAATCGCCCTGCTGCCGAACTGGGTTATCGCCCTGGTCGCTGCCGGTGGTCTGGCTGCTGCGTTGTCTACCGCGGCCGGTCTGCTCATGGCTATCTCCTCTGCCGTTTCGCACGATCTGGTCAAGGGCATTTTCAGCCCGAACATCAGCGAAAAGAACGAGCTGCTGACTGGCAAGATCTCGATGGCCGTGGCCATCGTGGTGGCTGGTTACCTCGGCCTGAATCCTCCGGGCTTCGCGGCCGGTACCGTGGCTCTGGCCTTCGGTATCGCGGCTTCCTCGCTGTTCCCGGCGATCATGATGGGTATCTTCTCGAAGAAGATGAACAAGGAAGGCGCCATGGCTGGCATGTTGTCAGGCCTCTTCATCACCCTGTTCTACGTGTTCGCTCACAAGGGTCTGTTCTTCATCAAGGGTACCGACTTCGTCGACATGATCGGCGGCCCGAACTCCTTCTTCGGCATCACGCCGGAAGCTTTCGGTGCCATCGGCGCGCTGGTCAACTTCATCGTTGCCTTCGCGGTCGACAAGGTCACCAAGGAACCGCCGGAGCACATCCAGCACATGGTCGAAGCAGTCCGCATCCCGCGTGGCTCCAAGGCTGTGGATGGTGCGCACTAAGCACTAGTCGGAGTATCATCGCCGCCACGAACCGCCCAATGCGGTTCGTGACGGCCTGCCAAGCCCTGCCGGCTGCACTGGCGGGGCTTTTTATTTGTTGATCGGTTTTTCTGCCTTCGCACAGGGCAACAGGAGCAGTAGATGGTCTTTGATGTCAGCGTGGCCTTGACGTGGATTCTTTTTCTCGCCCTCTTCCCCATCGCATTTTTCTGGTTTCGGCGCGCCTGGCGCATCATCGTCAAACGCGACTTCTCGGAAGTCGCCCTCAAGCGCGGCGAATCGCCGGCCAACCCGGAGAAATTCGCCCCTTACGCCGCAGCGATCAATTTCATCGCCGGCATCATCATTTTTTTCGTCATCATCGGCGTTGTTACCGCGACCTTGCAGTACGAAACCTGGAGCGCCATCGCCGGTTCGACGCTGTGGATGAAGTTCATTTTTGACTTCATCCTGAGTCGCCAGGCGCATCCGATGACCCTGGGCAAGAAGAAAGCGGATTCGGACTCGGTGCCGAACAAATAACAGGGACATTGAGCAAGATGGCCAGCCGCCTGCTTATCGTCGAGGACGACCGGGATCTCGCCGGCAACCTCATCGATTTTCTCGAGATCCAGGGCTACCTCACCGACTACGCGGCCGACGGCCATGCCGCGCTGGGCCTGCTGGCCAACAACGAGTACGACCTGGTGGTCCTCGACATCACGCTGCCCGGGGTGGACGGGCTGACCATCTGCAGCCGGATCCGCCAGCAATTGCGCAGCAAGGTGCCGGTCGTCATGCTGACGGCCAAGGATGAGGTCGATACCAAGATCAGCGCCTTCGATATCGGCGCCGACGACTATGTCGTCAAGCCCGCTTCGCTGCGTGAGGTCGAGGCGCGGATCCGCGCCCTGATCCGCCGCGCCGGCCGCGAAAGCGACAGCGACCTGCTGGTCGTCGACGACCTGCGCATGGACGTCGGCACCATGAAAATCGAGCGGGCCGGCCAGCCCATCGTTCTCGCCCCGGTTCCCACGCGCATCCTCATGCTGCTCATGCGGCGCTCGCCCAATGTCGTGCACCGCCTCGCCATCCATCGTGAAATCTGGGGCGACGAGCCGGGCGACACGCATGCGCTGATCGTCCACATGCACACCCTGCGCAACGCGGTCGACAAACCCTTCGAGCGCCAGCTCATCCATACTGTGCGGGGTTTCGGCTATCGGATCGCTTATGAACAATCAGCCCTATGACAGCCTGCGCCGAAAGCTCGTCCTTCCGTTTGTCCTTCTAGGTTTCACGGTCAGCGCACTGCTCAGCCTGGTCACCTTCGGCCTCGTTGCCGAACTTGAAGAACACGCCGTCGTGCGCATCCTGCACGTCGAGATGGAAAACTTCCGTGGCCGCAAGGCGCGCAACCCGGCTGCACTCTCCCCCGCCACCTCGGTCCTGACCGGCGACTTCCTGCCGGTCGCCGCGTTTCCCCTGGTCACCCCGGTCAAACCCGGCAAAGACCGGATCGAGCGTTTTCTCAAGGACAACCGGGAATACTCCGTCCTCATTACCCACGTCGACGACCGGCCCTACGCGCTGTTCTACGACCGCAGCCACATTTCCTCGAACCTGGGCGGACTGGCCCTCTTCCTGCTGGTCGGCACCGCCCTGATGAGCCTTCTTTCCTTCCTGGTCGGCAATCACCTGGCCGGAAAGGTGGTGCGCCCGATCGGCCGCCTGCTCGGCGAGATTTCCGAAAAGACGGCGAATGCCAGGGCGCTGCCCCGTTCGCTGCAGAGCTTCGCGGTGGCCGACTACCCGTCCGACGAAATCGGGCATCTGGTTCGCGCCATCGACGGTTTCGCCCTGCGCCTGCACGGCTTTCTCGAGCGCGAAAGCTGTTTTGCCAGCGACGTCAGCCATGAATTGCGCACGCCCGTCGCCGTCATTCGCGGCGCCGCCGAAGTCCTCGTCGAGCACCCCAACCTGCCCGAGGCCATCCGCCCGCGACTGCTCACCATCCATCGCCAGGCCCTGCGCATGGGGCAAACCCTCGAAGCGATGCTGCTGCTTGCCCGGGAGGACAGGGAGAACGGCGATCCGGCCTGCGCCATGGCGGAGATCATCGACGAAGCCATCGCCGATGCCAGCCCGGCCCTGGCCGGCCGCCCGGTGAGTATCGTTTTCGAGGCCAGCGAACGCCCCATCCTGCCCGTCGAACGCTCGCTGGCCTACGTCCTGGTCAGCAACCTGCTCCGCAACGCCTGCGCCTACACGCGGCAGGGCACCATCACCGCCCGCCTCGACGGCCAGGGTCTGGAGATCGCCGATACCGGCATCGGCATCGCCGAGGAGCGCTTTCCATCGCTGTTCGAACGCCACGCCAAGGGTGAGGAAAGCAGCGGCCACGGCCTCGGCCTGTCCATCGTGGCGCGCATCGCCCAGCAACTCGACTGGAAAATCGACATCCAGAGCCGCAGCGGCGAGGGCACGCGGGTATCCATCCACTTCGCCCAAGCCAGCCCGGGCGCCGGCGAATAAGTCAGCCGCGCCGGCGAATTCCGGTTACTACGGTCAACCGGAAATTTTGGCCAAAATTGAAATCAGGCTGATACCGGTCGAACCCGGCTGGCCGCCAGCTTGGCGCGGGCGCGGGCCGTTTCAACGTCGTCGGCGGCTGCCACGGCGACGCCCATGCGGCGTTTGACGAAACTTTCCGGCTTGCCAAATAGCCGCACATCCGACTCGGGCACCGCCAGCGCCTCGGCCACGCCGGCGAAGGCGATGCCCTTTTCGGCCAGGCCGCCATAGACGACGGCCGAGGCCGACGGGCGGCGCAAGGCGGTATCGACCGGCAGGCCAAGGATGGCGCGGGCGTGCAGATCGAATTCGGAGAGGCGCTGCGAGGCGATGGTGACCAGCCCGGTATCGTGCGGCCGCGGGCTGACTTCCGAGAACCAGACCTGATCGCCCTTGACGAACAATTCGACACCGAACACGCCACGCCCGCCCAGCGCCGCCGTGACCAACCCGGCGACTTCCCTGGCCCGGGCCAGGGCGGCCGGCGACATCGCCTGCGGTTGCCAGGACTCGACGTAATCGCCGGAAACCTGGAGGTGGCCGATTGGCTCGCAGAACGCCGTTTCCACCTCGCCACCGGCCCCGATGGCACGCACCGTGAGCAGGGTAATTTCGTATTCGAAGGGCACGAAGGCCTCGACGATAACCCGGGCGCTCTTGACGCGCCCGGCCTGCAGCGCAGTCTCCCAGGCGGTGGCGACATCCTCCGCCCGGCGCAGCAACGACTGCCCCTTGCCGGACGACGACATGACCGGCTTGACCAGACAGGGGAAGCCGATGCCGGCATCGATGGCCGCCTGCAGCTCGTCCAGCGAATTGGCGAAGGCGTAGGCCGAGGTGGGCAGGCCCAGCTCCTCGGCGGCCAGACGCCGGATGCCTTCGCGGTTCATGGTCAGTTGCGCCGCCCGCGCCGTCGGGATGACCTCGGCCAGCCCCTCGCGTTCGATGTCAACGAGCACCGCCGTGGCGATGGCCTCGATCTCGGGCACGATCAGATGCGGCCTTTCCTGCTCGATGACGGCGCGCAGGCTGGGCGCGTCGGTCATCGAGATGACGTGCGAACGATGCGCCACCTGCATGCCCGGCGCGTCAGCATAGCGATCGACGGCAATGACTTCGACGCCGAGTCGCTGAAAGGCGATGACCACTTCCTTGCCGAGTTCGCCGGCGCCAAGCAGCATGACGCGGGTGGCCGAAGGGCTGAGCGGGGTTCCGATACGGTCGAGATGGGCAAGAGTCATGGCGGCAAAGGTCGAGTCAAGGAAGTTCGGAATGGTAACGCGCCGGGGGCGTTTGGCATACGGCTGGCGCGGCTCTCGGCAAGCGATCCGGACACACTTCCACGGTCGACCGGAAATTTTGGGCAAAATCAAAGTTGAAGCGTGAAATACCTCACGCACCGCCAGCCGCATCGTTGACGCATGTCAACCGGAACACCCCAAAACTGCTATTTACTCCCGATATTGAAAAAATGTCAGGAGAACCAACATGCCGATTATCTGGGATAGCAAGCTCGAAACCGGGATCGAAGTCATCGACGCCCAGCATCAACGCATCGTCGAATACATCAACGATCTCGAGATCGCCAAGATGAAGCTCGACAAGAAGATGGTCAATGACATCATCGAGCAGCTTATCGACTACACCCAGTCGCACTTCGGCTTCGAGGAAGAAATGCTCGAAGAGGCCGGCTACAAGTTCCTCAAGCCGCACAAGAAGGTGCATGAGCTGTTCATTCGCCGGGTTACCGACTTCACCATGCGCGCCGCCAAGGGCGAAGACATCGTCGACGAACTGCACTCGATGCTCTCGAAATGGCTGGTCAACCACATCGCCAACGAGGATCGCGACTACGCCGATGCCGTCAAGCACATGATGGGCGTCGATCACAACATCCCGGACACCCCAGCCATTGCGAAGGCGCCCAGCAGCGGATTCCTGAGCGGACTGCTCGGCCGCTTTTTCCGCTAGGCCGGCTATCCGGCAGGTGAGTGGAGGCGGCTCAACGATCAGCCGCCGCCAACCTCACTGGACTTTCGCCACGCGCCCGGCCGGGAATTTCGCCGCAAAGCGGCTGCCGACACCGGGCGTACTCCTGATTTCAAGCTGGGCCTGATGGCGATTGAGCGAATGCTTGACGATCGCCAGACCCAGCCCGGTGCCGCCGGCATCGCGTGAACGACCACGGTCGACCCGATAGAAACGCTCGGTCAGGCGCGGGATGTGTTTGGCCTCGATGCCAATGCCCGTATCCTCGACGGCAAACTCCGCCCCCTGCGCCATCGCCTTCCACGTGATGCGCACCGTGCCGCCGGCCGGCGTGTAGCGCACGGCATTGGCGACCAGATTGGCGAAGGCGCTGACCAGCTCCGGCTCCGAACCACGGAGATCGCACTGGGCATCGGCTTCGGCGACGATGTTGTGGCGACCGCCGGAGAGCGCCTCGGCATCGCGGCGCAGCTTGTCGACCAGGCTGCTCATATCGACGATATCGACGCTGGGTGGCGGCGCCGACTCGATGGACGACAGGGTCAGCAAATCCTGGACGATGGATTCCATGCGTTTCGACTGCTCGGCCATGAGGTCGAGATAGCGATGCTGATCGGCCCGGTCGAGATCGATTTCCTGCAGGGTTTCGAGAAAACCGGCGAGCACGGTGAGCGGCGTGCGCAATTCGTGCGAAACGTTGGCCACGAAATCGCGGCGCATGCGGTCGAGACGAACGGTTTGCGTGACATCCTTGATCTGCAGGAGACGGCGGTCGCCGGCATAGGGCACGACGTGGATGGACAGGACGCGGTCGGTGCCGCGCTCGGAACGCAGGGTCAGCGGCCGCTCGAAGTCGCCGCCTTCGAGATAGGCGACGAACTCGGGCTGGCGGACGAGATTGACCACCGGCTGACCGCGATCGGTGGTCAGGGCCAGGCCGAGCTGTTCTTCAGCCGTCGTATTGCAATAAACAATCTGCTGGTTGAGGTCGAGGGCGACGACGCCGTCGGTCAGTGCCTGCAGCGCCGCAAAAAGGCGCTCGATCTGATTGTCGCGGTCGGCGATGCCGGCGCGCAGGTCTTTTTCATGCCGGTAGAGACGGCCGAAAATGCCGTCCCAGGCGCCTTCGCCTTCGAGGCTGGCATCGACCACCGGCCGATGCGACCAGCGATCGAGCCGGGCGAAATTGCGAAAATGGAAAACCATCTGCAGGGCGAGGCCGGCGCAAAAAACCGACCAGCCGGCCCAGTGAGCGACAAAAAAACCGACCGGCAGGGCAATGAGCGACGACAGCAGCGCCAGCAGCAGGGCGCGAATGATTTGCGACAACACGCCGCTCAGGCTCCGCGGAAACGGTAGCCGGTGCCGCGCACGGTTTCGACGCGTTCGTGATTGCCGGAGCCTTCGAGCGCCGCGCGCAGGCGACGGATGTGCACGTCAACCGTGCGTTCCTCGATGAAAACGTGGTCTCCCCACACTTCGTCGAGCAACTGGGCGCGGGTGTAGACGCGCTCGGCATGGGTCATGAAGAAGAAGAGCAGACGGAATTCGGTCGGCCCGAGTTCGATCGGCTGGCCGCTGGCGAGTACCCGATGGGTCGCCGGATTGAGCGCCAGGGTGCCGATCTCGACGGCCTCGCCGGCCAGATGCGGGGCCCGGCGACGCAAGACGGCGCGGACGCGGGCGACCATTTCCTTGGGCGAAAACGGCTTGGTGATGTAGTCGTCGGCGCCGGCTTCGAGCCCCTGCACCTTGTCCTCTTCATGGACGCGGGCGGTGAGCATGATGATCGGCAGTTCGCGCGTCCGTTCGTCGGCGCGGATCTTCTTGGCCAGCGCGACGCCGGACTGGCCGGGCAGCATCCAGTCGAGGATGACCAGATCGGGCAGCGCGGCGCGGATGGCCGATTCGGCTTCCTCGGCGCTGCCGGCACGGACGACGAGAAAGCCGGCGTGCTTGAGGTTGATGGTAACGAGTTCCTGGATGGCCGGCTCGTCTTCGACAACCAGGATCGTTGGGGTCACTGCGCCTTCTCCTTGGTGTGCCGGATGTCGCGCCCTTCGACGATGTAGACGACCTGCTCGGAGACATTCTTGGCGTGATCGCCGATGCGCTCGATGGCGCGGGCAATCGAGATGATGTCGATGGACGTCGTGATGGTGCGCGGGTCTTCCATCATGTGCGTGATGAGCTGGCGGATGATCGACTTGAATTCGACATCGACATCGGTGTCGGCCTTGATGACATTGGCCGCCTGCGGCGTGTCGAGGCGGGCGAAGGCGTCGAGCGCCTGGCGGATCATGGCCAGCGCGGCTTCGGCCAGATGGCGGACGCCGACACCGTACTGCCCGGGCAGATGGCCGCCTTCGTAAATGCGGCGCACACCCTTGGCGATCTTCTTGGCTTCGTCGCCGGCCCGCTCGAGATCGGTGACGATCTTGCTGATGCCGAGCACCAGACGCAGGTCGGAGGCGGTCGGCTGGCGCTTGGCGATGATGTGGGCGCAGTCGTCGTCGATGGCCTTTTCGAGTTCATTGACCTTGCGGTCGGTCTCTACGATGGTCTTGACGCTGGCGATCTCGCCGGTCGCATACGCCTCGATGGCAGCGGAAACCTGGGTTTCGACCAGCCCGCCCATCTGCAGCACATGGGTGCGCAGGCGGCTGAGGTCTTCGTCGAACTGGCTGGAAAGGTGTTGGCTCTCGTTCATGTCGTGTTCCCCTGTTAACCCATGCGGCCGGTGATGTAATCCTCGGTCCTTTTATCCTGCGGCTTGATGAAGATTTCGTCGGTCTTGCCGAATTCGATCATTTCGCCGAGGTACATGTAGGCCGTGTAGTCGGAAACGCGGGCGGCCTGCTGCATGTTGTGGGTGACGATGAGGATGGTGACGCGCTTCTTGAGCTCGTGCACCAGTTCCTCGATGGCGCCGGTGGCGATCGGGTCAAGGGCCGAAGTCGGCTCGTCGAAGAGCAGCAGTTCGGGATCGGTGGCCAGGGCGCGGGCGATGCACAGGCGCTGTTGCTGGCCGCCGGAGAGGTTGGGCGCCAGGTCCTGCAGGCGATCCTTGACCTCTTCCCAGATTGCCGCGCCCTTCAGGGCATGTTCGACCTTGTCGTCGAGGACGCGCTTGTTGTTTTCGCCGCGCACGCGCAGGCCGTAGGCGACGTTCTCGTAGATGGTCTTGGGGAAGGGGTTCGGCTTCTGGAAAACCATGCCGATGCGCATGCGCACTTCGATCGGATCGACTTCCGGCGACAGCAGGTTGGTGTTGTCCGGGAAGAAGCGGATCTCGCCCTCGTAGCGGTTGCCCGGGTAGAGGTCGTGCATGCGGTTGAAGCTGCGCAGGTAGGTCGATTTGCCGCAACCGGAAGGACCGATCAGGGCGGTGACCTTCTTGTCGTAGATCGGCATGTTGATGTTCTTGAGCGCCTTGGCCTCGCCATAGAAAAAGTTGAGGTTGCGCGCTTCGGCCTTGAGGGTCGGGGTGTCGTGAATCTGCATCGGAGACTCCATTTCGGATTTCATTTTTGGCTAATTTTTACGGTTGACCGTAGCAATTACCACTTGATGTTCTTGCGCATGCGGTAGCGCAGGTAGATGGCGATGGCGTTCATCGACAGCACCATGCCCATGAGCACGAAGCCGGCGGCGGCAGCGTTGACTTCAAAAGCCGGATCGGGGCGCGAGGTCCAGTTGAAAATCTGGATCGGCATCACCGTGAAGGGCGACATCACCCAGTCGAACAGGCCGGCCGACGCGCCGTCCACACCGGTCGCCGTGAAGGTCAGCGCGCCGATGGTGATGATCGGCGCCGTTTCGCCGATGGCGCGGGCCAGGCCGATGATGACGCCGGTCAGGATGCCGGGCATGGCGTAGGGGATGATGTGGTAGCGGCAGGTCTGCCAGCGCGTCGCGCCGACCGCCATCGAGCCTTCACGGATCATCGCCGGAATGGCGCGGATGGCTTCGCGGGTGGATACGATGACGATGGGCAGGATGAGCAGCGCCAGCGTCAGGCCGGCCGACAGGATGCTCTGGCCGAAACCGAAGGCATAGACAAAGATGCCGAGCGACAGCAAGCCATAGACGATGGACGGCACGGCAGCGAGATTGGTGATGTTGATCTCGATGATGTCGGTCACCCAGTTGCGCCTGGCGTACTCCTCCAGGTAGATGCCGGCGGCGACGCCGAGCGGCACGGCAGCCAGCGCCGTGACGAACATCACGAGGATGGTGCCGACCCAGGCCGACAGGATGCCGGATTGCGAAGCGCGACGCGAGGCGAACTCGGTGAAGAAGTCGAGGTTCAGACGATCCAGACCGCGCATCAACATGTCGCTGACGAGCAGGAAGATGACCAGCAGGCCGACGGCCAGGCAGATGATGCCGAGCGCCTGGAAGATGGTGTCCTTGAGTTTGCCGCGGGCGATCAGCGCGCGGATTTGTTCGGTAGTCATCGGTTGCATGTCAGTAAGCCTCACGATAGCGACGGCGCAGCCACT
>PHCH01000133.1 GCA_002840785.1 Betaproteobacteria bacterium HGW-Betaproteobacteria-4 | reverse complement strand
GATGGGCAGCCAAAGCCGCCCAATCTATATTTGAAAGACCGAATTTTACACCATGAACCCTGAAGTCCTGCTGTCGCGTATTCGAGTTGTACTTTGCCGTACAAGTCATCCTGGCAATATCGGTGCGGCGGCGCGCGCCATGAAAACGATGGGCTTGTCGAACCTCTATCTGGTCGAGCCCAGGCAATTTCCGGATCCGGAAGCTGATGCCCGAGCGACTGCTGCGGTCGACGTGCTGCAAGGGGCAAAAATCACCGCTACACTAAAGGAGGCGTTGATTGGTACGTCATTTGTCGTCGCCCTGTCGGCCCGCCAGCGGGATATCGGGCCGCTCATCGGAGCGCCGCGTGAAACCGTGGGGCGTCTAATCGCCGAGGCTGGGCAAGGCGAGGTGGCGCTGGTGTTCGGCAACGAAACAGTGGGGCTGAGCAACGATGAAATCATGCATTGCCATGCGGCTGTGACGATTCCCACCAATCCAGATTTCAGTTCGCTGAACCTTGGCTCGGCCGTTCAGGTGCTCAGCTACGAGTGCAGGATGGCCGCGTTTGCCGAGCGCCCACCGGCGGGCGAGTCACGGGTCACGCCGTTTACTTCGCCGGCGGCAACCCATGACGAGGTGGAGGGGCTGTATTCCCATCTCGAAACGGTGATGACCGAAACGGGCTTTTTCAATCCCGTCCAGCCTGGCAGACTGCTGCCAAAATTGCGCCGTCTGTTTGGCCGGGCTCGCCTTGAGAAGGATGAAGTCAATATCCTGCGCGGCATCCTGGCGTCAACACAGGTCAAGACCGGGTACGGCCGGAAGGGCTAAGCGGACTTAAGCAAAGGTGCTGCGCATCTCGTTGGCCAGCGCTTCGATTTCCGGCCGCAGGTGGCCGTATTTTTCTTCGAGCAGAGTCAGTTCAGCTGGTGTTTCCGGTTGGTCCTGCATGAGCCATTCAAAATGTCCGCCACTGAGCATGTTGGCAATGTAGATGATGTCGCCCAGATTGCGGATGGTCGTCGGCGTCGGCCGCAGGTGATCGTGGTCAATCGTTGCCTCGACAATTTCTTCTGGTAGTCCCAGTGCGTTGAGAAGCGACACCCCTATGCTTTCGTGCCACTGGATGATCAGGTACTTGACGCTATCCGGCCGATGGCGAAGTTCTTCATACTGGGTGGCGCGATACAGCATGTAGAAAGCCCCGAGGTCGTGGATAAGCCCGGCCAGCATGGCCTCGTCAGGGTTCTGGCGGGTCATCTGCCTGGCAAGGATATGGGCTGCGGCCGCGCAATTGATCGAGTGATCCCACAGCGAGTGGGTAATCTCGGAAAAATCAGCCATGCCCTTGGCGCGCATTAACTGCGTCATGACGATGGACAGTGCAGCCGTTCGTACTGCGTTGAGGCCGAGTCGGGTAATGGCTGATTTCAGATCAACCAGTACGCGTCCGTCTGGGTTAAAGGCAACCGAATTCGCCAAATGAAGAAGTTTGGCGGAAATCAGCGGCTCGACGGCGACGGCGCGGGCAATATTCGCGATGCTTTGCTCAGGATCGTGCAATACCTTGCGTATGCGCAAGACTGCGTCGAAATAGGTAGGGAAAACAACTTCGCCGGATAGCTCCTTGGCAATGTCGGCAAGCATCTGGAAGCGCTGCGACTTGAGCGCTTCGCCTTTCTTGTCTTGGTCGTTTTCTGGGCTGGCAATCATCATGGCCATATTATTCAACAAAAACCCCGCCTTGCGGGCGGGGTTTCGGTTTCATCATGCTTGTCTGGCGGTTCTAAAGGGCTAGCTTCCCCAATATCCGCGTGTAAAGGCGATGCTCTATCAACTGAGCTCAGTGCCCGACAGGGGATTTAGTTGACGGAGTCTTTCAGGCCCTTGCCAGCGCGGAATTTCGGGGACTTTGCGGCCTTGATTTCCAGCGTCTTGCCCGTGCGCGGATTGCGGCCGGTGCGGGCGGCACGCTCGCCGACGTAGAAAGTACCGAAACCGATCAGGTTGACGGTATCGCCTGCCTTGAGGGCACCCTTGATCGTTTCAACGGCGGCATCCAGCGCGCGGCCGGCGGCAGCCTTCGAAATATCGGCTTGAGTAGCGATGGCGTCGATCAGTTCAGTCTTGTTCATTTACGTCCCCTAATGGATGGATTTCGAGTGGTTAAAACTTTGCGAGGACGGATTTATATATCTGGCGAAATCCTTGTGTCAAGCGGATTTTCGGAGAATTTTTAGGGCTTGAGACAAGGAAAAGGATGCAGACAATAAGACATCGGCATCCTTTCCTTGCAAATCAATGAGTAAGCACGGTAGATGCCGCCGTGGTATCGGCCGATGCCTGAACGGCAGAGTCCGCAACGGCAGGCTCCGGAAGAGCTTCCGGCATGCGTTCTAGGGCACGCTCTAGCACTTGGTCAATCCATTTGACCGGGACGATTTCGATCTTGTTCTTGATGTTGTCAGGGATTTCGGTGAGGTCCTTGACGTTCTCTTCAGGGATTAGTGCGGTCTTCAGCCCGCCGCGAACGGCAGCAAGCAGCTTTTCCTTGAGGCCTCCAATGGCTAGAACTTCACCGCGCAGGGTGATCTCGCCAGTCATGCAGACGTCGCAGCGAACCGGGATACCGGTGTAGGAAGATACCAGGGCGGTGGTCATGGCGCCGCCGGCCGACGGGCCGTCTTTCGGCGTCGCCCCTTCCGGCACGTGGATGTGGATGTCGGTCTTCTCGAAGGCCTCGTCCTTGATGCCGAGGCGGCGCGCCCGGGCGCGCACGACGGAGCGGGCGGCTTCGACCGATTCCTTCATGACATCGCCCAGCGAACCGGTGCGGATGATGTTGCCCTTGCCCGGCATGTTGGCGCACTCGATGGTCAGCAGTTCGCCGCCGACTTCGGTCCACGCCAGACCAGTCACCTGGCCAACTTGATTTTCTTTTTCGGCCATACCGAAGCTGTAGCGACGGACGCCGAGGAATTTATCCAGATTCCGGGCGTTGACCGCAATCTTTGTATCGCGCTTTTTCAATACCAGGGTCTTCACTACCTTGCGGCAGATCTTGGAGATTTCCCGTTCCAGTGCCCGCACGCCGGCTTCCCTGGTGTAGTAGCGGACGATGTCGCGGATGGCGCTGTCGGCCACGGCGATTTCGGTTCTCTTGAGGCCGTTGTTCTTGATCTGCTTGGGGAGCAGATAGCGCATGGCGATATTGACCTTCTCGTCCTCGGTGTAGCCGGCGAGGCGAATCACTTCCATCCGGTCAAGCAAGGCTGCAGGAATGTTCAGCGTGTTGGCTGTCGCCACGAACATCACGTCAGAGAGGTCGAAATCAACCTCGACGTAGTGATCCTGGAAGGTGTAATTCTGTTCCGGATCAAGCACTTCGAGCAGGGCTGACGATGGGTCGCCACGGAAGTCCTGGCCCAGCTTGTCCACTTCGTCGAGCAGGAACAGGGGGTTGCGCACGCCAACCTTGGTCAGGCTGCTGAGAATCTTGCCCGGCATCGAACCGATGTAGGTACGACGATGGCCGCGGATTTCGGCTTCGTCGCGGACGCCGCCCAAAGCCATGCGGACGAACTTGCGGTTCGTTGCCTTGGCGATGGACTGGCCGAGCGAGGTCTTGCCGACACCCGGGGGGCCGACCAGGCACAGGATCGGCGCCTTGACCTTGTCTACGCGTTGCTGCACGGCGAGATATTCGACGATGCGTTCCTTGACCTTCTCCAGGCCGTAATGGTCGCTGTCGAGGATCTTTTCGGCTTCACGCAGATCCTTGCTGATCCGCGTTTTCTTGCGCCACGGCAGGCCGATCAGCGTTTCGATGAAATTCCGGACAACAGTCGCTTCGGCCGACATCGGTGACATCAGGCGCAGCTTCTTGAGCTCGCCCTGCGCCTTGGCCAGACCTTCCTTGCTCATGCCTGCGGCGTTGATCTTCTTGTCCAGTTCCTCGAGGTCGGCACCTTCTTCGCCTTCGCCGAGTTCCTTCTGGATGGCCTTGACCTGCTCATTGAGGTAGTACTCGCGCTGGCTCTTCTCCATCTGGCGCTTGACGCGGCCACGGATGCGCTTTTCGACCTGAAGGATGTCGATTTCCGCTTCGAGCTGGGAAAGCAAACGGTCGATGCGGTCGCGGATGCTTTCCATTTCCAGCACTTCTTGCTTCTGCTCGAGCTTGAGCGGCAGGTGGGCGGCAATGGTGTCGGCAAGGCGACCGGCATCCTCGATACCGGCGATGGAGGAAAGCACCTCCGGCGGAATCTTCTTGTTCAGTTTGACGAACTGATCGAACTGGGCAACCACGGCACGGCGCATGGCCTCGATTTCGTGGTCTTCGATACCCGGTTGGGCCAAGGGCAGGGCGGTGGCCATGAAGACAGAGGATCGGGCAATTTGAGCATCTGCAGGATGTTGGCCATACAGCCGATGCGATAGAGATCTTCCGGTTCCGGTTCGTCCTTGGCGGCCGATTTCTGGGCGACCAGCAGGATGTTCTTGCCGGCTTCCATGGCCATTTCGAGCGCCTTGATGGATTTCGGGCGGCCGACGAAGAGCGGGATGACCATGTGCGGGAAGACGACGACATCGCGCAGCGGCAGCAGCGGCAGTTCGACGGTTTCCGGGAGCGTGTTGGGGTTCGACATTACGATGCCTTTGAAATAGGTATGTGCCCCCTACGTGGGGGCGGGGAACCGCAATTCAAGACCCGGCTCAGTTGGAGCCGGAAACCTTTGGCTGATCGGCGTATATGAGCAGGGGCGGCGTGTCGCCGGTGATCATGTTTTCATCGATCACCACCTTTTCGACATTTTCCATGCCGGGGAGTTCGTACATCGTATCAAGGAGAGCGTGCTCCATGATCGAACGCAGGCCGCGTGCCCCTGTTTTGCGTTCCAGCGCCTTTTTGGCGATAGCGGAAAGCGCACCCGGACGAATCTCCAGTTCGACATCTTCCATGCCAAACAGCTTCTGGTATTGCTTGACCAGCGCGTTCTTCGGTTCGGTCAGGATCTGGACCAGAGCATCCTCTTCCAGTTCCTGCAACGTGGCGACCACTGGCAGGCGGCCAATCAGTTCGGGGATAAGACCGAACTTGATGAGGTCTTCCGGTTCGGTTTCGAGCAGGATCTTGCCGACGGCCTTGCCATCGTCCTTGCTCTTGACCTCGGCACCGAAGCCGATGCCGCCCTTTTCCGAGCGTTTCTGGATGACTTTTTCCAGGCCGGCGAAGGCGCCGCCGCAGATAAACAGGATATTGGTGGTGTCGATTTGGACGAAGTCCTGGTTCGGATGCTTGCGACCACCTTGTGGCGGGATTGAGGCAGTGGTGCCTTCGATGAGCTTGAGCAGGGCTTGCTGCACGCCTTCGCCGGAAACGTCACGGGTGATCGACGGGTTGTCGGACTTGCGCGAAATCTTGTCGATTTCGTCGATATAGACGATGCCCTGCTGGGCCTTTTCGACATCGTAGTCGCACTTTTGCAGCAGCTTCTGGATGATGTTCTCGACGTCCTCGCCGACGTAGCCGGCTTCGGTCAGCGTGGTGGCATCGGCCATGACAAACGGCACATTGAGCAAACGGGCCAGCGTCTGGGCGAGCAGGGTCTTGCCCGAGCCGGTCGGGCCGATGAGCAGGATGTTGCTCTTGGAGAGTTCAACCTCGCCGGCATTCTTGGCACTATGGCGCAAACGCTTGTAGTGGTTGTAGACCGCCACGGCAAGAATGCGCTTGGCGACTTCCTGGCCAATCACATACTGGTCGAGGATGGAACTGATCTCGCGCGGCGTCGGCAGGTCGGAGCGACCCGCCTTGGCAGCTTCTTCCGGCAACTCGTCGCGGATGATGTCGTTGCAGAGCGCAATGCACTCGTCACAGATGAACACCGACGGACCGGCGATGAGCTTTTTGACTTCGTGCTGGCTCTTGCCGCAGAAGGAGCAATAGAGCAGTTTTTCC
>PHCH01000132.1 GCA_002840785.1 Betaproteobacteria bacterium HGW-Betaproteobacteria-4 | reverse complement strand
CAGGCCCCATTCTTCGGAATAGACGGCGAAGATGAAGTCGGTGTGTTTTTCCGGGATGAATTCGAGGTGGGTCTGCGTGCCGTTCAGATAGCCCTTGCCGAAGCTGCCGCCGGAGCCGATGGCGATGATCGACTGAATGATGTGGTAGCCGGTGCCGAGCGGGTCGGAGGTTGGGTCGATGAGGGTCAGGATGCGTTTTTGCTGGTAGTCGTGCAGCGCGTGCCAGAGAAAGGGGGCGGCTGCGGCGCCGGCGACGACGAGGCCGATGATGATCTTCCACGGCAGGCCGGCGAAGAAGATGACGTAAAAGCCGACGGCGCCGACCAGCAGTGCGGTGCCAAGGTCCGGCTGCTTGGCGATCATGGCGAAGGGAACGAGCAAGAGCAGGCTGGCGATGGCGTAATGCTTCATCTTGAGCACGGCCTCGTACTTGTGGAAGTACCAGGCGAGCATGAGCGGCATCGCGATCTTCATGATTTCGGAGGGCTGGATGCGGACAAAACCGAGCGGCAGCCAGCGTCTTGCTCCGTTCACCTTGATTCCGAACAGGAACACGCAGGCGAGCAGCACGAGGCCGATGACGTAGAGCGGAATGGCAAAGTTCATGAGCTTCTGCGGCGGCAGGCGCGAGACGAACCACATGACGACCATGGCGATGCCCATGTTACCGGCCTGCGAGACCATGCGATGGCTGCTGTCCCAGGTCGCCGAATTGACCGTGGCCAGGCCGACGCCCATGATCGCCAGGGTGATCAGGAGAAGCGGAAAGTCGATGTGGGCGATCAGTTCGCGCCCGCCGCGGCGCAGCGTGCCGACGATGTCGATCATTCTTCGTGCTCCTCTTCGACGGCTGCGCTGTCTTCCGGCGCGGCGCCCCCCGGCAGCTTGCCGAGCAGATAGTAGTCGATGACCATGCGGGCGATCGGCGCCGCCGACTGGGCGCCAAAGCCGCCGTTCTCGACGAGCACGGCGAGGGCGATTTTAGGCTTGTCGGCCGGGGCGTAGGCGATAAACAGGGCGTGGTCGCGCAAATCCTTCCGGGTGCTGCTTTCCTTGTACTGGGCGCCCTTCAGCGAATAGACCTGGGCCGTCCCGGTCTTCCCGGCTGCTTCGTAGGGGGCGCCGGCAAAGGCCCGGGCGCCGGTGCCTTCTTTGTTGACGCCGACCATGGCCCGACGGATCACATCGACATTGCTCTGCTTCCATTGCAGGTCGCGAATCGGCTTCGGCTCGACCTGGCGCTTTTCGCCCGTTCGGGTTTCGACGATGTAGCGGACGAGGTGCGGGCGGAACATCACGCCGTTGTTGGCAATGGTTGCCGTGGCCTGGGCCAGCTGGATCGGGGTATAGGCGTTGTAACCCTGGCCGATACCGATCGAGATCGTTTCGCCGGCATACCATTTTTGCTGTTCCGGCTTCTTGAAGCGCTGTTTCTTCCACTCCTGCGATGGCAGGACGCCCTTCGATTCGCCTGAATCGTCCTTGCCGAGATCGACCCCGGTGCGCTGACCGAGGCCGAGCGAGCCCATGAACCGGGAGATGTTGTCGATCCCCATGTCGTTGGCCAGCACGTAGTAGTAGGTGTCGCAGGAATGAACGATGGACTTGTACATGTCCACGATGCCGTGGCCACCCTTCTTGTCATCGCGGAAAGTGTGGTTGCCGAAGGTGAAGAAGCCGGGGTCGCTGATTGCCTGATGCGGCGTGCGCTTGCCCATTTCCAGCGCAGCCAGCGCCATGAACGGCTTGAATGTCGAGCCGGGCGGATAGGCACCGTTGATGGCCCGGTTGATCATCGGCCGGCTCGGGTGCTCGTTGAGTTCCTTCCAGTTGTCCGGCGTGATGCCGTCGACGAACAGGTTGGGGTCGTAGGTCGGCGTGGACACCAGAGCCAGGATGCCGCCGGTGGTCGGGTCGATGGCGACGAGCGAACCCTTGCGGTCGCCGAAAGCCTGCTCGGTGATTTCCTGCAGCTTGGCATCCAGGGTCAGGGTCAGATTGTTGCCGGGAACCGGCGGAATCCGTTTCAGACTGCGCAAGGCCCGGCCGCCGGAATCGATCTCGACCTCCTCGTAACCAGTCTCGCCGTGCAGCTCGAATTCGTAATGCTGTTCGAGGCCGGTCTTGCCGACGTGGTCGGTTCCCTTGTAGTTGCCCTGCTTTTCGGAATCCTCGATCCACTTGAGGTCGCGATCGGTGATCCGGCCGATGTAGCCGAGGGCATGCGAGGCAACCGTGCCGAGCGGGTACTGGCGGAACAGGCGGGCCTTGACCTCGACGCCGGGGAAACGATAGCGCTGGGCGGCAAAGCGGGCGACCTCGGCATCGGTCAAGCGGGTGCGGATGGGGATCGATTCGAAATTCTTGGCCTCGTCGAGCAGGCGCTTGAAACGCTTACGATCCTTGGCCTGGATGTCGATCAGTTCGGCCAGTGCGTCGATGGTTTCCTCGACGCTGGCGGTTTGCGACGGCGTGATTTCCAGCGTGAATGCCGAATAATTGTGGGCCATTACGACGCCGTTGCGGTCGGTGATGACGCCGCGGTTGGGAACGATGGGGATCAGCGCGATCCGGTTGTCTTCAGCCCGGGTCAGGTAGAAGTCGTGCTGGATGATCTGCAGCCAGAAGAAGCGGCCGAACAGGATGCCGAACGCCAGCAGGACGCAAATGGCGGCAACGCCCAGACGAAAACGAAAGCGATCGACATCGGCTTCCGGATTGGTGAAATGAACCATCGACTGCCGGCCTCGGACCTAGATCGGGCGGTTGGGGTCCTGCTCGACCGGCCGGTATTGGGGCAGGAGCAGGATGAAGGTGAGCGGAATCCAGAGCAGGGTCGCTATGACGGGGCCAATGAAGTAGCCCCAGCCAGGGAAATCGGCGCCGACGGCAAGGCGCATCAGGGCCTGCAATACCTGCGTGGCGACGAGCAGGGGCAAGACCTGCAGAGCCTGCTGGAGCAGCGGGAACCACAGGATGCGCCGGGACAGCGACGAGGCGGTGTACGCGAGCAGCACGTAGGCGAAGCAGTGCTGGCCGAGAACGGCGCCGTCGGCGACATCCATGAGCAGGCCGAGGACGAAGGCCCAGCCCATGCCGACGCGGCGAAATTCGCGGATGCACCAGAAACAGAGAACCAGCGCCACCCAGTCGGGGACGCCTGGCCAGTGGGCCGTCGGCAGGAAATTGAGGAGGGCGGCGCCAATCAGGCTGAAGACGATGAACCAGGGGCGGACCGGCTGCAGGATGCGTGAGGAGGAAAAAGTCGGTTGCATCAGTTTCCTTTGCTCGCCGTTTTCTTGCTTCTGCCGCGCAATTCGGGCTGGTCGCTGCCCCCCGGCCGGCCGGCCGATGCCGGGGGGGCGGGCGGCAAGGGCTGGCGCGCGTCAAGCACCATGACCTCGCCGAAGTTTTCGACGCCGGCGATCGGCACGCAGAAGATGCGGGCGAAGGAGTAGGCGTTGTCGCGTTCGATATTGACCACCCTGGCGACCGGGAAGCCAGGCAGGTAGATGCCGTCGAGACCGGAGGTGACCAGCACATCGTCAACCTGGATGTCGGCGTTGGCCGGCATGTAGCGCAGTTCGAGCTGGCCGTTGCCGAGGCCGAAGACGATCGAGCGCTGGCCGCTGCGGACAATCTGGACGGGGACGACCTGATCCTTGTCGGTGATCAGCGTGATTTCGGCCGAGAACGGGAAAACACGGGTGACCTGGCCGACGACGCCGGTCTCGTCGATGGCCGGTTGACCGGCGACAATGCCGGCCTGCTGGCCCTTGTCGACGATGATCTTGCGCGAGAACGGGTCGCGGGCGGTGTACAGGATCTGGGTCACCTGACCGTTGGCTTTCTCGCGTTCCTTGACGGAGAGCAGCTTGCGCAGCCGTTCGTTTTCCACTTCCAGCTGGGCCAGCCGTTGCAGATTGGGGGCGGTTGTCAGCTGGGTGTGCTTGAGCTCGTTGTTTTCCTGCTGCAGGGCGCGCATGCCCTGCAGGTAGCTGGCGGCGTAATCGACCAGGCTGCCCGGCGTCTGGGCGACGCGCTGGACCGGGTCGACGACCAGCGCGATGCTCTGGCGGAGCAGTTCGAGACTCTGGAAACGCAGGTCGACAACAAAGATCGCCAGCGAAACGGCGAGATAGAAAGTCAGAAGGGCCAGCGGCGCTGGCCCTTGCTTGAAGAACGGTGGCGGTGCGTGGTCGATGCCGGCCATCGCTTAATCCGGGAATGCTACGGTCAACGCTTAATCCGAGGCAAAAATGCTGCCCAGCTTGTCCATCTTTTCCAGCGCCATGCCGCAACCGCGGGCGACGCAGGTCAGAGGTTCATCGGCGACGATGACCGGCAGGCCGGTTTCTTCCATGAGCAGACGATCGAGATCACGGAGCAGGGCGCCACCGCCGGTCAGGACCATGCCCTTTTCGGCAATGTCGGCACCGAGTTCGGGCGGGGTCTTTTCCAGCGCCGACTTGACGGCGGAAACGATCTGGTTGAGCGGGTCGGTCAGCGCTTCGAGGATTTCGTTGGAGGAAATCGTGAACTTGCGC
>PHCH01000131.1 GCA_002840785.1 Betaproteobacteria bacterium HGW-Betaproteobacteria-4 | reverse complement strand
GCCGAAGGCTCTGGAAATCTAAGGGGTTATCATGGCTGAAGGTTATTTCTACGGTACCGGTCGTCGCAAGAGCGCCGTTGCTCGTGTATTCATGAAGCGTGGCTCCGGTGTCATCGTTGTCAATGGCAAGCCGGTCGATCAGTTCTTCTCTCGCGAAACGGGCCGCATGATCGTGCGTCAGCCGTTGGCGCTGGTCGAGCAGTTGAGCGGCTTCGATATCAAGGTGAATGTTATTGGTGGCGGCGAGTCCGGCCAAGCCGGTGCTGTTCGCCATGGTATTACCCGTGCGCTGATCGAATATGATGCCGCGTTGAAGCCTGCGCTGTCGAAGGCCGGGTTCGTTACCCGTGATGCCCGCGAAGTTGAGCGTAAGAAAGTTGGCTTCCACAAAGCGCGCCGTCGCAAGCAATTCTCCAAGCGCTAATACGCTTCGCTATCGAAAAGCCGCCTTTGGGCGGCTTTTTTGTTTTTGTGCTGCGGAGTATCATGCGCTCTCGTTTTTTGGGAACTCGATCGTGGGCAATGAAGAGGTAGCGAGTCGGTGCCAACTCCAGCAGTCACCCTGAGGCTAAGGCGGTTTCGGCGACGTTTTGGAATAACCGCGCCCAAGGTGGTGGTGCGAACCCATTTGCCGTGGCAGTGGTTGGTTTTTCCTGTCGTGTTATTGCTGCTGTTGGTTGGTGTTGTCGGCTGGTTGATCGCCCAGCGCAACGAGGCAGGAGCGCTTGCGCAGGAAAAGGACGAATTGCGCCAGCAGTTACAGGTGCAGCGTGAGGAATTGAATATCTTGCGGTCGACTGCTGGAACTGGCAAAAATGCAGTCAGTATCGAGCGAGCAACTCAGCAGCAATTGCTGGGGCAAATCCAGAGTCTGGAGGCTGAAAATGCAGCCCTCAGGGAGGATGTCCTTTTGTTTGAGCGCTTGATTCCGGTGGCGGGAGAGGGCGGGGCCGTTCGGGTCGAAAGTTTTCGGCTTGCTCAGGAGTCGCCGGGAAAAATTCGCTATCGCCTGCTTTTTGCGTTTCAACCGGATAGACAGAACCCGGATTTTCGCGGACGCCTCCAGTTGGCTGTGAGCTATAGGCTCTCCGGTAAGAGTCTGCATTTGCAGTTGCCTGAAGGGTCGGCTGGTTCTTCAGATTTTCAACTCGAGCTAAAGCATTTTTTACGTCGCGAAGGGGTGTTTGCGTTGCCGGATGGCGCCATCCTGCAGCAGGTGGAGGCTCGGGTTTTGCAGGGTGATACACTGAAAGCCAAGCGAGTGGCTCAACTCTAGGAGGGGATTGGATGTTCGGAAAAAAAGATGAAAGCAAACCCTTGGGGCGAATCGACAGCCTGATCGGCGCCGGAACGTGCGTCGAAGGGAGTATTCATTTTACGGGTGGCTTGCGCGTCGATGGAGAAGTGAAGGGGAGCATTCTTGCCGCCGAAGGCGCTTCATCTTCGATGCTTGTGTTGAGTGAGCATGCGCGCGTCGAGGGCGCTGTCAATGTCGCTCATCTGGTGACTAACGGTACGGTCGTTGGCCCGGTAACGGTGACTCAGTCGATCGAAATGCAATCGAAGGCCCGTATTGCCGGCGACGTCGAATACTCGGTGATAGAAATGCAGCAAGGAGCCGTCATCGAAGGACGCCTCGTTCATTCCGCCGGCAAGGCCGTGGAACTAAAATTGGCGACATCAGCCTAACCGACTAGCCGTGAATTGGCCGGTCCAACATAACGAAGCACAGAATTTTTCCAGGAGTTTACTCATGAATGCAGTTGTAGAAACCACCCCCTTCGTGTTCACCGAGAGCGCCGCGGCCAAGGTGAAGGAATTGATCGAAGAAGAGGGTAATCCGGGTCTCAAGTTGAGGGTTTTCGTCACTGGCGGAGGGTGTTCCGGTTTTCAGTATGGCTTTACCTTTGACGAGGAAGTCAATGAAGACGACACGTCCATGGAAAAGAACGGCGTTACCTTATTGATAGACCCCATGAGTTATCAGTATCTGGTCGGCGCCGAAATTGATTACAGCGAAGGCCTGGAAGGTTCGCAGTTCGTCATTCGTAATCCGAATGCAACCTCGACCTGTGGTTGCGGATCGTCGTTCTCGGCTTGATTGGCTTGGCTGGTAGCAAGCGGCGGCGAAAGCCGCCTTTTTTGTGTCTGTGTGATTTGCGTGTCGGAGTCGGGGAAAAGGCTGGTCCGAATGGTTGGTGGTGTGGTGTTGCGCCAAAACAACAAAGCCGGACAAAAGTGTCCGTGCGTGGCAAACGCCGGTTGCTAGGGCGAAATGCCCTTGCGACAATCGACGCCAACTTCTCGATAAGGAGATTTTCTGATGCAAAAGAAACTGATCGCTCTGGCCATCGCTGGTCTGGCTTCCACCGCTGCTTTCGCACAAACCAACGTCACCGTTTACGGTGTTGCTGATGCCAGCATTTCCGCCACGACCCGTCTGGGCGCCGCAAATGGGCAGACCCAGTTCAACGTCAACTCCGGCACCCTGTCCACCTCGCGCATCGGTTTCAAGGGTGTTGAAGATCTGGGCAACGGCCTGAAGGCTCTGTTTGTTCTGGAATACGGTCTGAATATCGACGCGAATGCCGGTATCGGTGGTACGGTTACCTCCACTAGCACCAATGGCCGTCAACAGTTCGTTGGTCTGACCGGCGGCTTCGGTACTGCAGTGGTTGGTCGTCTGCAAACCACCGGTCTTGACTTCTCGGTTGCTGCCACTGCCCTTGGCGGCTCTACTGGCATTGGCGCCGCCTACAATGCTGGTGGCGGTACGCTGATCACCTCTGCTTCCCGCGCCAATAACGCTATTGCTTACATCTCGCCGTCCTTCGGTGGTGTGACCGTTGCTTACAACCACGCTCGTTTGACTGAAGCTGCTGGCACCAGCGCACCGGTGGCTCTCACCACCAGCGCCGGCGGCAACACCGACAGCACTGCAAACCTGCTGTCCGTCAGCTACGCCAATGGCCCGATCACCGCTGGCGCGATCTATACAAAGGTTGTTGCTGCGCAAACCAACCTGCTTGCTGACAACGTCAAGGAATGGGGTCTGCGCGCTGGTTACGACTTCAAGGTCGTCAAGCTGCAAGCTCTCTACCAACAGCAGAAGGCTGATACCACGGCTACTGTTGGCAAGGACAAGAAGTGGGCTGTTTCCGCCGCTGTTCCGATTGGTGCCAAGGTTGCTGTTATCGCTGAATACGCTGCTCTGAATGTCGGTTCTACCCTTGGTGCAGATAATGTCAAGGTTGGTACGCTGGCCTCCACGTACTCGCTGTCCAAGCGCACCACTGCTTACGCTGGCGTCGTTGCCAAGCGTGTGCAAAGCGATATTGGCGCCCAAGGTCTTGATACCAACACCTATGCTGTTGGCCTGCGCCACACCTTCTAATCTGGTTTAATCCAGTTGGAACAAAAAACGGGAGCTTCGGCTCCCGTTTTTTGTTGACCTGAAATAGGTACTCCGCGCTAATTGAATTGCCATAAAACCATTCCATGATTATGGTTATTGACCTGGGTCAAAATGACTACGCCAAAAGGCTATAGCATTTCCTTTTTTCATAACGATGATAGGGAGTGATTTATGGCTAAGAAGATTCTGGTTGCTGCACTGGTCGCCGCTGGCATGCTTTCATCCGCTGTCGCGCAGGCTCAGGAAGGCTCGTTCATGGTGCGCGTGCGCGCGGTCGATGTGCAGTTCGAAAATGGCCAGAACGACGGCCTGCCCGGCCCTATCGAAGCCGAGAGCCGCTGGATTCCCGAGATTGATCTGAGCTATTTCTTCACCAAGAACATTGCTGCAGAACTGGTTCTGACCTATCCGCAGACTGTCGATATCACCATGGCTGGGGCCAATATTGGCAAGATCAAGGCGCTGCCGCCGTCCCTGCTCGTTCAGTATCACTTTACCGATCTCGGTGCCTTCAAGCCCTATGTCGGCCTTGGCGTGAATTACACGCTGTTCTTTAGCCGCGACAATATCCTGAATGGTGCCGCCTCGGTCGACCGCTCCAGCGTTGGCCTGGCCGGGCAGGTTGGTTTTGACTACATGTTCAACAAGAACTGGGGCCTGAACGTCGATGTGAAGTACATCCAGATGGAAACCGATGTGACCCTGAATGGTGCGAAGATCGGTACGCTTGATCTGAGCCCGATCACCGCTGGCGTTGGCGTTTCCTATCGCTTCTAAGCAAGCATGGTGCAATGAAAAACGGGCGCCTTGGCGCCCGTTTTTGCTTTTTGGGGCGATTCGGTCTCAGGCGAGCAGGATGAGGTTGTCGCGATGGATGATTTCCGGTTCGTCGATGTAGCCGAGAATATTCTCGATTTCAGTGGTGGATTTTCGCGTGATCAGCCGGGCTTCGCCGCTTCCGTAGTTGCATAGCCCGCGGGCCACTTCGCGGCCATCCGGGTTGATGCAGGCGACTGCTGAGCCGCGTTCGAATTCGCCTTCGGCGGCGATGACGCCGATGGGCAGCAGGCTTTTTCCGGCTTTTAGGGCGTTGACCGCACCATCGTCGAGCAGCAGGCGGCCGGCGAGTTGCAGGTGGTCAGCCAGCCATTGCTTGCGGGCGGCGAGGGGCTGGGTTTGCGAGACGAGCAGGGTGCCTAGCGGTTCGCCGGCGGCGAGGCGGATGATCGGATCGATCTCGCGGCCGCTGGCGATGGCGGTGTGGGCACCGCTGCGGGCGGCGCGCTTGGCGGCGATGACCTTGGTTATCATGCCGCCGGTGCCGACGCGGGTGCCGGCGCCGCCGGCCATGGCTTCGAGCGACTCGTCGCCGGCGGTGGCTTCGCTGATCAGCGTGGCGTTTGCGTCCTTGCGCGGGTCGGCGGTGAACAGGCCGATCTGGTCGGTCAGGATGATCAGGGCGTCGGCTTCGATGAGATTGGCAACGAGGGCGCCCAGCGTGTCGTTGTCGCCAAACTTGATTTCGTCGGTGACGACGGTGTCGTTCTCGTTGATGATCGGGACGACGCCGAGTTCGAGCAGTGTGCTCAGTGTCGACCGGGCGTTGAGGTAACGTTTGCGGTCGGCCAGGTCGTCGTGGGTGAGCAGGATTTGTGCGGTGTGCAGGCAGTGCTTGTTGAAGGCAGCCTCGTAGGCTTCGACCAGGCCGGCCTGGCCGACGGCGGCGGCGGCCTGCTTTTCATGCACGGTCTTCGGCCGGCGCCCCCAGCCCAGGCGCTGCACGCCGCAGGCGACGGCGCCGGAGGAGACGAGCACGACTTCCTTGCCTTGCTGGCGCAGGGTGGCGATTTGCCGGGCCCAGTCTTCGATGGCGGCGAGGTCGAGGCCGGCGCCGTTATTGGTGACGAGCGCCGAGCCGACTTTGACGACGAGGCGTTTGGCGTTGGCGAGGCGGGTGGTCATGGGTTTGAGTCGAGGTGTTCGGTGATGGCGAGGCGCAACGGTGCCAACTGTTCGCTCAGAATGCCCCAGACGAGTTCGAAGTCCAGGCCGAGATATTCATGCGCCAGTTGATTCCTGAAGCCAGCGATCCGGCGCCAACGAATGTGAGGGTGAGTGGATTCCAGGCGTTCGATGCCGTAGTCCTTGCAAGCCTGGCCGATTACTTCGAGATTGCGGAGGACGGCGTCTCGCAGCAGTCGACTATCCATGAAGTGCTGCTTGTCGCATGAGGCGAGTTGTGATGCTATGAAATCGGCGCAATCGAGTGCGTGTGCCAGAAAGATGGAGCGCTCCGAGGTCATAGTGGCCGGGCGTCGCCCAGGATGCGACTGGCTAGATAGGGCGATAGTCCGCGGTCGGAGACGATGTCGACTTCGAGGCCGAGCAGTTCCTCGGTGTCTTCTTTGAGGTCCATCAGGTCGAACAGGGAGGCGCCCGGACGAAAATGGACCAGGATGTCCACGTCACTTTTCTCGCTTGCTTCGCCGCGGGCCACGGAGCCGAAAATGCGGACGTTTTCGGCTTTGTGCCGGTCGGCGAGGGCGATCAATGCCTCCCGCTTTTCGCGAAGTTGTTCGAGTGTCAGCATGGCTATGCCTCCGGGCTGTTTTCCTCGTCGGATTCTAACTCGTCGTCATCCGGGATTTCCGGTTTTGCCATCTGCTCCAAGGCTTCGTGGATGGCATAGATCAAAGGCTTGGTGCCTTCGCCGTTGATGGCGGTGATCGGGAAAACCGGGCCGTCGTATTTGGTGGCCTTTTTGTAGGCTTTGAGGAAGTCCTTGACGGTCTTTTCGCGGTCTTCTTCGGGAATCAGGTCGAGTTTGTTGAGGACCAGCCAGCGCGGCTTGTCGGCCAGCGCCGGGTCGTGCTTGAGCAGTTCGCCGACAATGGCCTTGGCGTCGCGGACCGGGTCGGCATCGGGGTCGATGGGGGCGAGGTCAACGAGGTGGAGCAGGATGCGCGTGCGCTGCAGGTGCTTGAGGAAGCGGATGCCGAGGCCGGCGCCGTCGGCGGCGCCTTCGATGAGGCCGGGAACGTCAGCCATGACGAAGCTCTTTTCGGCGTCGACGCGGACGACGCCGAGGTTCGGGTGCAGCGTCGTGAACGGGTAGTCGGCGACTTTCGGGCGGGCCGAGGAGACGGCACGGATCAGGGTGCTCTTGCCGGCGTTGGGCAGGCCGAGCAGGCCGACGTCGGCGAGGACGCGCAGTTCGAGCGTCAGCTCGTGTTCTTCGCCCTGGTCGCCATTGGTTTTCTGGCGCGGGGCGCGGTTGGTCTCGAGGTCGGCCAGGATTTCGCCGGTGTTGAGGTCGGAAATGACCGTGCCGACGGGCATGCGCAGGATGATGTCGTCGCCGCCGGCGCCGTAGCAGTCGGCGCCGCCACCGTTTTCACCGCGCTTGCCGATGAATTTGCGGGTGTAGCGGTAGTCGACCAGGGTGTTGATGTTGCAGTCGGCGACCACGTAGATGCTGCCGCCACGGCCGCCGTCGCCGCCGTTCGGGCCACCCATCGGGATGTATTTTTCGCGGCGGAAAGTTGCGGCGCCATTGCCGCCGTCACCGGCTTTAACGTAAATCTTTGCTTCGTCGATGAATTTCATTTTCCGCCTCTACATCCGGGTAATACCGCCACCAGAAAATCTGGCGGCATAAACTAAAAAGCCCCATCCTGCGGACGGGGCTTTTGCTTCCGCTAGTCCGATTTATTCGGCAGCCGGAACGATGGTCACCACGCGGCGCTTTTTCAAGCCCTTGACGGAGAACTGAACTACGCCGTCTTTGAGTGCGAACAGGGTGTGATCCTTGCCGCAGCCAACGTTGTCGCCCGGGTGGAATTCGGTACCGCGCTGGCGAACGATGATGTTGCCAGCCAGGATGAATTGACCG